>VBEK01000026.1:9653-23477 GCA_005889135.1 Chloroflexota bacterium
TTAACAGGCTGGGTTTTCAGCGGCGGCCCAGCCGGTCATCCTCAGGATCGTGATTTCGATGACCGGTCCTGGCGGCTTCGCGGTGCGGTATTGCCCGTATTTGCGGGCGAGCAGGTCGATGGCGCGCTGCGCCTCCGCGTCGTGAACGAGGACGTGCGCGACGCCGTCGACGCGGACCCACCACAGCCTCGTCCAGTCATCTTCGTAGTGGTCGACGAGGACACTTACACGCGGATTCCCCGCGATGTTGCGCAGGCGCTTGAGGTCGCGGCTTCGCTTGGGTTTGTCGTCGACGACGAAGTAGAGGTTTTCGTCATGGTGCGCAAAAGCGATGGGGACGACGTGCGGCCGGCCCTCCGCGTCGGCCGTGGCGAGATGCGCGACACGCGCTTCTTCGAGCCGCTTCCGCATCGCCGCCGCATCCATCCGAGGAAGTATCGTTGAGCCGTGCAGAGGCTCCGCACGTACACGGTCGAGGAGGCCAACCGCGAGCTGCCGCGGGTGCGGCCGATCGTGTCCCAGATCGCGGAGCTGTCCGCACTGCGTCCTGACCTGGAGGAGCAGCTGCGCATGGCCGAGTACGCGGCCCAGCGCCCGAGCGCCAACGGCGACGACCACGCCCGCGAGCAGCAGGCCCGCGACGCGGTGCAGGGCGCCGAAGAGGAGCTGCTGAAGGCCGTGCTGAACCTCAACACGATGGGCATCCAGCTGAAGGGCCCGCTCGAGGGCCTGATCGACTTTCCGTCCTACCGCGACGGCGAGCTCGTCGAGCTGTGCTGGAAGCTGGGCGAGGAGAGGGTCGAGCACTGGCACCGCGTCGGCGAAGGGTTCGCGGGGCGGAAAAAGCTCTAGGCCGTCCGGCTATCCCTCCGGGTCGTAGAAGAGGTCGTCCGGGTAGCAGTACAGCCAGCTCTCGCCGGGCTCGAGCGACCTGACCACAGGGTGTCCGCTCGCGCGCACGTGCTTGCTGGCGTGCTTGTTCTTGGAGTCGTCGCAGCAGCCGACGTGGCCGCACGCCATGCACAGGCGGAGGTGGACCCAGCCGTCGCCGGCCTTCAGGCACTCCTCGCAGCCTTCGGGGGTACGCGGCTCGACGTCGCCGCCCACGTCGCGCAGATGGGCGCAGAGCTCGTCCGCGATCACGCGCCGGCCTCGACCGCCTCGTCGGAGGCCAGGGCTTCGGCCACCGCCTGGTCGATGCTCAGCGCGCCACCTTCGGCCCACGCCTTGCGGCGCGTCTCGTCGGTCAGCGAATCCTGCCAGGTCCAGCCCTGCTCCAGGCCGATGATCATGCCGAGCCCGGCGCCGGTGGTAGCCCGGTGGGCGGCGGCTGCGCCCCCCAGCCTCAGAGCGCGGCGCATGTCGCCCCGCAGCTGGGCCAGGGCCGCGGTGTCGTCGAGGAGGACGACGATCCCGGACACGTCGCCGGCCTCGGAAAAGATCCGGAGCGATTCGTTCACCAACGGGGCCGCGACCGCGGCCTCGCGACGCTTGATGGCGACTGTCGCGGCCGTGTGCAGCGCCCACGCGAGGCCGAACCGGTTGTCGGTCGAGCGAAAGGCCGCGATCGCCTCCTCGAGGGCGGTGGCCGCCTCGTCGAGCCTGTCCTCGTAAGACAGCAGGTTGCCGAGGCCCCACAGCACCTGGCTGAGACCGCGCTGGTCGCCAAGCTCGCGGAAGAGGGGCACGGCCTCCTCCAGCAGCGCCCGGCCGCGCGTGACGTCGAGGCGGGAGACGAGCACCGGGAAGGACGCGTTGTACAGCGCGTTGGTGAGAGCGCGCTTGTCGCCAGAGGCGCGCGCCTCCGCCAGGCACTCGTCGTAGTAGACCTGCGCCCCAGGCATATCGCCCTGCCAGTAAGCGATCCCGCCCAGCGCCTCCAGCGCTTTCATCCGCCGCTGTCGATGGTCGCTCGCGCCGGGCATGGCGAGAATCCGCTCGAGAAGGGCGCGGCCCTCGTGGAGGTGGCCCCGCATCTGCCAGAAGCGCCACAGCGACCAACCGAGCCGCAGCGCGCTCTCGGCGTCGCCGCTGCCGATGACGTAGTCGAGCGCGGAGCGGAAGTTGTCGTGGTCGAGCTCAAGCCGGTCGAGCGTCTCCCTCTGGCGGGCGCCGAAGTAATTGGGTTCGGCGGCCTCGGCCAGGGCGACGTAGGCCGCCGCGTGGCGCCGGCAGACGGCGTCGTGCTCGCCGCTCTCGTCCAGGCGCTCGAGTGCATACTCCCGCACGACCTGGAGCATGAGCAGCCGCGGCTCCTCGAAGTCGGGCATGCGGCGAAGCAGGCTCTGGTCCGCCAGCTCGTCGAGGCCCTCGAGCACGTCCAGGCCGAGGTCCGCGGCTTCGCAGACCGTCTCGGCCTGCTCGAGGTTGGCGCCGCGCATGAACACCGAGAAGCGCTGGAACAGGCGCCGGTGCGGCTCGTCGAGCAGGTCGTAGCTCCAGGCGATCGCGCCCGCCAGCGTCTGCTGCCGGCCCGGCAGGTCGCGGGCGCCGGCGCCCAGCACCTTGAGGCTCGTCTCGAGCCGCCCGAGCAACGCCTGCGGGGTGAAGAGCTTGATCCTCGCGGCCGCGAGCTCGATGGCGAGCGGGAGGCCGTCGACCCGCTCGCACACTCCGGCGATCGCGGGGGCGTTCTCGTTGGTGGCCTGGAAGTTCGGCCTCACGGCCACGGCGCGCTCGATGAAGAGCTTCACCGCCTCGTACTGCGACAGCGCCGCGAGCGAGGGAAGCGCGCGCATGTCGGGGAGCCGCAGCGGCTGCACCGCGAGCTCCTGCTCGCCATAGACGTGCAGCACCGCGCGGCTGCTGACCACGGCCTTCAGGCCGGACGCTCCGTGGAGCAGATCTGACACCACCGTCGCTCCGTCGGGAAGCAGCTGCTCGAAGTTGTCGAGGACGAGGAGCACGGTCTTGTCACTCAGGTATTCGAGGGCCACCTCCTGCGGCGTCTTGGTGCCCGCGACCGGCACGCCGAGGGTGTGGGCGAGCACCGAGGGGATCAAGCCGGCGTCGGTCACGGCGGACAGAGGCACGAAGTAGACGCCTCCCGGAAACTCCTGCACCACGTCGGCCGCGAGCTGCAGGCTCAGACGCGTCTTGCCGATGCCGCCCGGGCCGGTCAGTGTGAGCAGGCGCGTGCCGCGCAGCAGCCGCTTCGCCTCGGCGACGTCCTGGTCGCGGCCGATGAAGCTGGTCAGCTGGGTCGGCAGGTTGTTGGGTGTGGAGTCGAGCGTCCGGAGCGCCGGGAACTGGTCTCGCGCGCCCGGGATCAGCAGCTGGTACAGGCGCTCGGGTCGCGCGAGGTCCTTCAGCCGGTGCGTGCCGAGGTCGCGCAGCGACAGACCGTCGGATAGGTGCTCGTCGACCAGCGCGCGCGTCGTCTCCGAGACGAGCACCTGCCCGCCGTGAGCGGCCGAGGCCACGCGCGCGGCGTGGTGGACGTCGAGGCCGATGTACTCGTTGCCGACCAGCGGCGCCTCGCCGGTGTGCATGCCCATGCGCACGCGCAGCTCGACGCCTTCCGGCCACTCGTGCTGCGCGAACGCCGTCTGCGCGGCTGCGGCCGCTCCACACGCATCGACTGCGCTCTCGAAAACGGCGAAGAACGAATCGCCTTCCGTGCGCAGCTCGCGACCGCGGCTGCCCGTGAAGGCGGCCCGGAGGATGTCGTGGTGTGCGGTCTGCGCCGCCACGTAGCGGTCGCCGACGTCTTGCATGAGCTTCGTCGAACCTTCGATGTCCGTGAACAGGAACGTGACGGTGCCGGTCGGAAGGGTCATGGAGTTACGCGCGTCAGCGCCTGGTCGAGGACCGGCTCGAGGGCCGCGGCCAGCTCACGCGCGTAGGCCGGGCCGTCGTATTCGAGAAGGATGTCGGGCGGCTGCAGCGAGCGCTCGTGCAGCGTCTGCCCGCGCCTGCGGATGTATGCCGTCGGGTAAGGGGGATCCTGGCCGTTGGACTCCAGCGTGATGGCGACGGCGTCCGGGCCGTCGGAGTCGTCGACGAAGTGGGCCAGCGGGAGGATGCCCTCGTCGAAGATCCCCTCCGCCCGATCGAGGCTCACGACGCGGGCCAGGTACGAGCGCTGATGCCACAGCTCCGGACCCCGACTGGCTTCGGCGAGCAGGAGCGGGATCACCTCGTCGGGCTTGATCGCGCGCCGTTGACGTGGCTTGCCGAACCTGGTCTCGGCGAGGTGCCGCGCGAGCACGCGTGCGTTGTAGCGATAGCCCTGGACGGCGCCGGAGTTGCTGGGGATGCCGTGCTTCCGCAGCCCCTGTGACCCTTGCATGATCGTGCCCGCGAAGTAGACGCCGTCGATGGACACGCTGCGCCAGAACGGGGTCTGCGCAGGGAGACGGCTCTGGCCAAAGGTCGCGACGCCGATCTCCGGGAGGTCCAGGAGCGGACAGGTGAAGCCCGTGGCCGCGATGACGTCGTCGGCGACGAAGTGGCGTGGGTGGTCCTCATGAGCGCTCTTGGTCGTGACGTGGAAGACATCCCGGTCGCGCTCGACCTTCTCGATCGAGGCGTCGAGGATGACGACGCCGCCGGCAAGCGCGTAGTCCTCGTAGGGCTGGACATAGCGCGCGCGGACGCCGACCAGGGAGTGCGTCTGCACGGAGAGCTGGGCCGGACTCGGCGACGCGAGGACGATCTGCCGCGCCCAGGGCAGCAGGCCGCTCGCGATCTCGAAGCCCGAGTTCTGCTTGCCGACGATGAACACGCGCCGGTCGCGGTAGGTCTCGGCCGGGCGCAGGTCGCCGTACTGCTCCACGCCCTCGAGGTCGAGCACCGGCGGACGCCAGGGCTGAGAGACCCCGACGGCGAACACGATCGTGGGCGCGCGGTACTCGCCGTCGCTGGTCTCGAGCACGAGGTCGCCGCCCTCGAGGCGGCGCGTTGCCTCCCACCGGCATCCGTGGCGCACCTGCAGGCCCGTGCGCTGGGCGAAAGTGGCGAGGCCCCGCTCCATCTCCGGCCGGGACGGGAAGTACGACGTCCCGTCCATGACGGTGGGCATGATCGCGCGCGTGTCCTGCTCCTCGCCCAGCATGCTGTTCCAGTCGTACCGTTCGTACTCGCGTGAGCCGCGCTTCTGCTCGGCGAAGGGCTTGGTCCAGCTGAGCATGCGCTGGAAGATCGGCCACTTGCGGAACATGCCGCCTGGCGCGTCGTCCTGGGAGATGACGGCGTGATCGATGCCCATCCCGCGGAGCGTGTAGGTGAGCTGTAGCGCGCCTGGGCCGCTGCCGACCACCACGAGCGGGTAGGCTCCCGGCGGAAATGGCCGCTCGGTCAGCTCAGCCACTTCGTGGTCGTGCGCAGCTTTCGCGCCTCGCCCTGGAGGACGCGGTACATGACGTGAGGGTTGGCGACGAGGAACTCCTCCAGCGCGTGTGGGGCGAGCACGAGGCACCGCAGCGGTTTGGTGGCGACCACGTCCGCCGTCGGGGGCTCGCCGAGCAGGCAGGAGATCTCACCGAAGAAGTCGCCAGGCCGCAGGTTTCCCCGCTCCTTGCCGCCGACGACGATGTTCGCGCCGCCGTCCAGGACGACGTAAAAGCCGGTCGCGGTGAGACCCTGGCGTACGACCCGCTCGCCCTCGGCGAAGTAGACCTCGCCGAAGGTCTGCACGATGTTCTCCAGCTCGGGCGTGCTCATGTCCGCGAACAGCGCGAAACCCGAAAGGATGTCGACAACGTCCGGGCGTACTTCCACGTTCCCCTTCCGAAGGAAGCTTATCTGGACAGCTCTTACGGCTCCCGCGTTTCCTTCGTGACCGGCCCGCCGATGGCCTCGTACACCGCCCTCGCGATCCCGGCCGCGTCCAGGCCGTGCTCCTTCAGGATGTCGGACGCCTTGCCCTGGGCCAGGAACGCGTCGGGAAGGGCGAGGGTGCGCACGCGGCCGGCGAGTCCATGCGGGGCGAGGGCCTCCAGCACCGCGCCGCCGAAGCCGCCCGAGCCGACGTTGTCCTCGACCGTGAGCACGACCGGGTGGCTGCGCGCCCAGTCGGCGATCCGCGGGTCCACGGGCTTGACCCAGCGCGCGTTGACCACCCCGCAGGAGATCCCCTGCATCGCCAGCCGCTCAGCGGCCTCGCCCGCGACCTCGACCATCCGTCCGACCGCAAGGATCACGGCGTCGTCGCCCTTGCGGATCTCCTCCCAGCGGCCGACGGGCAGAGGCTCGACCGGCAGGTCGGGCGTCGCCGGCACCGGCCCCTTCGGGTAGCGGATCGCCACCGGTCCGTCGGTCGCGAGCGCCGTCTCGAGGAGGGCGCACAGCTCGGTCGCGTCCCTGGGCGCGGCGACCTTGAGGTTGGGGATGAGTCGCAGGTAGGAGAGGTCGAAGATGCCGTGGTGGGAGGCGCCGTCGGCCCCCGTGACGCCCGCCCGGTCGATGACGAAGACCACCGGCAGCTTGTGGAGCGCCACGTCCATGATCGTCTGGTCGAAGGCGCGGGCCAGGAACGTCGAGTAGATGCAGACGACAGGGTGCATGCCGGCCATGGCGAGGCCGGCGGCGAACGTGACCGCGTGCTGCTCGCAGATGCCAACGTCGAAGAAGCGGTCGGGGAACTCCTTGGCGAAGTTGAGGAGGCCGGTCGACGAGGCCATCGCGGCGGTGATCGCGCACACTTCAGGCCGGCGGGCGGCGGCGGTCATCAATGCCTCGCCGAAGACGTCGGTGTAGGTGACCTCCGTCGAGCGCGGGCGGCCCGTCAACGGGTCGAAAGCGCTCACGCCGTGCAGCTTGTCGATCTCGTCCTCGACCGCGGGCCCGTAGCCGTGGCCCTTCTCCGTCACTACGTGCACGACCACGGGCTCGCGCAGCTTCTTGGCCCGCTGCAGAACCTCCTCGAGGGCGGGCTCGTCGTGCCCGTCGACCAGGCCCGCGTACTTGATGCCCAGGCTCTCGAACATGGTCGAGGGCTGGAGCAGCTGCTTGAGTCCTTCCTTCACGCGGTATGCCGCCTGGTCCGCCGTCGAGCCCACGAGCGGAAGGTCACGGAGGAGGCGCGAGATCTCGTCCTTGATGCGCTCATACCGCGGGTCGACGCGCAGCTGGGAGAGATGCCGCGCGAGGCCGCCGACCGTGGGCGCGTACGAGCGGCCGTTGTCGTTGATGACGATGATCAGGTTCGGCGGCATGAGGTGCGCGACCTGGTTCAGCGCCTCGTACGCCATGCCGCCGGTGAGGGCGCCGTCGCCGATCACGGCCACGACGAACCCAGGCGCGCGCTTGCGGAGCCGAGCCTCGGCGATGCCGAGCGCGTAGCTGAGCGACGTCGAGGCGTGGCTGTTCTCCACGAGGTCGTGCTCGGACTCCTTGCGCGACGGGTAGCCCGACAGGCCGCCGGCCTGGCGCAGGCCGCCGAACTGGGCGGCGCGCCCGGTGACGAGCTTGTGCACGTACGCCTGGTGGCCGGTGTCCCAGACGATCGCGTCCTTCGGGCTCTCGAACACGCGGTGCAGCGCGAAGGTGAGCTCGACCACGCCCAGGTTCGGGGAGAGGTGCCCACCGGTGCGAGAGGTCTGCTCGACGAGGAACGCGCGCACCTCGGCGGCAAGCCCGGTCAGCTGGGACTGGTTGAGCGCCTTCAGGTCGGCGGGCGAGTGGATCGTCTCGAGGAGGCCCACTTATCTCTTCAACGCCCGGCGACGGCCATCAGTTCCGCCAGCTCGATGCAGAGCCGTGTGCCGGCGCCGCTCGGGCCCCGCAGCACGGTGCTCAGGTCGTCGTTCGTGTTCCACGCCGAGGCGGCGATGTCGATGTGCGCCCAGGGCCTGGCTCCTGCGAACTCGGCGATGAACATGCCGCCCATGATGGTCCCTGCCTCCCCGTACTCGGCGTTGCGGAGGTCGGCGATCTTGCTGCTGAGCAGGACGCGGTAGTCGGCGTAGATCGGGAGCCGCCAGACGCGGTCGCCGGCCTCGCGGGCGGCCCGCTCGACGTGGGCCCAGAACCCGTCGTCGTTGCTGACGGCGGCGCTCGCGGCGTGGCCGATGGCGACCGTCGCGGCGCCGGTGAGCGTCGCCAGGTCGATCATGTGCGTGGCCCCATTGCGCAGCGCGTGCGTCAGCGCGTCCGCCAGGACGAGCCTCCCCTCGGCGTCGGTGTTCACGATCTCGACCGTCTTGCCGTCGGCGCTGACCACCACGTCGCCAGGACGCTGCGCGCTGGGGCCGGGCATGTTCTCCGCCGCGGCGATCACCGCCATCACGTCGAGGGGCAGCTTCCGCGCCGCGATGACGTCGATGGCCGAGAGTACGGCCGCCCCGCCCGACATGTCGTCCTTCATGCGGCTCATGTTCTCGGGCTGCTTCAGCGAGATGCCGCCGCTGTCGAAGGTGATGCCTTTGCCTATGAGCGCGAGCACCGTCCCGTCGGCGCTCTCGGTTTGATGATTTCCGTGGTAGCGGATGCGGATCAGGCGCGGCGGCCGCGCCGAGCCGGCGCCCACACCGAGCAGCAGGTTGTAGCCGCCGGCCTTCAGCTCCGAAGGTCCAAGGATCTCGACCTCCAGGTTGTGGCGTTTCGCGATGCGCGTCGCCTCCTGCGCCAGCGCGTCAGGGGTGAGCTCGTTGGCGGGCGCGTTCTGCCACTCGCGGGTGCGGTTGGTCGCCTCGGCGTTCTCCTGCGCGGCGATGACCTCGGCCTCGCGCCCGGTGCCGTAGCCGGCGAGGATCACCTCGTCGATCTCACGCCGCTCGGGCGCGGGGCCGGTCTGGCGCGAGCGCCGCTCGAAGGTGCCCATCACCGCGCCTTCGACCACGCCCTTGAGCGCGTCCATGCCGAGCGGCTCGACGCGCATGATGGCAAGCCGCTTGTAGCCCCAGGTGCGCGACGCGCGCACGAGCTCGTGGTGGGCGGACCGGAGCCGCTGGCCATCGAGGTCGTGCAGCGCGCCGAGCCCGTAGAGGATCACGCGCCGCGGCTTGATCTTGCCCTGGGCGGGGATCGGCAGCACCTCGTGGATGCGGCCGCGGAACTCGGCGTTGGCGACCATCTCGCCGAGGACGCCGCCCATCGCCTGATCGAGCGCCTGCGCCGCCTGGCCGAGCGCCTCAGCGGTCGCGACGGGGATCGCGAGCGCGTCGACGTCCAGCGCGGCCGGCGCCGCCGAGACGAGGCTGATCTTCACGGCGGTCTAAAGGTTAAGCAAGAGGCTCAGACTTATCTCGCGCGAAGTCGGATAGTCGCGACTATCCGATGTTCGGGGGGTGCCCCGAGTCATGCGAGCTGCTCTGCAACCAGCTCCAGGACGTGGGCGACGCGGAGCTCCTGGCCGCGCTTGCGCGCCGCCGCGGCGATGTGCATAAGGCACCCCGGGTTGTCGGACGCGACCACGGCGCACCCAGTCTTGGCGATGGCGTCCAGCTTCCATCGCGCGAGCCGGTCGGCGACACGCGGCCACTCCAGGCTGAAGCTGCCGCCGAAGCCGCAGCAGTTGGCTATGTCCGGCAGGTCGACGACCTCGTAGCCGGCGAGCTCGAGCACCTGGCGCGGCTCGGAGCGCAGGCCGAGCTGGCGCAGGGTCTGGCACGAGTCGTGGTAGGCGATCTTCAGGCTCATGTCCTCGCGGTCGACAAGCCTCGGGTTCGACCTCAGGAGCTGGAGGACGAAGCGCGTCGAGTCGCGCATACGCTCGCGGATCTCGGCGTCGGGTGGTTCGCCCCACTCCGGCGAGTCCATGGTGAAGGCCCCGAAGCACGAGGCGGAGGGGGTGACGATCAGACCCTCCGAGTTTCGAAGGCTTTCCGCGAGCGATGTCGTCAATTTGTGGGCGGTGGTGAAGTCACCGGCATTCGCGGCCATCAGGCCGCAGCACCACTGCTCCTTGGGAAATCCAACGTTGAAGCCGGCGGCCGTCGCGATCCGATCCAGCGCCACCGCCGCCTCGGGCCACACCCGGTCGGCCAGGCACGAGGCGAAGATGGTCAGCGGCTCGCCGTCCACGTCGTGGTCGTGGTACCGGTCGCGGTAAGGCGTCCGCGCGAGGCGCGGCGTGCCCGGCACCAGCCCGCTGAAGGGCGCCGCCGTGCGCATCAACGCGTCGGCGAGCCGAGGTCGCTGCCACATGCCGAGCACCGCGCGCTTGCGCAGGGACTTGCGGCCCTTGCGCCGGTGCTCGAGGATCTGGCGCGGCAGCGGGATGTCGACCGGGCAGATCTCCTGGCAGGCGTTGCACTGCACGCACAGCGTGTTCGCGAGGTCCGCGTCCTCCAGACCGTGATGGAACGGCGAGAGGACGAGGCCGATGGGGCCGTTGTAGCTGTGGCCGCCGAACTGGTGGCCGCTGACGGCCATGAACGGCGGGCACGCGTTGGAGCAGGCGCCGCAGCGGATGCAGGTCAGCGCGTCGCGGAAGATCGGGTCCTCGAGCATCTGCTCACGGCCGTTGTCAAGGATCACGCAGTGCATCTCGCGCGGCCCGTGCACGCCGATGGTGAGCGACTGCTCGATGTCCGCCGAGCGCGATGGGCCGGTGATCCAGTTGACGTAGCTCGTGATCAGCTGTCCGGTGCCGCTGCGCGGGAGCATGCGCAGCACCGCGACCGCGTCGTCCAGCGAGGCGACGAGCTTGTCGATGCCGAACAGCGCGATGTGGACGGGGGGCAGCGTCGTGGTCAGGTCGGCGTTGCCCTCGTTGGTGACCAGGACGATGGTCCCGGTCTCGGCGATGGCCATGTTCGCGCCCGAGATGCCGACCGTGGCCTCGATGAACTTCTGGCGCAGCGACTCGCGCGCGTGGAGCTGGATCGCCTCCACCGTCGGCTCGGTGCCGAAGACCTTTGCGGCGTCCTCCTTGGTGAGGTGGATGGCCGGTGCGATCAGGTGCGACGGATGCGTATGCGTGAGCTGGACCATCCGCTCGCCGAGGTCGGTCTCCACCACCTCCATGCCCAGGTTTTCGAGGTAGTCGTTGAGCCCGATCTCCTCGCTGGCCATCGACTTGCTCTTGGTCACGACCATTCGCTTTCCCGGAGGAAGCTCGTTACCTGCGTTCCAGCAGATCTGGCCGATGATGTCGCGCGCCTCGGCGGCGTCCTTGGCGATGTGGACGACGCCGCCGACCGCGGCCAGGCGCTGCGCGAACTGCTCGAGGAGCTCGGGCAGGCGGTCGAGGTTGGCCTGGCGCCGGCGCTTGAGGTCGGCGCGGCCCTTGGCGAAGTCGAATGACTCGAACGCGGTGTTGCGCCGGCCGCGGAGCCCGGTCATGGCGCCGATCAGCGCCTTCTGCAGCTTGGGGTCGTCCAGGGCGCGGTTCACGCGCCGCGCGAAGTGATTACGACTTTCTGTCAAGCAGGCGCCCTGCGCGCGCCTGGGGCACGCGCTTGTGAGGCTTCCTTGATCGCTTCCCTCACCGCGTCGGGTGTGGACACCGGCGCCAAGCATATTTGTCCCGAGCACACCACCGCGCGCTGGTCGCCGTCCGGGTCGATGACGGCGTATGGGTGGGCGGCGCGCGCGGCGCGCGCCAGCTCCGGGTTCTTGGTCGTCACCTTGACCGCGTGCGCCAGGCGGTCGAGTGCGCGGGCGAAGACTGCGGCCATGAGGCCGTAGGAGCGGGGAAGGGCCGCGACCGACTCGAGCGCACGCCGTGCCCGCTCGCGGTAGGGCGCATCTGGGTCTCCCAGCAGCGTATCTAGCTCGATCAGCGCCATCGCCGCGACGGAGTTCTCGGCCAGCGGTTTGATCCGCTCGCCGAGGCGGCCGAGGTCATCGCCGCCCGCGTGGTCGAGGTAGCCGCCGAGCTCGGGGTCGCCATACATCTTCTCGAGGTGCTCGGCGAGGTCGCCCGCGACCTCGAGCCACCTGTGCCCGAAACCGTGCTGGTACGCGCGCACCGCCGCCCACAGCGACCACGCCTGGTCGCCGAGCTGTCCTCCGATCCCCTCGGTGTGGCTCATGCCCTCGCCCTTGCGATAAGCGCGTTTGAAAAGCGCGTCCACGAGCTCCCCGGCGGTTTCGCCGTAAGCGATCGCCAGCGCGGCGTTCCACGCCGTGTAGACCCGGCGGTCGACGTAAGGAGCGACGGCAGACTTCCGCTCCTCGGCGTCCATCGAGTAGTAGTGCTCGTCCGCGTCCTGGCTGCCCGCGTACAGACCGGTCCGCGGGTCGCGGAGGACGCGGTCGAGGTAACCGGCCGTCTTGTCGAGCACGTCTTTCATGCCGGCGAGCGCGAGCGCCTGGACGAGACCGGCGTGGTCTTCGAGCATCTTCTCGAAATGAGGCACGCTCCAGTCCTGCGTCGTCGAGTAGCGGAAGAAGCCGCCCTCGACGTGGTCGTAGGTCCCGCCGCCTGCCATCTGCTCGAGCGTGTGCACCGCCATCCGTCGCAACTCTTCGTCGCCGCGCAGCGCGGATTGCTCGAGGAGGAGAAGGATGGCGTCTGTCTGCGGGAACTTCGGGGCGCCGCCGAAGCCGCCGTACTCCGGGTCGTAAGCGTTCTTCACCGCGCCCAGGACTTCGTCGACCAGGGCGGCGTCCAGGGAGCCGGCGCTGCGAGCCACCCCCGAGGCCGCTCGCTTCCGCGCCTCCAGGACGCGGCCGGCGATCTCCGCCTGGTTGTTGCGGTAGTAGCCCGCGACCGACATCAGCGCGCTGGCCATCTGGTCCGGAGGCAGGTAGGTGGCGCCGGTGAGGATGTCGCCCGACGGTGTGAGAAACGCGGTCGTCGGCCAGCCGCCCATGTTGTAGCGCTGGTTGATGTCGGGGCGAACGTCGTTGTCGACGCGCACCGGAACATAGTCGCGGTTGATGATCTCGATCACACTCGGGTGGGAGTAGGTGGTCTCGTCCATGACGTGGCACCAGTGACACCACACCGCGGAGATGGAGAGCAGGATCGGACGCCCAACCGTCCTGGCTTCGTCGAACGCCTCCTTCGACCACGGGCGCCAGTTGATCTCGGACGCGCGGTTGGGCCGCGGCGAGAAGTGAAATTCGGTCGCGGCCTCACTCATAGGGGGAAGGTTACGATGAGGTCGTGATCTCAACCACCGCCGTCGACGCGTACATCGAGAAGAACAGCCGCCGCTTCGTCGACGAGCTGAAGGAGCTGTGCTCTTTTCCCAGCATCTCCAACCACGGCCGCGACGCGATCCAGCCCGCGCGCGACTGGCTCGCCGACCGGCTGTCGCGCTACACCGACCGCGTCGAGACGCTCGAGGCGGGCGGCATGCCCGCGCTGTACGCCGAGGTCAAAGGGGCGGGCCGCCGCAAGCTCCTGCTCTACGAGCACTACGACGTGCAGCCCGTCGACCCGATCGACCTGTGGGCGTCGCCCCCGTTCGAGCCGGCCGAGACGGACGGCCGCATCGTCGCCCGCGGCGTCGCCGACGACAAGGCGGACGTGATGGCGCGCATCCACGCCCTGGAGACGCTCAAGTCACTCGGCGAGGTCCCGGTCACGCTGCGCTTCCTGATCGAGGGCGAGGAGGAGATCGGCTCCAAGACATTCGAGAAGATCGCGCACGACCATGCGGACAAGCTGCGCGCCGACGGCTGCCTCTGGGAGTCGGGCTCGTCGTTCGACGACGCCGGCCGGCCGACGCTGCAGTTCGGCTGCCGAGGCCTCGTCTACGTGACGCTGCGCGTGAAGATGCTCGACTTCGACCAGCACTCGGGCTGGGCGTCGATCTATCCGTCCGCCGCGATGTATTTGATCGGCGCGCTCGCGAGCCTGCGTGACCAGGACATGAACATCAAGATCGACGGCTTCTACGACAAGGTCGTCAAGCCGACCGAGGCCGACCGCCGCATGATGGCCGCGATCGACCCGGAGATCGAGAAGCGCCGCAAGCTGGTCGG
>VBEK01000206.1 GCA_005889135.1 Chloroflexota bacterium
ACCTGTGATGGGCAACCTGCAGGGCCCACCAGGCCGCTATCGCGCCGTCGTCCACGCGGTCAACGTCTCGCCGGCCGAGGCGTACGTGGTCGCGTTCGCCACCAACGCTCCATGCACCACGTCGGATTCGAGCAGCTCCGACACCGGGACGATCGTGCGCGAAACCCTGAGCAACTCGCAGATCCAGAAGAGCCTCGCCGAGGCCGGCGCCGAGGGGATAACGCTGCAGGTGCAGGGCACGTCGCCGACCTCGGCGCGCCTCTACTACTACTCGAACCTCGGCGGCACGCCGATCTCCTGGACCATCGTCTTCTACGCCGCGACGCCGAACCTGGGCGCGGTGATCACCCAGGTGACGGTGCGCGGGGTCAACGTCACGACCCAGGTGCTCAGGTACCTGGGTCCGGCCGGCGCACAGTCGATCAGCGCCATTCCACAGGACTTCACCGTCGACCGCGTGTACTCCTGCGCCGGCGCCGGCGGCGACAACATCATGGTCATAGAGGGCCACCGATAAATCGGTGGTGGGGCTGCCGCTAAGCCCGGGTTGAGCGCGTGTCCATGAGCTATCTTTCCCGGGCAACATGGCGACCGTAGCCGCCCAGAACTCGAGAAAACCGATCCCTCGAAGGCGGGGCGGGCGCCGTCTCCTCATCGCCCTCGCCCTGGTGATCGTCCTGATCGTGGGCGGCATCGTGTGGCTGAACGTCGCGGCCCGAGCGCAGGTCAACGTCTCGGCGGCGCTCACCGTCTACCAGGCGACCGCATCGATCGCGCACAACAACAGCACCGATTTTGTGTCCGCTTCGACCGGCACCATCGTCCAGGCCGGCGACTCCATCCAGACGGACGCCAAGGGGCGGGCGGCGATCACCCTGCCCGACGGTACGATCACACGCCTGGCCAGCGCCACGACCATCAAGCTCGACGCCGCTCACTTCACCAAGAGCGGCAACCTGAGCGACGTCTCGCTGACGCAGCGGATCGGGCGCACGTTCACCAACGTCCAGCACCTAGTCACAGGCGCGCACTTCGACGTGCACGGCTCGTCGGCGACCGCCAGCGTGCGCGGGACCAAGTTCGAGATCTACATCCAGGAAGACGGGACGATGATCGTGAAGCTGTTCGAAGGCAAGCTCCACATCTCGTCGAGCAAGGGGAGCCTCGACTTCAGCGCCCCGCAGCAGGTGACGATCAAGCCGGACGGCACGATCGGCACTCCAGGTCCGATCGTCCCGGACCCATCCGACCCGTTCGGCCCGGCGCTCGACGCATCGAATGCGGTGCAGGTCGGCACGACGCCGGGCACGGAGCAGGACTTCGTCGGAGCCGCGCTGCACGACGGCGAGCGCCAGACCTACAACTACAGCTACGCGGGCGGGAGTGTGGTCAAGGCATCGCTCGGCTACCCGGGCAGCGCGATGAAGCTGACGGTCAAAGCGCCCGACGGCCAGCAGTACTTCGGCACCGGCAAATCACCGATCACGGTCACGGTCAACAACGCGCCGCCGGGGATCTACACCATCTACGTCGACGGAGTCAGCGGGCTGGGCACGGCGGGTGAGGAGCCGTTCGTCGCCGTCGCGTCGGTCGAAGAATGCAAGAGCGCGGACATCGCCCAGTTCGGGGCCGTGCACCGTGGGTACACCGCGCGGGACCTGATCACCGCCGTCGAGCAGTCGCAGGCCTCGGGGGTCTCCAACCTGAGCCTGACCATAAGCGAGAACACGATCGCGGGCGCAATCATCAGCGCCAAGGGCACCTACAACGGCTTCTCGTGGAGTGGGTCAGCCGTGCTGGCGACGCTGAACGGCTCGCTCGCGATCCAGCCCACGGGCGGGACGATCTTCGGCATGAGCGTGCCCGCGCGGCAGGTCGTGGAGCAGATCGCCGCGGTCATCGGTCAGGATCCGTCGAACATCAAACCCGGGTTTTTTGTCGACCGCGTCTTCACCTGCAACTCGGTGCTGATGGTGGACGGCCACACGGGCGCGACGGGCTAGCGGCGGAGCAGCCTGCGCAGGGCGCGGCGCGCGCGCTTCGGTCCTGACCCGTTCGCGGAGACCTCGCCGTTGGGCGACGTGATCGCGGACTCGAGGCGGTCGAGCAGGTCGCCGGCGGTCGCCGGCCGCCGCGCCGGGTCGCGGTCCATCGCCTGCTGCAGCATCGCGGCGAAGGCGGGCGACAGGTCGGGCGCCACCTCGCGCACGTTGGGCGGCG
>VBEK01000027.1 GCA_005889135.1 Chloroflexota bacterium
ACCCACGTCCCGGCCAACCAGGCCGGGGAGGTCCAGCTCCACAGCGTCGTCCACACCTTCCCGTTCCAGGCCGACTCGCAGGGACAGGTCGCCATCGACATGGCCGTGCCCGAGGACGTCGAGCTGGGGCAGCACGTGGTCAAGATCTGCTGGAACAACGCGTGCCACCGGGACGCGATGCTGCGCGTGGTCGCAGATGCAGGCGAGGTTCTGCCGTCGCCGTCTTCGGGCGGCTCGCCAGGAACCAGCCCTAGCCCCGGCTCATCGCCGAGCGCGGGCGGCAGCCCGCGGCCTAGCTCGACGCCGACCTCCTCCCGCACCTCGCCGACTCCAAGCTCGACTGCCACTCCGACGTCGCCGCCGACTTCGACCCCGAAATCAAGCCCAACGCCCCCGCCGACCAATCCGCCGCCGTCGATCACGGTCACGCCGACCACTGTGCACATCCTCACCTCGAGGAAGATCACCGTCACCGGCACATACTGGCCGCCGGGGAGCACGGTCACGATCAACTACATCCAAAGCGGCCTCGTCACGACCAAGATCGGAAACCAGAACGTGCAGTCGGATGGCAGCTTCAGCTGGACGGGCAACATCCCGTCCTCCGCTCTTCCCGGGTCGGCGACGATTCAGGTCTGCAGCGGTTCCGTCTGTAAGTCGTTCGGCATCACGGTAACGACCTAGAACGCTTCGGCCGCGACCAGGTCGTCCAGGGTCTCGCGGCGGCGCATGACCTCCGCCTTGCCATCGCGGAGCATGAGCACCTCGGGTCGCGGCATCCCGTTGTAGTTGCTCGCCATCGCCAAGCAGTAAGCGCCGGCGGCCGGGACTGCGATCACGTCTCCCGAGCTCAGCGCAGGCATCTCGATGTCGGTGATCAGGATGTCGGTCGACTCGCAGTACTTGCCCGCGATGGTCACCTTGCCGTCGGGCGAGCGCTCAGGGCCCGAGGCGAGGAACGCCTCGTAGCGCGCGCCGTAGAGCTTCGGCCGGATGTTGTCGCCCATGCCCCCGTCGACGGCGACGTAGCGCCGCACGCCGGGTATGTCCTTGATCGAGCCGACGGTGTAGAGCGCCATCCCGGCTGGGCCGGCGATTGAGCGTCCCGGCTCGACGATCAGCTGCGGCACCTTCAGCTCCCGACGAGCGCACCCCGCGACCATCGCGCCGCGCACCGTCTCGACGAAGTCCCGCGGCGTCGGCGGGTCGTCGTCGTGCGTGTACGCGATGCCGAGGCCGCCGCCCGCGCCAAGCTTGCGCGGTTCGTAGCCAAGGTCGCGGTGGAGCTCGGCCAGCAGCCCGAGCATGATGTCCATGGCCTCCTCGTAGGCGCGCAGGGCGAAGATCTGTGACCCGATGTGGGAGTGCAGTCCGACGAGCTGGAGGCGCGGATGCTTGAGCGCGGTCTCCACCGCCTGGCGAGCCGCTCCGGACTCGATCGAGAAGCCGAACTTGGAATCCAGCTGCCCGGTCGAGATGTGGTCGTGAGTGTCGGGCTTGACGCCGGGCGAGAGCCGCAGCATGACGGGCGAGCGCTCGCCGTCCGGCACGACCTCGCGCAGAAGGTCGAACTCGTGGTCGCCGTCAATGACTATCGTCGCCCGCGCGGCGTACGCCGACCGGAGATCCTCGATGCTCTTGTTGTTGCCGAGAAAATGGATCCGGTCGCGCGGAAACCCGGACTTCAGCGCTAGGTGCAGCTCCCCCGCCGAGACCACGTCCAGGCCCAGCCCTTCCTCGGCCACCACGCGCAGAAACTTCGGCGACGCGAAGGCCTTCGCCGAGTAGAGCACCTGGCCCGAGGCGCCCATGGCGGCCACGTACTCCGACGCGCGCTGGCGCACGGTGGCCTCGTCGTACACGTACAGGGGAGTG
The DNA here is from genome assembly GCA_005889135.1 of Chloroflexota bacterium. Classification (GTDB taxonomy): domain Bacteria; phylum Chloroflexota; class Dormibacteria; order Dormibacterales; family Dormibacteraceae; genus 40CM-4-65-16. The sequence goes on from VBEK01000027.1 coordinate 1,876, forward strand.
CCGTGGCGTCGCGCCAGGTCGACGAGGTCGCAGCCGCCCACCTCCATGTGGCCGGCGGCGTTGACCCGGTACGTGACCGGGAACAGCAAGCTCTTAGTTCGCTAGTTCGGGCTCGAACCGCACGAGCCGCACGCGCCGCCGCAGCAACCGCCGCCTCCGCTCGACTCGCTCGCAAAGTCGGACGCCGAGGACTCGCCGGCGGTGAGGGACGCGAAGCTCGAGACGAGGACCCGGGTCCTGGTCGACTCGCACGTCGGGCACACCTGCGCCTTGTCGCGCTCGGCGAAGCGGGTCAGGACCTCGAACTTCCCGGCGCAGCTCTCGCACCGATACTCGTAGATGGGCATCTCAATGCAGGATTCTAAGCTCGCTGAACTCGCGCGGCTGATCGAGGCTTGGCCTGGGCTCGTCTCCCGGCCCGCGGCGGAGCTGATCGACGACTCGCTGGTCCTCGCCGCGCACGTGGCCGACGCCCGCCGCCTGGTGGACGTCGGCTCGGGCGGCGGCTTGCCAGGGCTGCCCCTCAAGATCGTCCGCCCCGACCTCGAGGTGACTCTGATCGAGGCGGATCGAGACAAGGCGGCGTTCCTCGTCCAGGCCGCGGCCCGCCTCGACCTGCGTGGGGTCGAGGTCCTGGCGGTGCGCGCCGAGGACGCCGGTCGCGACCCACGCTACCGAGAGGCGTTCGACGTCGCGGTGGCGCGGGCGCTGGCGCCCATGCCCACCCTCGTCGAGCTGTGCCTGCCGCTGGTGCGTGTTGGCGGCCGGCTGCTCGCGCAGAAGACCGAAAAGGAAGACGTCGCGCGGGCCGCGCGCGCGGTCGAGCTCCTCGGCGGCAGGCTCGGGGCAGCGATCGGCGCGGCTTCGAAAGCACGGGCATCCGGCGTCATCGTCGTGGTGGACAAGGTCGGACCCACGCCCCGGTCGTATCCGCGCCGGCCGGGGATGCCGGCTCGGAAGCCGCTCTAGGGCTACAACTGGCCGGCGAAGCGCTGTTGCCTTCGCACGACCCAGCGGCTGGCCAGGTTGATCACCAGCATCGCCGCCACCAGCACCAACGCCGCCCCCCACGCCTGTTGCTGCAGCGATGGGTAGGGCGTCAGGGCGTCGTGAAAGACGATCAGCGGCAGCGCCGACATGGGCTGCGTGGGGTCCACGGTCCAGAAGCGGTTGCCGAAGCCGGTGAAAAGCAGCGGCGCAGTCTCCCCGGCCGCGCGCGCCATCGCAAGCAGCGCGCCCGTGATCACGCCCGGGGCCGCGGCCGGCAGCACGAGCTGTAGGGCAACTCGCCAGCGCGGAAGGCCGAGTGCCAACCCCGATTCACGCAGGCCCGCGGGAATGAGCGCGACCGCTCCCTCCGTCGTGCGTATCACCACGGGAAGCATCAGGATGGCAAGTGCGAGCGCGCCCGCCATACCGGAGAAGTGGTGGAACGGCGCCACGAACAGGACGTATGCGAACAGCCCGATCGCGATCGACGGCGCACCCACGAGAACGTCAGCCGCCAGCCGCACCGCGCGCGCCAAACCGCCGCCGAATTCCACGAGGTTGACGCCGCTGACGACACCCAACGGAACGGCTACCGCGGACGCGATGCCGACCATGATGGCGCTGCCCACGATGGCGTGCGCGACGCCGGCCCCCGGGATGCCGACGGGCCGCTCGACGTTGACGAAGAAGTCGACATGCGTTGCGGCGGGCAGCCCATTCACGACCGTGTGCCAGAGGACCAGGCCGAGAGGGATGAGAGCGACCGCGGTGAGGCCGTAGACGGCGCCGCGCGCGAGCGAGCTCGTCGCCCGCCTCCACACGTTCCGTGCCGGCATCAGCGCGCCGGCTCCACGCTGCGGCGCACCAGCAGAAGGGCGAGGAGGTTGATCGCGAAGGTCACCAGGATCAAGACCAGGCCGAGCTCGAGCAGCGCGGCAGGATACACCGGGCCGGTCGCCTCCGTGAACTCGTTGGCGATGACGCTCGCAAGCGTGTAGGCGGGCGCGAAGATGGATGCTGGGACGTCCGGACGGTTGCCGATGACCATCGTGACCGCGATCGTCTCTCCGAGCGCGCGACCCAGCGCCAGTACGCCGGCGCCGAAGATCCCACCGCGCGCGGCCGGAAGGATCACCTTCCAGTTGGTTTCCCACCAGGTGGCGCCGAGAGCCACCGCCGACTCGCGCAACCCCTTGGGGACGGCCCGCACCACATCGCGCGAGATCGCGCCGAGCGTCGGCAGGACCATGATCGCGAGGACGAGAGAGGCCGTGAACAGGCTCGTCTGACGCGGCGGGCCCGACAACGCCCCGATCCAACCCAGGCGCTGCACGACTGGAACCTCGACATGCAGGTAGACGAATGGCGCCATGACGTACAGCGCCCAGACGCCGTAGACGACGCTCGGGATCGCGGCGAGGAGCTCCACGCCGGTGCCCACGGCGCCACGCAGCCCGCGGGCTCCCGGTTCGGCCAGCACCAGGGCGACGGCAACGCCGACGGGCACAGCAAGGGCGAGAGCGATGGCGCTCGAGGCTAGTGTGCCGACGATGAAGGGCAGGGCGCCGAACTCGAGCGTCACCGGGTTCCAGCTCGTGCCGAAAAGAAAGCCTGGGCCAAACCTGGTTACGGCCGGCGCGGACTGGACGGCCAGGACGAGAACGATCGCGAGCACAAGCAGCGGCGCGACCAGCGCGGCTGCGGTCGTCAGCATCCGGAAGCCCTCGGGCTTCGCGCGCCTCGCAGCCGCCAAAGGTAGGGCTTCTAGCAATGCCTACTCGTGGCGGTCGAGCCGGTAGCCGACCCCGCGCACGGTGACGATGGCGAAGGGCGCCTTGCCCGCAAACTTCTCACGCAGCCAGCGAACGTGTACGTCGACGGTCTTGCGGTCGCCCCCGAAATCGGGGCCCCACACGTTTTCCAGAAGCGCGTCCCGCGACTGGACGCGCCCCGAGTTGGCGACCAGGTGCGAGATGAGGCTGAACTCGCGCGCCGTCAGCCTGACGTCCACCCCGTCGAGCGAGACTCTGTGAGCGGCCCTGTCGATGACGAACGGGCCGATGGTGTCGCGCTCCGGCATGGCCCGTGTGCGCTCGGACTCGGGCTCCGTGCGCCGCAGGACCGAATTGACGCGTGCGACGACCTCACGCACCGAGAAAGGCTTGGTGATGTAGTCGTCGGCGCCAAGCTCGAGGCCGACGATCTTGTCTACCTCCGTGTCCTTGGCCGTGAGCATGATGATCGGGACGCGGCTTGACTTGCGCACCGCCCGGCAGAAGTCGAGCCCGCTCATCCCAGGCAGCATCAGGTCGAGCAGGATCAGGTCCGGGCTGGAGGTAAGCGCGGTGCGCAGGCCCGAGGCCCCGTCGCCGGCCTCTCGCACCGAGAATCCGGCGGCGACGAGGTTGTACTTCAGCATGTCGCGAATCCCCTCGTCGTCCTCGACGACCAGGACCTGCGCAGGTCCCGAGCGATCTCGGCTCACCCCAGCTCCACGACCTGACCCGTCTCGAGAAACACGATGTCCTCGGCCACGTTCGTCACCCTGTCAGCGATTCGTTCGAGGTTGTGGGCGACGAGAAGCAGCGTGATCGCCCGCAGGGCCCCCTCCGTGTCAGTGCCGTTTCCGATCTCTGCGACGAGGTCTTCAAAAGCGCGGTGGTAAAGGCGATCCATCTCGTTGTCGTGAGCCGCGATGTCGCGGGCGTGGTGCTCGCTGCGGTGGATCAACGCCTCGAGGATGTCGTGAACCTGCTTGATCGCGAGCTCGCCCATTAGCCCGAACTCGGCCCGGAGAGGGCGTTCGGGAAGACCGCAGAGCGTGCCGGTCATGCGGGCGATGCGAACCGCGTAGTCGCCAATCCGCTCCAGCTCGCTGGCGATGTACTGGACGCCCATAAGGTCGCGGAGGTCGCGCGCCACAGGCTGCTGGGTCGAGATCACCATGAAGACCTGCTCGCGCACCTCGCGGAACAGCTCGTTCAGGTGCTGGTCGTCGCGGCGCACCTTCTCTGCCGCCTCGGGATCCCTCCGGCGAAGCGCGTCCAGGGCGGCCTCGATCTGCGATTCAACCAGCGTACCCATGCGCACGACCGACTCTCGGAGGGCGGCCAACTCCTTCTCCAGCGTCAGCCGCGGCATGCGTCAGCCGAACCGCCCCGTGATGTAGTCCTCCGTGCGGCGGTCCCGCGGCTGGTTGAAGAGCTCGTGCGTGGGCGCGAACTCGATGAGTTCGCCACAGCGTTCCGCCTGGTTCATCAGCATGAAGGCGGTGTTGTCCGACACGCGGGCGGCCTGCTGCATGTTGTGGGTGACGATGACTATGGTGTAGTCGCGGGCGAGCTCGACCATCAGGTCTTCGATCTTGAGGGTCGCGATCGGGTCGAGCGCCGAGCATGGCTCGTCCATCAGGATGACCTCGGGGTTCACCGCCAGGCACCGGGCTATCGACAGGCGCTGCAGCTGGCCGCCGGAAAGGGACGTCGCGGAGTCGCCGAGTCGGTCTTTGACCTCGTCCCACAGCGCCGCTGCCTGCAGGCTGCGGGCCACCGCCTCCTTCACACGCGCCGAGCCCCAGCCGAGAAGGCGTGGCGCGAAGGCGACGTTGTCTCGGATCGACATCGGGAAGGGGCTCGGGCGCTGGAAGACCATGCCGATTCGCTGCCGAAGCTCGAGCAGGCGTCTGGTCGTGACGATGTCCTCGCCTTCGAAGAGCACGCTCCCCTGGGCGCGAGCTCGGGGCACCAGGTCGTACATGCGGTTGAAAACCCTCAGCAGGGTGCTCTTGCCGCAGCCCGACGGGCCGATGATCGCCGTGATCCGGCGCTCGGGAATGTCGAACGTCAGATCCTTCAACGCTCGTGTCCGGTCGTAATAGAAGGAGAGCTCTTTTATCCGGAGCTTGTTTTGTGAGATTCCCGCCACCGCGCGCAGCTCCGGCCGGGCCGCCTGCACCACCGGCTGGCGGAACGCGGACAGATCAGACACCCCTTCCGACCCTAGGGGTGCCAGGTTAAGGGCGGCTTATGCGCCGGTTAAGGTGCCGCCGGCAGCTCGATCAAGAACACCTGGCCGCCATCGTCAGCCGCCTCAGTCCACACCCTTCCGCCCAGCGCCTGCACCAGGTGCTTGGTGATCGCCAGCCCGAGGCCAAATCCGCCGGCTTCCCGGGGACGCGCCGGGTCCACCTTGTAGAAGCGTTCGAACACTCGCTGCCAGTGCTCCGGCGAAATCCCCGGGCCGTGATCGCGTACGCCGATCCGTAGCCCACCTTCCGCCGGCTGGAGAAACACATCGATGGCCGTCCCGGGAGGCGAGAACTTCGCCGCGTTGTCGAGCAGGTTGCCGAGCGCCTGTGCAAGCCTGGCGCGGTCGGTAGTCACCTCGAGCGATCCGGGCGCCTGGATGGTCAGCGTGTGGCCCCGATCAACGCGTGGGCGTAGCTCTTCGACGAGCTCGACCAGGTCGAAGGCCGACGCTTCGAGCGCCTGAGGGGCGGACTCGAGCTCGGCCAGCTGACGAAGGTTGTCGATGATTCGGCTGATCATGTCGGCCTCACGGACCAGGCGGTCGGCGAACCGAGCTCGCTCCCTGGCAGGAGGGTCGCCGAGGAGGCTTTCGGCCGTAAGACGCAGAGAGGTGATCGGGGTCTTCAGCTCGTGGACGAGGTTGGCCACGAACTCCTGCCGGACGCGCTCGAGCCTGCGGAGCTCGCTCACGTCGGTCAGGAACATGAGCGTCTCCCCGGGCTGCGGCCCGGGAACCAGCTTGGTGCGTACGGTCCGCCGGCGATGGACGAGCTGGGTCTCGCCCTCTGGCTTGCCGGCTCGCAGGACGCCCACCAGATTGCCCTCCAGAGTCGCCTCGACGAGGCTCGCCGGAAGGCGTGTGTGCTCCAGGTCGAAGTATCGGCGCGCCGCTTCGTTGGCGGCGACGACCCTCTGCTGGCTGTCGATCAGCAGGGTGATCACGGGCGCCTCCTCGAGGACGTCTTCGAAAGGCTTCAGCGGCGGCAGCTGCGCGGCGGGCCGGATGCTCCTTCGCCAACGCTCCCAGATCACGGCGCGAGTGTACTTATCACCCTGAGCGATAGGCGTCGATTAACCCCGCCATAACCACGCGCCGGTAGCGTCGTTTGCACGAACTCTTCAGGGGGTAATCGATGAAACTGCGCTTGCTGCTCTCGCTGACGGCGCTGGCAATGGTGGCCGCTTGCGGCGGTTCGAATCCTGCGTCATCCGTCGACGTCGGAATGGGATCGCTCACTGGCGCGGGCGCAACTTTCCCTGAGCCGTTCTACTCGAAAGCGTTTTACCTGTACAACCAGGCTCATCCGCAGGTCAGCGTCAACTATCAGGCGGTCGGCTCTGGTGCGGGCATCCAGCAGTTCACGAAAGGCACGGTGGACTTCGGCGCAAGCGATGTGCCGATGCAAGCGGCGGACATCGCCACTGCAGGCGGCGACGGATCCCTCGTTCAGGTTCCGGCCACGCTCGGCGTGGTCGCGATCGCGTACAACCTGCCCGACGTCAGCCGGCTGCAGCTCGACGGACCGACGCTGGCGGCCATCTACATGGGTTCTGTGAAGAAGTGGAACGACCCAGCGCTCGCTGCGCTCAACCAGGGCGTCAATCTTCCGAGCACCGCGATCAGTGTGGTGCACCGATCTGACGGAAGCGGGACGACGTACCACTTCACCGATTACCTCGGCAAGGTATCGAGCGACTGGAAGGCAAAGGTAGGTGTCGCGAAGTCGGTCCAGTGGCCGGCCGGGATCGGCGGCAAAGGCAACGATGGAGTTGCCCAGTCGGTCAAGCAAACGGCCGGCGCGATCGGTTACGTGGAGCTTGCATACGTGGTGCAGACCGGGATGCAGCAGGCGTTTCTGAAGAACAGGAACGGCAAGTTCGTCCAGGCGAGCGTTGCCGGCGCCACCGCCGCCGCAGCACAGAACGGCGATGTCAGCCCGGAGAACTTCTCGATCACCGACGAGCCCGGTGACAGCACCTACCCGATCGCGGGCTTCAGCTGGATCATCGTCCGGACCTCGATCTTGGAGGCGGTCAAGGCTAAGGCGCTGGTCTACCTGATGAAGTGGCTCGTCACGGACGGCCAACAGTACGGCAAGGACCTGCAATACGCGCCGCTTCCGCAGAGCGTGCAGTCGCTCGCGCTCAGCAATCTCAAGAAGGTCAGCTCGGGAGGGACGCCCGTCCTGAGCTGACGGACGGCGCGGTGCGGGCCTGCCTTACCCTTAGGCCCGGGTGAGGGAATGAGGCTGAGCCTGGTGCCGCGGGAGATCCGGTTCTACGAGCTGTTCGAGACAGAGGCCGCGCTCGTCAACCAAACGCTGTGCGAGCTGGGACGCTCCCTGAACGACGGGATCAGCGCCCATGCCCGCCTCCGCGACCTCGAGCACCGGTGCGACGACGTTGCGCGTGAGGTGTACAACCTCACCAACCGCACGTTCACCACGCCGATCGAGCGAGAGGACATCCTGCTCCTGGCGCAGTCGCTCGACACCGTCGTCGACCTGGCAGAAGAGGTGTCGGACAAGATCGACCTTTACAAAGCCTTTCCCATCCCCGCTCCGGCCAGGCAGATGGGCGAGTGCCTCGCGGCCAGGGACGCGCTCCGCCATCTCTTCAATGGCGATCGCGGCACCCCCGTCGATCTGGTCAAGTGGAAGGACCTGTACGACCTGTTGGAGTCAACGATCGACCAGTGCGAGTCCGTGGCCGAGCTGATCGAAGCGATCGCCGTCAAGAACCCTTGACGTTCGGCCCCTGGAGTTCTTTTAGAAGCCCCTGTACCCGCGCGTCGATCTCGTCCCTGATCGCCCGCACGGCGGGCAGTCCGAGCGTGGCAGGGTCGCGCAGAGCCCAGTCTTCCGTTGGAGCACCGAGTACCGGGCACTCGTCGCCGCAGCCCATGGTGACCACACGGGCAACGCCCGCCGCGAGCTCGGGAGTGAGGGGCCTGGGCGTCGCGGAATCGAGATCGAGGCCAATCTCGCGCATGGCCCTCACGACCACCGGATGGACGCGCGGCGCCGGGCGGGTGCCGGCAGACTGCGCGCTCGCCCGGCCGTCCGCGCGGAGGTTGAAGAGAGCGGCCGCCATCTGGCTTCGGCCCGCGTTCTGCACGCAGATGAAGAGCACGCGCGGCGGCTGCTGGTCGCCCACCTCTCGACGTTAGCATCGTGTTCAGACTGCCGATCTTCTGCCGGAGGTGGCGATGCGGCTCACGCCTGTAACCCGCGCCAAGCGGTTCTTCGAGCTCTTCAACAAGCAGGGGGACATAGTCAGCGAGACGCTGACCGAGCTGAGCAAATCGCTCCTCGAGGGGAAAAGCCGACATGCGCGGCTGCGCGACCTCGAGCACGCGTGCGACGACGCGACGCATGAGATCCACAACCTGGTCAACAACACCTTCGCCACGCCCCTGGACCAGGGGGACATCCTCCTCCTCGCCTCAAGCCTCGACGACATCGTCGACCTGGGGGAAGAGACCGCCGACAAGGTCGATCTCTACCGGGTGCAGTCGATCACCGACGCGGCCAAAGAGATGGGCGAGTACCTGGCCAAGGCCGGAATTGAGGTCGCCGCCGCGGTCAAGCACCTCGAGAGCCTGGCCGAGCTGCAGCCGCATCGCGATGCCATCCACAAGCTCGAGAACGAGAGCGACCGCATGCTGCGGGTCGCGATCGGCGACCTGTTCTCGGGTGACAGGGATGCCTCCGAGCTCCTCAAGTGGAAGGACATCTATGACCTCCTCGAGTCGACGATGGACGCCTGCGAGCACGCGGCCAACGTGATGGACACGATCGCAATCAAGAATGCATGAGGCCGCGATCCTCCTCTGGATCACGATCGCGGTCGCCGTCGCATTCGACTTCACGAACGGTTTTCACGACACCGCGAACGCGATCGCGACCTCGATCTCGACCCGTGCCTTATCGCCCCACGCCGCGGTCGGGCTGGCGGCCGTCTTCAACCTCGTCGGCGCCATCGTCACAGTGGCGTTCTTCCAGGCCAAGGTCTCGAACACCATCGCCGGCACGCTCGCGATCAAGCCCGGCCTGGTTGTGGTCATGTCGGCGCTCATCGGCGGGATCGCCTGGAACCTCATCACCTGGTACCGCGGACTTCCCAGCAGCTCGACGCACGCGCTGATCGGAGGCCTGTGCGGCGCCGGCATCGCGGCGGCGCATGGCTTCGCAGGCGTCAGGTGGTCTGCGCTGGTCAAGCAGGTCGCGAGCCTGGTGATCTCTCCGCCCCTCGGCTTCGTCGCCGCCGCGGCCTTTGCCATCCTGCTTCTGTTCGTGATCTATCGCTTGCAGCTGCGGCCTGCGCCTGTGAACCGGACGATGCGCAGCCTGCAGGTTCTGACGTCCGCCTTCCTCTCCTATTCGCACGGAGCCAACGACGCTCAGAAGACGATGGCCGCGATCGCGCTGGCCCTGGTCGCCGCCGGCGACCTCCCGAGGTTTGAGGTCCCGCTCTGGGTGGTCGTGCTGTCCGCCGCTGCGATTGCGTTCGGGACCTACGCCGGCGGCTGGCGCATCATCCGCACGCTCGGGTGGAACATCCTCAAGCTCGAGCCCGCGACGGGCATGTCGGCGCAGCTGATGGGCGCAAGCGTCATCCAGGCGGCGACTCTGATCGGTCTGCCCGTGAGCACGACGCACGTGATCACCGGGTCGGTGATGGGCGTGGGCGCTAGCCGCAAGCTGTCCGCCGTGCGTTGGGGAGTCGGCGCCAATATCGTGCTCGCGTGGATCGTGACGATCCCGGCCTCGGCGCTGATCGCCTGGGTCGCGTTTGCCATCTTCAACACAGCGGGGCTTCGCGGTTAAACTCAGGCCAACGTCTCAGCACACGAAGGAGCAACGGTGGCAACAAAGATCCTTGAAATCGCTGATGTGAGCGTCATGAGAGCCGCGGGAGGAGTCGTGGTCCGGCGCTCGCGGTCCGGCGAGAACGAGATCGTGGTAATCCACCGCCCCGAGTACGACGACTGGACGCTGCCCAAGGGCAAGATCGAACCTGACGAGAGCCCCGAGGACTGTGCGCTGCGCGAGGTGCGGGAGGAGACCGGACTGCGCTGCAAGCTCGGGCGGCCGCTGGGATGCACCGCTTACGTCGACCGGCGCGGCCGGGACAAGATCGCGTGCTACTGGATCATGGAGCCTCGCGGTGGACGGTTCAAGCCCGGTGTCGAGGTCGACAGGCTGCTCTGGCTGCCGGTCGAGGACGCGGTGAAGCGGCTGACGTACCGGCACGACAAGCTGCTCGTGCAGCAGGAGTTTTGATCCCCCGTAAGCTGTAGCGCGTGCAGGCAGTCACGCACGCGGATCCTCTCGTCGTGGCCGGCGTGGAGCTGCGCTCGCGTCTTTTCCTGGGCACGGGCAAGTACGCCAGCGACGAGGCGATGCTCGGCGCGCTCGAAGCGTCAGGCTGCGAGCTCGTCACCGTCGCCCTGCGCCGCCTCGACCTCGACGACCCGAAGAAGAAGACGATCCTCGACGTCATCGACTGGCGCCGCTACCGCATCCTCCCGAACACCGCGGGCTGCCGCACCGCCGAGGAGGCGATCCGGATCGCGCGCCTGGCGCGCTCGATGGGCCTCTCCGACTGGGTGAAGCTCGAGGTCATCCCCGACCCGCGCTACCTCTTCCCCGACCCCGAAGAGACGCTGAAGGCGGCGCGCGTTCTCATCAGCGAAGGATTCAAGGTCCTTCCCTACATCAACGCCGACCCCGTGCTCGCGCGCAAGCTCGAGGAGATGGGGACCGTGACCGTGATGCCGCTCGGCTCGCCCATCGGCTCGGGCCAGGGGCTGCAGACGCTGGAGCAGGTCCGGATCATCGTCGAGGAGGCGCGCGTGCCGGTCGTGGTCGACGCGGGCATCGGCGCACCTTCCGACGCGGCGCTCGCGATGGAGCTGGGGGCCGACGCCGTGCTGGTCAACACCGCGGTCGCGCTCGCCGGGGACCCGGTCCTGATGGCCCAGGCGATCCGCGA
>VBEK01000208.1 GCA_005889135.1 Chloroflexota bacterium
GTGGAAGGCCCGCCGTGCGCGAACTGTTCGGCAGGGTCTTCCGGTGGCGCGTGAACCCCGTCTGGTACGCGTTGGCCCTGCTCGTGATTCCCGTCGCGGCGCTGCTGGGCACATCGCTGGTGTTCGGTACAGGGGCGCTGCAGGCCCTGTTCACCGATCGCAACGTGATCCTGGACTACCTCTCGTCCCTCACCATCCTGCCCCTGGTGAACCTCTGGGAGGAGACCGCGTGGATGGGAGTCGTGCAGGCGGGGCTCGCGCGCTACCGCGGGCCGCTGCTCGCGGCCGTTGTCACGGGGCCTCTCTTCGGCCTCCTGCACATGCCTCTGGAGTTGGGCAAGCCTGTCGGCGACTTCATGCTCACCATGGCGGCCCTCATGGTCTTCGGGATCTTGATCAGGATCGTGATCGGCTGGCTCTACAACGTCACAGGCGGCAGCATCCTGCTCGTCGCCATCCTGCATGTGACGTTCAACGCAACGAACAACACGCAGCTGTTGGCCGCCGCCGCACCAGGACAGATTCTGCTCACGCCAGGTGGAGGCGCGGTGCAGTTGGTGGTGGCGATCTGGGCGCTGGCGTTGGTGATCATCACGCGCGGCCGGCTGGGTCGTCGTGACGAAAAGTCGCCTGGAAACGACGGCGAAGTTGTCCACAACATTGACAAAGTGACGGCCTTTCGTTTATGACAACGGTCCGAAGGTGATGCTGCTCGTGGTTGCCAGCACAGAGACGACCATCCGAAACGAGCGAGCGGAAGCTTGTCCGTTGATTCATGGGCCCGTTTGACCACCGCCATATTTCGGGTCCTAGTACGCAGAGAAGGAGGTAAGCATGGCTGCCAAGAAGAAGGCCGCGAAGAAGCCCGCTAAGAAGAAGGCCGCGAAGAAGAAGTAACGACTTCTTTCTGCGCTTTCTGACTCGTACGTCAGGACGCCGGGGTTCTGTGGCCCCGGCGTTTTGTGTTCAGATCCATCCGGTGACGGAATGAAGCTCTACGACCGGCTCGCCGATTGGTGGCCCGTGTTCTCACACCCTGACGAGTACCGCCGCGAGGCCGCTCACTTCATCCGCGTGCTTCGCGGAGCGACCAGGCCCTCGCCCCACACGTTGTTGGAGCTCGGCTCGGGCGGGGGAAACAGCGCCTCCTACTTCAAGAGGCACTTCGAGATGACGCTGGTCGACATATCACCCCGGATGCTGCGGGTGAGCCGTCGCCTCAATCCCGAATGTGAGCACATCAAGGGTGACATTCGCAGGGTGCGCCTCGGGCGATTGTTTGATGCGGTGTTTGTTCACGACGCGATCTGCCACATGACCACGGAGGCGGAGGTGCGCGCCGTGATGCGGACGGCCTATGAGCACTGCCAGCCCGGTGGGGCGGCGCTCTTCGTCCCCGACTTCGTGCGGGAGACATTTCTCGCGGGCACGGATGTGGGTGGGAGCGACTCCGAACGCGGGAACGTCAGGTTTCTGCAGTGGGTCGTCGACCCGGATCCGGCCGACACGACGTACGTCGTCGACTTCGCGATCATGATCCGCGACCGCAAGGGGCGGGCTCGAGTGGAGCACGATCGCCACGTCCAGGGCCTCTTTCCGCGCGCGAGGTGGTTGCGCATGCTGCGGGATGTGGGATTCACGGCGAAGGTGATCACGGACGAGCGCATTCGCGATTCGTTCCTGGCGCGGCGGCCTGAGGTCAAGCGTGGAGCGCACGGGAGGGGCGCCCACTGACGTAACGGGCCGCTCGTTAAAGTTTTTTGCCGTGACAGTCGTCACGTGGCTCGATGAGCGCTTCGGGGTTGTGGAGGCGGTCGAGGGCGAGCTCCAGCACCGCGTTCCCAACTACGCCACGGCGGCCTATCGCTATCTCGGTGGCGTCGCCTTCATCCTCATCGCCGTCGAGTTCGTCACGGGTTTCCTGCTCGGCATCTACTACGTGCCGGATGGCGCCGGGAACCCCGCGCCGGCCTACGCGAGCGTCGGCTTCATCCAGCACACGGCATACCTGGGTTGGCTGGTGCGCGGCGTCCATTTCTGGGGCGCCAA
>VBEK01000130.1 GCA_005889135.1 Chloroflexota bacterium
CACTGGTCTTCATCGAGGAGACGTCGGAGCCGGCGTCCGGCTCGGTGACGCAGAACGCGCCCAGGGCGGGCTTGTCCGCGGTGCCGAAGCAGGCCGGGATCCAGGTCGCGATCTGCTCAGGCGTGCCCTGGGAGAAGATCGCCGCCACCGGCAGCCCGGTGCCCTGGATGGCAAGCGCGATCCCGGCGCAGCCCCAGGTCAGCTCCTCGGCGACCAAGGCGGGCATGATGCCGGTGCCGTCGCCGTAGGTCTGCTGCAGGAAGTCGGTCCCGTAGAGCCCGACCTCGGCCGCCTTCTTCACGACCGGCCACGGGAACTCCTCCGACTCGTCGTACTGGTGGGCGACCGGCCGGATCTCCTTCTCGGCGAA
>VBEK01000131.1 GCA_005889135.1 Chloroflexota bacterium
CAGTCCCGAATCTCTTTCTGCTCGTCGGTCAGCTCGAACGAAACCATCCCTTCTTTCGCGTCTCCTTGAGCCTATAACGTCCTGGTACTCGTACGTACCGTTTTCGCGGCAAACGCTACGCCGGGTTAACGCGGGGTGTCAATCCGGTTAAGGCGTCTTTTGCGACTGCCTGATCGCCTGCATCGCGAGGCGGTAGGCGCTGAACACGAGAAAGCCGCCCCAGATCCGGGCCAGCCACGGCCCCGGCACCTCGACCGCCACCAGGGCGCCGATCACCGCCCCGAACACCCCCCCACCCCCCATCATCAGCGCCGGCTCGAGCAGGACGTTGCGCCTCCAGATGTGCGTAGCGCCGCCGACGATGGCGGTCGGGATGATGGCGACCAGGGACGTGCCCTGGGCCACGGCCTGGGAGAGCCGCAGGCCTACCGTCATGGTCGGCACGAACAGGAGTCCACCGCCGATGCCGATCGTGCCCGAAAGAAAGCCCGCACCCAGGCCGCCTGCGATCGCGACCACGTCGCTCCAGCTCACGGGAACAGGAGCTCCTTGAGGCCGGCGACTCCGAGCAGGATGGCGACCGCGACCTTCAGCTGCCGGTCAGGGATGCGGCTCAGCAGCCGGGCGCCTACATACGCGCCGACCACGCTGCCGATGACGAGGAACAGGGCGACGTGGAAGTCGATCTGCGGCGAGCCCTTGCGGAAGTAATAGATGGGCAGCGCCGCCACGGCGATGGGGACGATCGCGACCAGGGAGTTGGCGTTGGCGTTGCGCTGCGGCGTGTTGGTCCACAGCACCTGCAGCGGGACGAGCACGAAGCCGCCTCCCACGCCGAGCAGGCCGCCGAGCAAGCCGCCCAGAAACCCGATCGCCGCGAAGACGGCGCGGGGGCTTATTCCGTGGTCCGGGTCGGCGTTTCGGGCTGGTTCAGGACGACCGAGTGATGCCTGAACTCGACGCTCGGCTGTCGGTCTCCGCCCGGCTGCTTGGCCTTCTTCGGCTTCTTCTTCTCGCGACCCTGCTTGTCGCGTCCCTTAGCCATGGCGACCAGTTTCCACGACAGCGGCCAGTTCGCGCAAGAACGACTCGACGTCGGTAACCAGGCCGATCGACTGCCAGCTTCCGCGGTCGGCGAGCTTGGTCACCACGGCAGGGTTGATGTCGACGCAGACGGTTCGCACTCCCGCGGGCAGCATGTTGCCGGTGGCGATGGAGTGCAGCATGGTGGAGAGCATCAGCGCGATGCGCACACCTTTGAGCGCCGCACGCATCCGGCGCTGGGCCTCGATCATGTCCGTGATCACGTCGGGCAGCGGCCCGTCGTCCCGCACCGATCCCGCCAGCACGATCTCGACCCCGTGCTCGATCGCCGACTTCATCACCCCGCCCTCGAGCTGGCCGCTCTCGACCATCTGGCGCAGGCCGCCGGCCGCGCGGACGCGGTTGATCGCCCGCATGTGGTGCTCGTGCCCGTGCTCGATCGGCAGCCCGCTCGCGATGTTCACGCCGAGCGCCGTGCCGAACAGCACCGACTCCACGTCGTGGACGGCGAGTGCGTTGCCCGCGAACAGCACCTGGACATAGCCCAGCTCGATCAGGCGTGAGAGGTAGACGCCGGCCCCCGTGTGCACGACCGCCGGGCCGGCGACGACGAGGATGCGCCCGCCCGCCGCGCGGACGTGACGCATCTCCGCGGCGATGCCGGCGATAAGCACCTTTTTCGGCTTCTCCGCGGAGACCTCGCTGCCCATGAAGCTGAAGATCTCGGTCTGGCGCGAGCGCTCGAGCGGGGTCACGCGCACGCCCTGATGGCCGATCACCACCTCCATCCCCGGCCTGGCGTCCTGGAAGACGATGCACCAGGCACGCCGGGCCTTGCGGTCGACCGCGATGGCGGCGTCCATCTCGATGCTGGCCACCTCGATCCACCGCCCGTCGACCAGGACCTCGGTCGGCAGGTTGCTCGTGGAGTAGAAACCTTCAGGAAACACACCGTCGCGAACGACCTTGTCGACCCGCACCGGCTGCTCGTGCTCGGCCGTCGCGCCGAGCGCGCGCGCACGCTGCACGATGCGGTCGAGCTGTTCCGCGGAATCTGCGTAGACCTCCATCCTGCAGATCGACGTGTCGGTCTTGTGCTGTCCGACCTTGAGCTCCTCGATGGTGAAGTTGCCACCCAGGTCCATGACCAGGTCCATGACCTGGGGCAGCATCATCGAGTCGATGATGTGGCCCTTGAGGACCAGGCGCGCGGTGTGGCGTCCCTCGCTCACGCTCGTACACCCGAGGCGGCATTGATCTGAGCCTTGAGCGCCGCCGCCTCGGCCGCCGGGTCGCGCGCGAAGAGAACGCTGCGGCTCGCCGAGACTAGACAGGAGGCGGGGTCGCCGTTCCACGCCGCCCGCACCGAGGCCTCCACATCACCGCCCTGCGCGCCCACTCCGGGGAGCAGGAATGGGAGGCCGGTCACCTTCCGCACCTCCGCGACCTGCGCCGGCGCGGTGGCGCCGATGACCAGGCCGACGTTGCCCCGACCGTTGAGCCGCTCCGCGAGATCGACCACGTGCCGGTAGATCGGCGTGCCCTCGGCCTCCAGGTGCTGAAGGTCGGCGGCCCCGGGATTCGACGTCCGGCACAGCACGTACACCCCCCGGTCGGCGTAGGCCGAGAACTGCTCCACCGAGTCGCGGCCCAGGTATGGGTTGACCGTCGCGGCGTCCATGCCGAGCGTGTCGAAGACCGCCCTCGCGTACGCCCGCATCGTGTTGTCCATGTCGCCACGCTTGGCGTCGAGCAGGAAAGGGGTCGCCGGTGCCTCGTCGCGAAGCTCCAGCAGCGCCTTCCAACCGTCGGGCCCGTACTGCTCCCAGAAGGCGCTGTTGGGCTTGAAGCAGCAGACGTGCTCCTCCGTCGCGCGCACCACGGCGCGGCAGTGGCGAAGCGCTCCCGCCACGCCGCCCTCGATGCGGTCGGGATCCGGATCGAGGCCGACGCAAAGGAGCGTCTGGCGCTCGCGCGAGAGCGCACGAAGCCTTTCGAAGTAGCTCAAGCCTTCCAAATGGTAGAGGCGACCTAACAGCGACAATTGAGTCGTGAGGATCGCACTTGCGCAGGTCAATCCGACGGTGGGCGACCTCGCCGGGAACACAAAGCTCGTCGTCGAGTGGATCGAGCGCGCGCGCAAGGCGGACGCCGACATCGTCTGCTTCCCGGAGCTGGTCATCACCGGCTACCCGCCCGAAGACCTGGTGCTCAAGCCGTCCTTCGTGCGCGACAACCTCGCCCAGCTCGACCTCGTGGCCAGGGCGAGCAGGGGCATCGCGGTGGTCGTGGGCTTCGTCGACCGCGACGGCGACCTCTTCAACGCCGCGGCGTTCATCCACGACGGCGAGATCAAGGCGGTCTACCACAAGGTGTTCCTGCCCAACTACGGCGTGTTCGACGAGAAGCGCTACTTCGTGCCGGGCCACCGTGCGCCGATCGTCCGCCTCGACGGCGTGCCCATCGGGATCTCGGTCTGCGAGGACTGCTGGTTTCCCGCTGGGCCGATGGCGTGGGAGGCGGAGCACGGCGCGCACCTCCTGATCAACATCAACGGCTCGCCGTACCACTACGGCAAGCGCGCCCCGCGGGAAGCGATGGTCGGCGGGCGCGCGGCCGCCTACGGCGCGTTCGTGGCGTGGGTGAACACGGTCGGCGGCCAGGACGAGCTCGTCTTCGACGGCAACAGCGTGGTCTTCGATCCGCACGGCCGGCAGGTCGCTCACGCCGAGTCGTTCGCGGAGGACCTCCTGGTCTGCGATATCGACCCTGAGCAGCCGGTCCACATCTCCCCCGAGGAGCTGCGTCATGAGGCGCAGGGCGCGGAGCGGTTGGAGCTGCAGGTCGAGGAGCTCACGTGCACGAGCCCGCCGCGCTCGCAAGCCAGGTCGAGGATCGACAACCGCCTGGCCACCCCGCTCGAGGGCGCCGCTGAGATCTACGCCGCCGTCGTCCTGGGCACCCGCGACTACATGCGCAAGCAGGGCTTCGACAAGGTCGTGATCGGGATGTCCGGCGGCATCGACTCGGCGCTGACCGCGGCCATCGCCTGCGACGCCCTCGGCGCCCAGAACGTGATCGGGGTGCGAATGCCGTCGCGGCACACGTCCAACGAGAGCCTGGACGACGCGGTCCTCGTGGCCGAGAACCTGGGCATGCAGATCATGGACTTCGCGATCGAGCCGCCGCATCGGGGCTTCGAAGAGATCCTCGCGCCCGCCTTCAAAGGCACGACTCAGGGGGTGGCGGAGGAGAACCTGCAGCCCCGCATCCGCTCGACCATCCTCCACGCGCTGTCGAACAAGTTCGGCTACATCGTGCTCAGCACGGGCAACAAGTCAGAGCTCGCGACCGGCTACGGCACGCTCTACGGCGACATCGCCGGCGGCTATTCGGTGCTCAAGGACATCACCAAGACGACGGTCTACGAGCTTTGCCGGTACCGCAACACGATCGGCCGGGCGATTCCCGAGCGGGTCATCACGAAGCCGCCCTCGGCCGAGCTCAAGCCCGGCCAGAAGGACACGGACAGCCTCCCCCCGTACGACGCCCTGGACCCGATCCTGATCGGCTACATCGAGGAGGACCTGAGCCCCGAGGAGCTGGTCGCCGCCGGCCACGACCCGAAGACGGTCGCCCGCGTGATCCAGCTCGTCGATCGGAGCGAGTACAAGCGGCGGCAGGCGCCGCCGGGGGTCAAGATCACGCCCAGGGCCTTCGGCCGGGACCGCCGGATGCCCATCGTGAACCGGTACAGTCCCAACGGCGGACGCCCGACCTGATCTCCGCGGCATAATTTCTGTCGATATCTCTTATAGGTAGGAGCTATGGCCGGATCTTTTGACGTGGTCGTGATCGGAGGCGGCCCCGGGGGCTACGTCGCCGCCCTGCGGGCCGCTCAGCTTGGGGCGAAGACCGCCATCGTGGAGAAGGACCGCATGGGCGGCACCTGCCTGGTCCGCGGCTGCATCCCGACCAAAGCCCTCCTCCAGTCGTCGGAGCTCTACACCCTCGCCAAGGGCGGGCAGCCGTTCGGCCTTGTCGCCGACAACATCGGGTTCGACTGGCCGGCCGCGCAGAAGCGCAAGGCCTCGGTGGTCGACCAGCTTGTCAAGGGCGTCGAGGGGCTGCTCAAGGCCGGCGGAGTCACGAGCTACAGGGGCGCGGCCCGCCTGGCCGGCAAAGGCGTCGTCGACGTCGGCGGCGACCAGGTTCAGGCCAAAGACATCGTCATCGCCACCGGCTCGGCCATCGCCCGGATCCCGATGCCAGGCGCCGAGCTGACCATCGACTCCGACCAGATCCTGGAGCTCCGGGAGGTTCCGAAGCGCCTGGCCGTGATCGGTGGCGGCGTGGTGGGCATGGAGTTTGCGGCCATGTTCGCAGCCCTCGGGAGCAAGGTCACGGTGCTCGAGATGCTGCCCCAGGTGCTGGCCATGGTCGACGCCGACCTGGTCAACGTCTACACCAAACACCTGGCCGGGCTGGGTGGCGAAGTCCACACCGACACCAAGGTAGGGAAAGTCGTCAAAGGCAACGGCGGGCTGCAGGTGCAGTTCTCGTCTGGCGGCGAGGGCGGGGCGGTCGAGGCCGACCAGGTGCTGCTGGCGGTCGGACGCGTGCCGTACACCGACGGCCTCGACGCGGAGAAGGCCGGCGTCAAGCTCGACCGCCGCCGGGTGGTTGTCGACCAGCATCTGCACACCGACGCCGACGGCGTGTGGGCGATCGGCGACGTGATCGGCGGCATCATGCTCGCTCACGTCGCGTCCTACGAGGGCGTGTGCGCTGTGGAGAACATCGCCGGCCACTCCCAGCGTGTCCCCGACTATCACGCAGCGCCGAACTGCGTCTACACCGACCCCGAGATCGCCCACGTCGGCCTCGGCGAGAAGGAGGCGAAGGAGAAGGGAGTTGCGGTCAAGGTTGGCCGCTTTCCGTTCGCCGCCTCGGGCCGGGCGCTGACGCTCGGCCAGTCCGAGGGCTTCGCCAAGGTGCTCTCCGACCCCGAGTCGGGCAGGCTGCTTGGCGCCCACATCATCGGCCCGCGCGCGACCGACCTGATCGCCGAGGCCACGCTCGCCGTCCAGAACGGCTTGACCCTCGAGCAGATCGACCTCACCATCCACGCCCACCCGACGCTGCCGGAGTCGCTGATGGAGGCGGCCCTGGCGGCGCAGGGACGCGCCATCCACATCGCCAACCGGCGCACGGCAGCAGCGCAACCGCCATCCGGCCCGACCCAGACCGCCCAGAACAACCAGAATCGAGAGAAGGAAATGGCAACGACGATCAAACCCTCCTCCCCGCCGCCCACGCCCGACGCGATCAACGCGAAGTCGCTGGAGCTCACCAAGAACAACCGCGACTTCCTGCTCGGCCTGCATCGGCAGATGCAGCTGATCCGTCGCTTCGAGGAACGAGCGCAAGAGCAGTACACGAAGGCCAAGATCGGCGGCTACTGTCACCTCAACATCGGTGAGGAGGCCACGGTCGTGGGCGGCATCCTCGCGCTCAAGGCCAACGACTGGATCTTCACCAGCTACCGCGAGCACGGCCACGCCATCGCCCGCGGAGTGGACCCGAAGGCCGTCATGGCGGAGCTCTTCGGCAAGGAGACCGGCACCTCGCACGGACGCGGCGGCTCCATGCACCTGGTCGACTACAGCCGTCGCTTCATGGGCGGCTACGGGATCGTGGGCGGCCACCTGCCGCTGGCCGTGGGAGGCGCCTGGGCGGTCAGGTACCGCAAGCAGAAGGACGTCGTGTTCTGCATGTTCGGCGACGGCGCGACCAACATCGGCGCCTTCCACGAGTCGCTGAACATGTCCAAGGTGTTCGACCTGCCGGTCGTGTGGTTCTGTGTCAACAACCGTTACGGCATGGGCACTCCGGTGGAGGCCGCGTCGGCGATCGTGGACATCTACAAGAAGGCGTGCGCCTACGACATGGAGTCGATCCAGGTCGACGGGATGAACCTGCGCGAGGTCTTGCTCAGGACCAGTGAGATGGTGGAGAAGACGCGCAACGACTCCCAGCCGCGGTTCGTCGAGGCTCTCTGCTACCGCTTCCGCGGCCACTCCGTGGTCGACCCGGACAAGTACCGCTCCAACGAGGACAAGGAGAAGTGGCGCAAGGCCGACCCGATCGTCGCCTTTGAGCACGAGCTCGAGAAGAGCGGCCTCGCCGATGAGGAGTACTTCAAGAACGTTCGCGTCGAGGTCGACAACCAGGTCAAGGACATCATCCAGTTCGCCGACGAGAGCCCGGACCCGAAGACCGACGACCTCTACAAGTACGTGTACGCAGGCCAGTGGGACGACAACCCCGCGCTGCGCGCGGAGAGGGTCTGATGGCCACCGCGACCCGCGAGCAGCAGAAGGCGCCGGCGGCCGCGGAGGAGAAGCTCTATCGCGTCGCGCTGCGCGAGGCACTGACGGAGGAGATGGACCGCGACGACACCGTCTATCTCATCGGCGAGGACATCGGCAAGTTCGGCGGCGCGTACCGCGTCACCGAGGGATTGCTCGACAGGTTCGGGCCGCAGCGCGTCGTGGACGCGCCCATTGCCGAAGAGGTGATCGTCGGCACCGCGATCGGCTCGGCCATGCTCGGCCTGCGGCCGGTCGTGGAGATGATGACGATCAACTTCTCGCTCGTCGCCTACGACCAGATCGTCAACAACGCGGCGAAGATCCGCTACATGTTCGGCGGCGAGGTCAAGGTGCCGATGGTGATCCGCATGCCCGGTGGCGCGGGGCACCAGCTTTCGGCGCAGCACTCGCACAGCCTCGAGGTCCTCTACGGCCTGATCCCCGGCCTTTTGGTGGTCGCGCCGACGACGCCGGAGGACGCCAAGGGCATGCTCAAGAGTGCGATCCGCGGGGACAACCCGGTCATGTTCCTCGAATCGATGAGCCTCTACAACGTCCGCGGCATGGTCCCCGCGGGCGACTACACGACGCCCCTCGGCAAGGCGGCCTTGCGGCGCGAAGGCTCCGACGTAACGGTCGTCGGCGTCTCCCGGATGGCGGTGCTGGCCAACGAGGCGGCCAAGCAGCTCGAGGAGGACGACATCGACGCCGAGGTCATCGACCTCAGGTCGATCCGGCCCATCGACTGGCAGCCGATCGTGGACTCGGTGCGCAAGACGAGCCGCTGCGTGGTCGTCGAGGAGGGCTGGTCCACCTACGGCGTGACGGCCGAGGTGGTCGCGGGCGTGCAGGAGCGGTGCTTCGACTATCTCGACGCGCCGGTGCGCCGGCTGGGTGGAGCGCAGGTGCCGATGCCGTACAACCAGGGGCTGGAGAGGGCGTCGATACCGACCGCCGAGGACATCAAGCGACTGGTGCGCGCCACCCTGGGCAAGAAGGTCGACTAGATGTCGGACATCAACATGCCGAAGCTCTCCGACACGATGGAGGAGGGCACGATCGTCGAGTGGAAGAAGAAGAGCGGCGAGCAGGTGAAGGCCGGCGACGTGCTCGCCGAGGTCGAGTCGGACAAGGCGACCTTCGACCTCGAGGCCGACGCGGATGGGACGCTGCAGATCCTGGTCGAGCAGGGCGTGCCGGCGAAGATCGGCGCTCCCATCGCCCGCATCGGCGAGGGCGGAGGCGAGGCCGCGACGAAGCAGGACGCGCCCAGCAAGGCGCCGGCCGCGGAGGCCAGGCCCAAGGAGCCCGAGACTCCGCCGGCGGCTGCCGAGGAGCGCGAGCCCACCACCCAGAGATCTGCGCCACCGAAGCAGGCGCCCCCAACTGAGAAAACTGGCCGGCAGCCGGCTCCACAGGCCGCACCACAGGACGGCGAGCATCTGAAGGCCTCGCCGCTCGCGCGCCGGCTCGCCGAAGAGATGGGAGTGGACCTCGCTTCAGTGAAGGGCTCCGGGCCCGAGGGACGCATCGTCAAGGAGGACGTGCTGGCCGCGGGTGGAAGCCGCCCGAAGGCCGACCGGCGGCGGCCACAGCCGGCAGCCGAGCGCCAGGCCGGCCCGGACGTCGAGGTCGTGGAACCGACGCGGATGCAGGCCACGATCGCCCGCCGCATGGCCGAGTCGAAGTCGACGGTGCCCGAGTTCCAGGTCACCGTCGAGGCGCGCGTCGACCTCGCGGTCAGCCTTCGCCAGCAGCTCAAGGACTCGGTGGCAGGCGCGGAAAAGGTGACCATGACCGACTTCCTGGTCCGCGCTTGCGCGCTCGCGCTGCGCAAGTTCCCGGAGGTCAACAGCTCCTGGGCCAACGGTAAGTTCCAGCGCAAGCGATCGATCAACATCGGCCTCGCCGTGGCCCCGAGCCAGGGCATGGGCCTGCTTGTCCCGGTCGTGCACGACGCCGACGAGAAAGACCTGATCCAGATCTCGATCGAGTCGCGGCAGGTGATCGAGCGCGCGCGGTCAGGACGGCCCGCCGAGGGTGACCTCAGCGGCGCGACGTTCTCGATCTCCAACCTCGGGATGTTCGGCGTGGACGAGTTCACGGCGATCATCAACCCTCCGGAGGCCGCCATCCTCGCGGTGGGAGCGATCAAGGACGTCGCCATCGTCCAGGATGGGAGGATCGTGCCGGGGAAGGTCATGCGCATGACGCTGTCGGTCGACCACCGTGTGTTCTACGGAGCGACCGCGGCGCAGTTCATGGCCGAGGTCAAGCGCCTGATCGAAAACCCGGTGACGCTGGTCGTTCCCAGCTAGCCGTCACACCGAGAGTGCGCCCAGTCGCCTATCCGCACGCCTTGATTGCCAGCTTGGCGCACACTCGACCGACTCCGGTCAGGCGACAGCCTCAGTAGGCTTCGGCAGGGCCTGGGGGAGCGCGTCGCGGGAGGCGGGCAGGGTCAGGTGGACGCGGAGATTGCCGGAGTCGTCGAAGTCCGCCCACAGCCTCCCCCTCATCGCCGCCGCGAGCTGGCGCGAGATGGCCAGCCCCAGACCGACCCCGCCCGCGGCCGCCGAGCGCGAGGGGTCGGCGCGGTAGAAGCGGTCGAACATACGGTCCGGGTCGGGCCGGTGAGCACCCGCCGGGTTGGAGACAACGGTCTCGACCGCCGCGCCGCTGAGGCGGGCCGCCGCGTTCACCGTGGAGCCGTCGGGCGCGTACTTCACGGCATTGTCGAGCAGGTTGTCGAGGATCTGGTGGAGCCGCTCCGGGTCCGCGGCGATGGGCGGGATGTCGTCCGGCACGTTGAGCGCCAGCGTCAGGTGGCGCGTACTCGCGCGAGGCCTGACGATCTCGAGCTCCTGCTGCAGATGGGCGCCCAGGTCGACCGACGTGACGTGCAGCGAGATCGACCCTGCCTCGACCCTGGCAAGATCGAGCAGCTCCTGCGCCATCCGCAGCACGCGCTCCGACTCCTCGTGCACGATCGCCGCGGCGTGTGTCCGCTCCGCCTCGCTCAGCAGGCTGCCGTCGACCAGAGCCTGGCTGAAGCCGATCAGGCTCGTCAGCGGCGTCTTGAGCTCATGGGAGACGTTGGCCAGAAACTCTCGCTGGATCTTGCGCGCCCGCTCCACCGCCTCGGCCATGCGGTTGAACGCGGACCCGAGCATGCCGATCTCGTCGTGGCCTCCGATGCTCACGCGCCGCGAGTAGTTGCCGGCGGCGATGTCCTCGGCGGCGCCCGCGAGCTGGGTCAGCGGGCGTGTGACCGAGCGGCTGACCAGGAGGATGAGGAGCATCGCGACCACCAGCGCGGCGCCGCCCGCCTCCAGCAGGCGCGTGGCGAGGTCGCCCGCGGCGCTGGTGGCGACGAACGACTGGGGCTGCGCCAGGACCACGATGGTCGCCCCGAGCGGGTCGCCCCGCTTCCCGGGCAGCTTCATCGCCGCGGCGAGGTAGTCCTGGTCGCCCAGGCTGGCGCGCGCCTCGAACACGTTGGCGAACCTCGCCGACTGGGTCAGCTCGATCCGCGTGCCCAGCGACTCGCTGTCGGCGCTGTCGTACACGACGTACCGCTCGCTGTCGAGAAGCAGCAGGCGGCCACTCCCGAGGCGCGCCGCGCCGGCGTTCAGCCTTTCCCGAAAGACCTCGGCCGGCGCCGGCCGGCAGCTGCCGGTGGCCACGGGAACGTTGGGCGTGAAGCACTCCTGGAGCCTCACGGCGGTCGCCGCCGCGGAGACCTGGCGGTCCAGCTGGTCCTGGACCGACTGGTACTCCAGGTCGCGGACCTGGACCCAGGTGAGGAGGCCGGCCAGGAGCAGGCTGACGGCGACGATGCCCGCGGCCGCAGCGAGGAGGCGAAGGCGCAGGGTCAGCTGCCTACCAGCTCCAGCCGGTAGCCGACGCCCCAGACGGTCTGGATGCTCGGGTCGGTGACCTTCGCCCCCGCGAGCTTCTCGCGCACCTGCTGCACGTGCACGTCCACGGTGCGCGTATAGCCGGGGAAGTCATAGCCCCATACCAGATCGAGCAGCTCGCTGCGCTGGAAAACGCGGCCGGGGTAGCGTGCGAGCAGCGCCAGCAGGTCGAACTCCTTGGGCCTCAGCTGCACCCGCTCGGCACCGTACCGCACCTCGTGGCGCTCGATGTCAACCTCGAGCTTGCCCGCCCGCACGAGCCTGGGCTGGTCAGGCTCGGTGCGGGCTCTACGCAGCAGCGCCTTGGCGCGCGCGACCAGCTCCTGCGGGTGGAAAGGCTTGGTCAGGTAGTCGTCGGCGCCGACCTCGAGGCCAACGACCTTGTCGGTGACCTCGTCGCGCGCGGTGAGCATGATGATCGGGACCTGGCTCTGCTTGCGGATCTCCTTGCAGATCGTCAGCCCGTCCGTGCCGGGCAGCATGATGTCGAGGATCACCAGGTCGGGCTTGACCTGGCCGAACCGGGCCACCGCCTGGGCCCCGTCCCCCACGCCCTCCACCTCGTAGCCCTCGCGGGTGAGGTAAAGACGCGCAAGCTCGACGATGTGCTTCTCATCGTCGACGACGAGGATCTTGGAGCTCATCGCTGCGGCCACGACGACAAATTCATCACTGCGAAGTCACCCACCTGTCTTACATCTGTGAGCGAAATGTAAACGCGCGCTATTTTGCCGCCCGGGGCCTCGAGCGACGCGCCTCTTCCGACCGGAGGACCAGCCTAAGAGGGTTGCCTACGAGCCCAAAGCGCTCGCGGACCTTCTTCTCCAGGTAGCGCCGGTAGGAGAAGTGGAGGAGGTTCGTGTCGTTCACGAACAACACGACAGTCGGAGCCTCGTCGCTCGCCTGGGTCGCGTAGGTGACCTTGAGGCGGCGGCCCTTGTAGGACGGCGGCGGATGCTGCAGGAAGGCATCGCGAAGGACGCGGTTGAGCTCGCTTGGAGGCATCTTGATTCGGCGCTGCCCCACCACCTCGAGCGCCACGGGCAGGAGTGAGCCGATCCCCTCCCTCGTCTTGGCGGAAACCGTGACGACGGGCGCGAAGGCCGCGAACTTGAACTCGGGCGCGAGCGCCTTGCGCCAGTGGGCGGGCTTGCGCATCGCCGGCTCGACCAGGTCGATCTTGTTGACCACGATGACCAGTCCCTTCCCCGCCTCGAGCGCGTAGCCCGCCACGTGCTGGTCCTGCGCCAGCACCCCGGCCGACGCATCGACCACGAGCAGCACCGCATCCGCGCGTTCCATGGCGTGGATGCCACGCAGGAGGCTGTAGCGCTCGAGGCGGTCGCGGCTCGACGACTTGCGCCTGATGCCCGCGGTGTCGATGAGGACCACGGGCACGCCGTCATAGGTCATCTCGGTGTCGACCGGGTCGCGCGTGGTCCCCGGCGTCGGGCTGACGAGCGCACGCTCGTCGCCGAGCAGCGCGTTGAGGAGTGAAGACTTGCCGACGTTGGGCCGACCCATGATCGCGAGCCGGTCGGCCTTGTCGTCGGCGCCGGACTCCGCCTCCGGCGGAGGCAGTGCGTCGAGGATCTGGTCGAGCAGGTCGCCGACGCCCAGACCGTGTTGGGCCGAGATGAGCGCCGGTGCGTCGAACCCCAGCTCGAGCACCTCGTGCGCGAGGTGCTGGTCGTGGGGCGAGTCGGCCTTGTTGGCGGCGACGATGACACGGCGGCGAGACCGGCGGAGCATCTGGGCGATGTCGCGGTCGATAGGACTCACGCCCTGCCTGACGTCGAGCAGCAGGACGATCACGTCCGCCTGCTCGATCGCGACCGTGGTCTGCGCCTCGATCGCGGCTCGGGACGAGTCTTTGGCGGTGTTCAGGTCCAGGCCCGCGGTGTCGACGACCGTGAACTCCCGGCCGCGCCACTCCGCGACGCCGTACAGACGGTCGCGTGTCAGCCCTGCCTGCGCGTCGACGATGGCCTTACGCCAGCCGATGACGCGGTTGAACAGCGTCGACTTGCCTACGTTCGGCCTGCCGACGATCGCGATGATCGGCCTCGCCATGCGCACAGGATTGCAGAGGCGGGCGAGGCTCGGGATGCTCGTTAGTCGCGACTATCGATGGGTTTCGCGGCCCGGGATACTCGTTAGTCGCGACTATCGATGGTTTTTGAGGCCCGGGATACTCGTTAGTCGCGACTATCGATGGTTTTTGAGGCCCGGGATGCTCGTTAGTCGCGACTATCCGTGGTTTTTGAGGCCCGGGATGCCCGACAGCCGGGCCGCGCCCTCAGACGATCTCGAGCTGCTCGCGGACCATCGGGCCATGGTCCTTGAGCGCGACGAAGGCGTTGACGTCGCGTGGCGTTCCGCCCTGCACCGAGGCGATCACGTACACGTAGCCCTGCCACGACCGCTGGGTGTCGAACACGGACGGGTATGCGGGGTGGTCGGGATGGCTGTGGTAGTACCCGAGGACGTCGATCTCGGTGCCGTAGTACTCCTTGCGGATCTTCATGTCCTCACGGTCGTCGACCAGGTATCGCACCTGCGGCTGCTCGCGCTCGACGTTGCGCACGGGCCGCACCTCGGTGACCAGCGAATCCCTCGGCCGGCCGATGAGCAGGCCGCAGATCTCGTACGGGTAGCCCTCCGCCCCGTGGCGCTGGATCGCCTCCAGCGCGCTCCGCGTCATGCGCAGCTTCTTCTGGCCATACAGCCCGGTCGACAGGTAGCGATCGCCGGAGTCGGGAAAGACCGTGACGACCACGCCCTTGCGGATCGACTGCGCGAGCTTGCCGACCCCCCAGAGCGCGGCGCCGCTGGAGTGGCCGACGAGCAGTCCCTCGCTGGCGGCGATCGCGCGCGCGAGGTCGTAAGCCGCCTCGGTCGGGGCCCCCCACACCTCGTCCGCGACCGCGGGCTTCCAGATCCTGGGCACGATCGCGGTCGGAAGGTGCTTCAGGCCTTCGAGCCCGTGGAACGCGTCCGCCGGCTGGACGGCGACGGTCTTGATCGAGCTGTCGTGCTCCTTGAGCCGGGTGGCGGTGCCCACGAACGTCCCCGTGGTGCCCAGGCCGGCCACGAAATGAGTGATCCGGCCGGACGTCTGCTCCAGGATCTCGCCCGCGGTGCCTTCATAGTGCGCGCGCGGGTTGGCCGGGTTGGAGTACTGGTCCGGGTAGAAGTATCTGTCGGGATCGGCCGCGACGATGTCGCGCACCATGCGGATCGCGCCGTCCGAGCCTTCGCCGGGGTCGCTGAAGACGATCTCGGCGCCGTACGCGAGGACCAGCGCCTTGCGCTCGGCGCTGACGTTCTTCGGCATCACGAGCTTCACCCGGTAGCCCTTCGCCGCCCCGAGCAGCGCGTAGGCCACGCCTGTGTTGCCCGACGTGGAGTCGATGATGGTCTTCTGGTGCGTCAGCGCCCCGGTGCGCTCGCCGTCCTCGATCATGGAGAGAGCCGCCCGGTCCTTGACCGAGCCGCCGGGGTTGAACCACTCGGCCTTGGCGTAGACCTCGACGTCCGGGTGCTCGTACTCGAACAGGCGGACGCGGAACAGCGGTGTATTGCCTACCCGCGACACGATGCCGGCGCTCTCGGTCAGACGCATGTCCATCAAGGATAGGAATGGCGCGCGGTCAGCCGGCGAAGCGGGCGATGATCGCGCCGCCCAGCACGAACACGGCAGCCACCCCGTAGCCGATCGCCGAGCGGCGGTAGACCGAGCCACCCTCGGGCGAGAGGATGTTGAGGATCGCCTTGCCGATCAGGAACCCGCCGCCCAGCAGGGCGACGGCCTGCCAGCCTTCGAGGACGCCGACGAGCATGACCAAGCTCGCGATCGCGACCTCGACCAGCTGCAGCAGCGTGTACGCGGCCAACTCGGGTTCAGGCGCCGAGTGCTTGTGCGAAGTCGGCGATGATGTCGTCCGGGTCCTCGATCCCCACCGATACGCGCACCGTTCCCGGGCCGACCCCCAGGGCCGCCCGCTCCTCGGCGGTCATCGAGCGGTGCGACGTGATCTCCGGGTAAGAGATCGTCGTCTCCACTCCGCCCAGGCTGGCCGCGAAGGTCACCAGCTCCAAGCGGCGGATCATCCGCTGCACGGCGTCCCGCCCGCCAACCAGGTCGAAGGCCATCATCCCGCCGGAGCCGTGCGGCAGCAGGCGGCTTGCGACGCCTCGCGATGGCGACTCATCGAGCAGCGGGTGGTGGACCCGGGCGACCCCAGGCATCGAACGCATCGCCTGGGCCAGGGCGAGCGAGTTCTCGCTGTGCCTCGTCATGCGCACGTCGAGGGTGCGTAGGCCCCGCAGCGCAAGCCAGGCGTCGAACGGTCCGAGTATCCCGCCCGTGCGCGCCGCCCTGGTGCGCGCCGCGCCGATGGCGGTGGCATCGCCAGCCATGACTCCAGCGACCAGGTCCGAGTGTCCGCCCAGGTACTTGGTCGCGCTGTGCATGACGATCGACGCCCCGAGCTCGAGGGGCCGGCAGAGGAGTGGGGTGGCGAAGGTGTTGTCGACGAGCAGCGGCACGCCCCGCTCGCGGCACATCGTGGCGATCGCCTCCAGGTCGGGTACCGCGCACAGCGGGTTCGTGATGGTCTCGGCGATGACAAGACCCGCCTGCTGCACGGCCCGGCGCGTCGCGTCCAGGTCTGTCAGGTCGACGAAGTGGGGTTCGTAGCCGAGTGGCTCGAGGTCCTGGCGGAGGAGCGCGGCGGTGCCGCCGTACAGCTCCCGGGTGGCGACGACCATGACCGGGCTCGGTGCGAGCGTGAGGATCGCCACGTGCAGGGCCGCCATGCCTGAGGCCGTGGCGACAGCCGCCTCGGCGCCTTCCAGGTCGGCGACCGCCCGCTCCAGCATCTGGCGGTTGCTGTTGGAGTTGCGGCCGTAGTAGTGGCCGGGCCTCTCGCCGCGCACGACCGCGTCGTAGTCGTCGAGGTCGGTGAAGACGTACACCGACGCCGGGCTAAGGTCCGGCGCGAGCGGGCTCCGGGCCTCCAGGTGGCGGCCCGCGTGCACCGCGCGCGACGATGGCTTCATCGCAGCCTGGTGCGTCCCGCGTACACCGCCGCCTCGCCCAGCTCGGACTCGATCTGGAGCAAGCGGTTGTACTTCGCCACCCGCTCTGAGCGCGCGGGGGCGCCGGTCTTGATCATGCCCGCGCCCGTGGCGACCGCCAGGTCGGCGATGGTCGTGTCCTCCGTCTCGCCCGAGCGGTGCGAGATGACGGCGCTGTAGCCGGCCCTGCGTGCGACCTCGATCGCCTCGAGCGTCTCGGTCAGCGTGCCGATCTGGTTGACCTTGAGCAGGATCGAGTTCGCGACCCCGCGCTCGATGCCCTGGCGCAGCCGCTTGACGTTGGTGACGAACAGGTCGTCGCCGACGAGCTGGACCTTCGCTCCGACCGTGTCGGTCAGCTTCTTCCAGCCATCCCAGTCGTCCTCGGCCATGCCGTCCTCGATGGAGACGATGGGGTAGCGAGCGCTCCACTCGGTGTAGAGCTGGACGAGGCCCGCGGCGTCGAGGTTGCGGCCCTCGCCCTTGAGCCTGTACAGGCCGTCCTTGTAGAACTCGCTCGACGCCGGGTCGAGCGCGATGGCCACCTGGACGCCCGGTTCGTAGCCGGCCTTCTGGATCGCGTCGACGATCAGCCTCAGCGCGTCCTCATTTGACCTGAGCTGCGGCGCGAACCCACCCTCGTCCCCGACCCCGGTGCCGAGGCCCTGGGCCTTGAGCACGCTCTTGAGGGCCTGGTAGACCTCGGCGGTCGCGCGGATCGCGTCTCTGAAAGTAGGCAGGCCGACGGCGCAGACCATGAACTCCTGCAGGTCGACGGACGTGTCGGCGTGGGCTCCGCCGTTGAGGATGTTGGCCATAGGCAGCGGCAGCAGAGAGGCTTTCTCGCCGCCGAGATACCGATACAGCGGGGCGCCCTGCGCACTCGCCGCGGCATGGGCGACCGCGAGCGACACCCCCAGGATCGCGTTCGCTCCGAGGCGCGCCTTGTTGGGCGTGCCGTCGAGCTCGATCATCGCCGCGTCGATCGCCTTCTGGTCCTCGACGTCGAAGTCCTTCAGCCGGCGCGCGATCTCTCCCTCGACGTGTGCGACCGCCTTCAGGACCCCCTTGCCGCCGAAGCGCTTCGGGTCGCCGTCGCGCAGCTCCACAGCCTCGTGCACGCCGGTCGACGCTCCGGAGGGGACGATCGCGCGCCCGCTTCCTTTGGCGGTGAAGGCGGTGACCGCGATGGTGGGGTTGCCTCGCGAGTCGAGGACCTCTAGGGCCTTGAGGCCCGTCAACCGAGTCAAGACGTTCGAAGTCTAGCTAGCCGAGCCGAACGGTCCGAAAGAGCGCGTCGGGTGGACGCTGAACCCATAGTCGAGCAGCGCTGCGGCGTCGTCGGTCGAGTGGCCGGTGGCGTTGAGGATGACTGCGATGAGGTGCCGGCCGCCGCGGGTAGCGGTGGCGAGCATGCACCCGCCCGCGTTGTCGGTGAGCCCCGTCTTCAATCCCGTCACGCCTGGATAGGTCCAGAGGAGCCGGTTCAGGTTGTGCGGGTAGAAGGCCTTGTGCGTCGCCGTGGCGGCGATGACCACGTCCCTGGTGGCCGCGATCGCGGCGAGCTGCGGGTAGTAAGCGTCGAAGTAGGCCGCCGTGTGCGCGAGGTCGTGCGCGGACATTCCGTGGCCCGGCGCGTCGAGCCCGCTCGGCGTGACGAAGTGACTTGCGGTGAGCCCGATGCTCTTCGCCTTCTGGTTCATCTGCCGGATGAAGCGGTCGCGCGGCACGAGGCCGGACGCCAGCGCCTCCGCCGCATCGTTGCCCGAGTCGAGCAGCATGCCCTGCACGAGCTCGCGCACTGTGACCTCTTCCCCGGCGGTCAGGCCCATGACGCTGGGCACCACCTGGGTGGCAGCCTTCGTCACCTCGACGACGTGGTCCAGCGATCCCGCGTCGTCGAACGCGACCATGGCGGTGATCAGCTTGGTCAGGCTCGCGGGCGCGCGCGACGTCTCGGGGTCCCGCTGCCAGAGCACCTGGCGCGCGTCGAGGTCGACCAGGTAGGCCGCCAGGCCGTGGATGGGCAGGTTCGGCTGTCCATGCGTGGCCAGCCAGTAGGTCGAGAAGTCGAAGTGGTCATAGGTCTTCACCGCCGGCGCGGTGGAGCTCTGGAGGTTGAAGTCGAAAGGCGACGTGCGGTTGTGCGCCACGTACACGGTCGTTGCGATCGCCAGCGCGATGACGCCGAGGGAAACGAAAAACGTCAGGCGCTCGCGCCGCTGCCGGCGCTTGGCGCGCACGTAGGTTCTTCTTTCTGAGACGTAGGCTGGGACGGCGAGAACCCCCTTGCGGGATTTGTCGCGCGGATTCTACCGGCTCGCTATGCGGGCGCGTGCACCGGGGCGTACGCAGGCGGCGCCGGCATGCGAGGCACCGGACTCGTGGTCGGCTCGTGCAAACGGGTCGCGAGCTGATCGCTGGCGGCCTCCATCGTCTGCAGGGAGATGGCGCTGTCCTGCCCGTTCATGAACACCGGCTGCCCGTAGTCGTATATGCGGTAGGCCTTCCATGTCGCCGAGACGAGCTGCGTGCCGTTGAAGGTGTACGTCCCTATCACGCCCTCGCGGGTCTCCTCCGACCACATCTGGTCGAAGACGAAGTTGCCGTGCGCGTAGGTGATGAGCTTGCCGCGATACACCTCCACGCCCTGATACCAGTGGGGATGGTTGCCGATCACGATGTCGGCGCCCCAGTCGATGGCGAGGTGACCGATGACCACCGGGTCGTCGGGCGTGGGGACGCCCCTGTCGGCCATCGGCTGGCGCTCGTACTCCTTGCCCCAGTGGAACTGCACCACCACGATGTCGGCCAGCTGCCTCGCCCGCTCGATGCCCGCTTTCAGCGCGACCTGGTCGATCGCCCGGCCGATGCCGTTGAAGCCGACGAATCCGAACTTGATCCCGCGCACATCGATCACGGCGACCGGCCCAAGACCCGAGGTCTGGATGCCGTTCTTCTTGAGGAGCTGGTCGGTCAGCGTGATCCCCTCCGCGCCGTAGTTCGACAGGTGGTTGTTGGCGAGGTTGGCGACGTCCGCGCCCATCAGCGTCAGGCCGTTCACGAAACGGGCGTCGCCGCAGAATGTGAAGCTCGGGCCAGGGTCGACAGGGCACCCCGCGAACAGCGGCGCCTCGAGGTTGATGTACGTGATGTCAGCGTCCTTCGTGTAGTCCGCGGTCGGGCGAAACGGCCACAGGAAGTCGTGACGGGCGTTGGCGAAGTAGTCGACGCCACGGGCGGGGATCACGTCTCCGGTGACGAGCAGCGTGCGGATGCGGCCTGGGTCAGCTGGCACCGTGTAGGTCGGGTGGAACAGGCTCTGCAGGCTGAGCACCGGCAAGCGTCCGGTGCGGTTCGCGAAGTTCGGCTGGTCGCCGAAGTCGGGCGCGTCGACGAGCGCGCGCGAGCCCGACGCCACGTTGGCGACGCCCAGCGGAGTCGCGTTGTTGCACGCCACCGCCAGCACGAGCGCCGCCACCACGGCAACCTTCACTTGACCGGCAATTGTGCCAGCAGATCCTCGATCGCGATCAACCGGGCGACATAGGACCGCACCGGCTCGCCCAGCTCGCCCGCGGCCCTGAACACCCGCTGGTTGCCCTCGGCGCGACGCGTCTCGAGCATCGTCGCCAGGTTGGGGTCCAGGGTGCCGCGCGCCAGAGCCACCTCGACCATGCTGCCGACCCACGAGGCGTACAGCGCCACCTCCTGGTGCCGCGGGTCCGTGCCGCCTGCCGGGGATGGTGCATGGACGTGCTCATCCCAGAGGCGGCGCAGCCGGACGATCTCAGGCCGGCTGGGCTGCCTCACCCGCCTTGAGCTGTGCGATCACGGCGTCGGCCACCTGGCTCGTGCCCACCGCCGTCGGGTCGTCCCGGCTCTCCTTGAGGTCGTAGGTCACGTTCTCGCCGAGCGCGATCACGTTCGCGATCGCCTTGTCGAGCGCGTCCGCGGCGGCCGTCTCCTCGAGGTAGCGCAGCATCATCACGCCGGAGAGCATCACCGCCATCGGGTTGACCTTGTTCTTGCCCGCGTACTTGGGTGCGCTGCCGTGGGTGGCCTCGAACACGGCGCCGTCGGTGCCGATGTTCGCCCCGGGCGCGAGGCCGAGGCCGCCGATCATGCCGGCTCCGAGGTCGGAGATGATGTCGCCGTACAGGTTCGGACAGCACAGGATGTCGTACTCCTTGGGCCGCAGCACGAGCTGCATACACATGTTGTCGACGATCCGGTCTTCGAACTCGATGTCCTTGTTGCGCTCGGCGACCTGGCGGGCCACGGCCAGGAACAAGCCGTCGGTGTGCTTCATGATGTTCGCCTTGTGGACCGCCGTCACCTTCCGGCGGTTGTTGCGCCGCGCGTAGTCGAAGGCGAACTGGACGATTCGCTCTGAGCCGCTCACCGAGATCGGCTTGATCGACAGGCCGCTGTCGGGCCGGATCTTTTTCTTAAGCAGACCTGAAATCTCCTGGATCAGGTGGTCCGCGTCGGTCGTGCCTTTCTCGAACTCGAGCCCTGCGTAGATGTCCTCGGTGTTCTCGCGCACGATGATGAAGTCGAGGTCGTCGCGGAGGTTGCGCGCGCCCTTGTAGGCCTTGACGGGCCTCACGAGGGCGTACAGGTCGAGCGCCTGGCGGAGCGCCACGTTCACGCTGCGGAAGCCGCTCCCAACCGGCGTCGTGATCGGGCCCTTGAGCGCAACCTTGTTTTTGCGGATGGACTCCAGGACCGGATCGGGAAGCGGTGTGCCGAACTCGGCGATCGCGGCCTCGCCCGCGTTCTGGACGTCCCAATCGAACTCGACGCCCGTGGCCTCGAGCACGCGTCGTGAGGCCTCGCAGATCTCGGGTCCCACACCGTCGCCCGGGATGAGCGTTACGGCGTGCCTAGCCAACCCGTTTAAGCGATCGTGAGCGTGGGACGGCTACCGGTTTTTGAAGTAGTCGGCGTTGATCTGGATGAAGTTGCGCCACTGCTCCGGCACTTCATCCTCCGGAAAGATCGCATCCACGGGGCACGGATCGACGCAGGCGCCACAGTCGATGCACTCGTCCGGGTCGATGTAGTACATGTTCGCCGAGTCGTCTGAGTGAATACAGTCGACCGGGCAGACCTCTACGCAGGACGCGTCTTTGACGTCTATGCAGGGCTGGACGATGACGTACGCCACGTGCCTGAAGGGTACCATGCACCGTTGAATGCCCGAATCTGAGCCCAAGCCGAAGCTGATCGAGCTCATGGCGCCTGGCGCCGGCCAGGGCTGGAAGGCCGTCCTTAAAAACGGAAAGGCCGCGGTCGTGCATGAGATCCCGGTCCCTCAGGCCGAGGCCACGGCGGCCGTCCCTCGCCTCCAGCGCCTGTTTGACCACCGCCACCCTGCCCTCTCGCCCGTGCTCGCGTGGGGCACCGACCAGAGTGGCATCTGGGTAGCCGTCGAGCCCAACGAGGGCACGCCCCTCAGCTCCATCCTGTCCCGCGGTCCGATGACGCCTCCCTCTGCCGCGGCGCTAGGAGTCGCGGTGCTCTCCGGCGTCGCGGCACTGCACGAGACCGGGATCGCCATGGGTGGCTTCGGCGCCACGGCGGTGCGCGTCACCTCCAACGGGGACGTGAGGCTCGCCGGGCATCCCGCCGCCGCGGTGCGGGGCGCTCCGTCTCAGAGCGACCTGCGCGCCGACGTGCGCTCATGCGGAATGGCGGTTTGCGCCGCGTTCGGCGTCGACCCGGCGGGCGCGCCGGCTCCGCCGAACATTCCGCCCGGCTTGGTCGTGACGATGCGCTCGATGGCAAGCGGCGCCATGGGCCCGTCCGCAGACCGCGCCCTGGGCGCCCTGCGCGAGATGGCGGCGCCGCTGCTGGCGATCGACCGGCAGACGGCGGCGCAGTCCGAGCTGGCCACGCGCGCCGGTGGGCGTGAGGTGCCGCCGATCACCCCGTTCCTGCCCGCGGGGACGGTCTCGCCGGCGCAGGCGGCGGCCGAGCCGCCGCCGTCCCCAGGCGTTCCGGAGGCGCCGGCTCCGTTCATCGCCCCGCCCCGACGAGACGAGGCGCCTGCCCGCGGCTCTTTGTACGAGCCAGGCGATCGCCCCGTCCAGACCTACCCGTCGATGCCGGCGATCACTTTCCCGCCCGTGCCCGTGCCCGCACCAGCGCCTGGGCCGGCGGCCTCGACGACGGTGGAGACACCGCCAAGCACCCCGGCCATCCCGACCTGGGCCGAGGCTCCGCCCCGCTCCCCGGCGCCTCCGGTAGAGCCCCCAGCGGCGGTCGAGCCCGAGCTGCTCCCACCCGCGCCGATGTTCGAACCATCGCCGCCGGTCGAGGCCGAAACTCCTGCGGCGACGTTTGAGCCCGCGCCTCCTGCCCCGACGTTCGAGCCAGCGCCTCCGGAGCCGGCCTTCGCCACCAACCCGCCGGCGCCCGCTCCCGCCCCCTGGACACCCGCGCCTCCCGCCGCCCCCGAGGCGCCCGCGCCGCCCCCTCCGGCGCCGACGTGGACGCCCGTCGAGGCCCCGGTCTGGAAGCCTGGCGAGGCGGTTCCCGGCGAACCGCTCGGCACCGGCTACGCCATCGACAGCCCCAAGCTCGAGCCGGCGACCCCCGCCCCGGTGGCGGTCGCCCCTCCTCCCGTCCCGGCGGCCCCGGCCGCGGCTCCCAGCCGGCCACCAAGCGTTCCTCGCCCGCGCCGCGAGGCGGGCGCGGCCTCGGAGCGCCCCTCGTGGATCATCCCGGCCGCCGTGGCCGGGGTCGTCATCATCCTGCTTGGCATCTTCGGCGTGGTGGTGCTGCCTCGCCTGACGGGCGGAAACAACAACACCGCCTCGGTCACGTCGCCGTCGCCGCACGCGACGGGGACGCCGAAGGGATCGCCTAGCGCCTCGCCGACCGGCGGCGGCGGCCGGGTGCAGACGGTGCCCACGTACGCACCACTTTCCGCGGCGCCGGTCAGCAGACTCCAGATCTGCACGCCGGCGTCGCCCTGCGACATCCCAGGCGAGGCTGCCGAGAGCGCCACCGCCTGCGACCTGAGCTCGTGTCGGGTCGAGGTTGCGTTCTACTTCACGGCGGTGCAGAAGAGCGTCCCGATCTCCTACACGCTCAAATTCTTCGACCGCTGCACGGGCCAGACCACCGACCTCCCGGGCACCAAGGCGACCACACCCGCCAGCGGCTGGATCGTCGGCATCCCTAACGACAACCTGGCGGTGAGCATCCCGCGAGGCGTGAAGTCCGGCGCGCTCGTGGCAGTGAGCCAGCAGCCCGCGGTGGCGGCGTCGCCGCCGCTGCAGCTCGGTCCGGAGAGCTGCTAGCCGGGTCGCAGGCCGTAGCGAAGGAAGAGGAAATCTCCCTGCCGGCGTGCGCTGAGCAGCCGGCTCCAGACCCCCCTCGCGGGTAGGAGCTCGGCCCCGGCGACCATGCCCAGGCGCGGCTCCTCATCGCGTCCGGCGACCACAGGTGAGACGGTGATGAACGCCTCGTCGAGGAGGCTTCGCGCGATCAGCTCGCCGGTGACATGCGGACCACCCTCGGTCAGGATCACCTCGTTACCCCGCGTGCGCAGCTCCTCGACTGCCTTTTGCAGGTCGACCGGTCCGGTCTTCCCCACCTCGATGACGTCGCATGAGTCGGGCAGGCGGCCCTCGAGCGCAGCCGCGCCGGTGTGCGTGGTGATGATGGTGGCGCCGCCGACGACGGCGGGGTGCGACACGGCGATCTGCCCCGAGGCCGTCAGGAGCACGAGACGCGGCTGCGGCTTGCGGCCAAGCGCCGAGCGCAGGTCCGCGAAGCTCGCCGCCATGTCGGGAAAGATGTGCTCCGGCGTCCAGTGATGCCCCGGAGTCGCGCGCAGCGTGCCCGCGCCGAGCAGCACCACGTCCGCGCATGCCCGCAGCAGCCCCATCAGGAATCGGTCCCAGCGGTTGCGGCCGCTGATCACCGAGCCGGCCGACGGAGTCGAGCCCAGCGTGACCACGCCGTCGAGCGAGGTCACGAAGTTCGAGTACAGCGCGCGCTCGGCGAAACCGAGACGGCCGTAGACGCTCTCCAGGTCCGTGGGCAGCGCGTAGTGGGGCAGGTCCCCCTCGTAGAGCACCTCGAACGGCTCGATCAGTGCTGGGCCTGTGAGCTGGCCGTGGCGAGAAACTCCGCGCGCAGCTGTGGGTCCCCCTCGTAGTTACCGCGCCAGAAAGAGGTCCAGGTGCGCGAGTGGCCCTCACGCACGCCCCGCATCTGCGTGCAGAGGTGCATCGCGTTGAGGTGGACCGCGACGCCGTGTGGATTGAGGACGCGCACAAGCTCGTCCGCGATCTCGACACCGACCCGTTCCTGGACCGTGAACCTGCGCGCAAACACGCGGACGAGCCTCGTCAGCTTGGAGATGCCGATGATCTCCTCGTGCGCGATGTAGCCGATGAAGGCGTGGCCGTGGAAGGGCAGGGCGTGGTGCTCGCAGAGCGAGTAGAACTCGATCGGTCCCTCGATCACCTGGCTGATGTTGCAGTCGGGGCCGCCATGACACTCGGTCGGGAAGGCGGAAAGGAGCTTGGGGTCGCCTTCGTAGCCGGCGGTCGACTCGAACAGGGCGCGCAGGTAGCGCTCGGGCGTGCCACGCGTGCCAGGGGTGTCGAGGTCCATTCCCAGCGCCTCGAAGATCTCGGCCGCGTAGGCCTCGAACCTCTTCCACTTCTCGGGGGCGATGTGCCGGGGCCGGACCTGCTCCCAGTGAGTGGACTCCTCGGGGTCGAACGAAAGCGTGGACATGCTGCTCTCCTTTCAGGTCGTCGTGTGTGAACCCAATGTACCCCGCCCCGAACCGAGGCTCGAAATCGGGCGTTCGCGATTGGAGTCGTGCACCCGATGAGCCTCAATCGAGTCCGCTCGGTCATGATCCCGGCCTTCAACGAGGAGGGCATGCTCGAACTGATCCTCAAGCACGTGCTCGAGCGCCCCGAGGTCGGCGAGGTGAGCGCCGTCGACGCCGGCTCGAGGCGCGCCATCGAGGAGGTGCGAATGCCGTTCGTCTTCGTGCAGGACGCGGACCTCGAGTACGACCCTCGGGACTACCCGACGCTGTTACAACCCCTGGTCGAAGAGCGCGCCGACG
Source organism: Chloroflexota bacterium (assembly GCA_005889135.1). Lineage (GTDB taxonomy): Bacteria > Chloroflexota > Dormibacteria > Dormibacterales > Dormibacteraceae > 40CM-4-65-16. The sequence continues at coordinate 25,527 of VBEK01000131.1, forward strand.
TGGTCTAAGGGGGTACGCGGGTTTGCCGGCCAGACCGATCGGCCAGCTTCTCCGTCTCCGCGTGGCCACGTAGTGCGCCATGTTCGGGCGCGCGGCCGACCCCGGTTACCACCGGGAGCGCCGCGACAGCTGTCGCTGCGCCACCCGCTCCGTCCCTAGGCCGGCGTCTGGACGTCGATCACCAATCGGTTCGGGTTCGTCAGGTAGAAGGCGTGGTAGCAGGCCGGGCCGTTGACGCCCAGGCCGAGCTGGACGACCCCCTCGAAGTCCTCTATGCGCTTGACTTCGGCGAGGCCCGGGTAGCCCGTGACGATGTCGATCGGTCCGCTGTACGAGGTGTGCAGGTCGGCCCCGTGGAGGGTCACGAGGATGCCGTTGCTGCCTTTGAGCGTGGTCGACATGCCGCTTGGTGACAGCGTGAAGGTGGTGCCGCTACGCACCTCGATGGTGACGTTCGCGGGGACCCCGTTAGAGAGGTCGATCACAAGCCGGTCGTAGGAGCCGTGCGCCGCGGGTCGCAGGCCGCTTATGTAGACGACGGGCGGAGGAGTCCCGGCCGAGTTCAGGGCGCTGTTCTGGCTGGTGCACGCGAAAGCTGACGCGGTTGCCGTCGCGGTGGGTGACGATGGCGCGGCGGACGTCTGGACATCCACGACCAGGCGCGCCGGATTGGAGAGGAAGAACGCGCGGTAGCACGCGGGGCCGTTGACGCCCAACCCCAGCTGAACCACGCCCTCGAAGTCCTCCAGGCGCATGACCTCGGCGAGGCCGGTGTATCCGGTCACGATGTCGACAGGCCCGCTGTACGAGGTGTGCAGGTCGGCGTCGCGCATGACGATCGCGATACCGTTGGCGCCCTGAAGCGTGACCTCCTGGCCGCTTGGTGACGCGGTGAAGACAGTGCCGCTCACGCCGCTGATCCGGACCTCGCTGGGCAGCCGGTCACGAAACTCGACGATCAGGCGGTCGTACGAGCCCTGCTGGCCCGCTCGCAACCCGGTGACCGATGCGGTCGGCTCACCTCCGGCGCTCGGCGTCTGTGCCTTCGGAACAAAATCCTGCTCCGTGCATACGAATGGCTGCGTGCTTGGGCTCGGCGAGGGACCGGCGCCCACCAGCGAAGGTGCGTTCTTCAACGGGTTGGCGACGAAAAGCACCGCCACGATGAGGGCCGCGATCACGGCCGCCGCCACGCCCGCGATCCAGTAAGGCTGGCGCCGCTCCGGCGCTTGGGCGACGGCCGACCGAACGCGATCGCGCAGCCCGCTGCTGGGCGTCCCGGTGACGTCGTCGAATGCGTTGTTCAGCTCGCGGCGGAAGTCGTCGTTGCTCACGTCAGAACACCTCCTCGATCGTGAGGTCTGCCCGCAGGCGCCTGGCGGCGCGATACACGCGCGACTTGGCAGCGGCGGGCGACACCCGCAGCGTCTTCGCCAGCTCCTCGAGCGGAAGGTCGAGGTAGAAGTGGAGGACCAGCGGCAGGCGCTCGTCCGGGGACAGCCGAAGCAAGGCGCCGCGCAGGTCGGCGTGGCTCTCCGGGGCTTCCCGAGCGGGCGAGACGACGTCGGGCAGCTTGACCACCGACCACCATCGCGTCCGCCGCGTCATGCGGCACTCGTTGGCGACGATGGAGAGAAACCATGGACGCAGCGAGTTCAGGTCGCCTCGGAGCTGGCGCACCTTGCGCCAGGCCTTGATCGAGGCTTCCTGGACGGCGTCCTCAGCGGCAGCCCGGTCGGCAAGCATCACCGCGGCCAGCCGGTAAGCCTGGTCAAGAAGCGGCTCGATCAGGCGCGAGAACGACTCCGGGTCGCCTTCCACCGCACGGGCGAGGATCTGGGGGCGCTGCTCCATCAATGCGGCTGACATTCTTCCCGCTGATTGGATGCGGGGAACGCGCGTCCGGTTGCAGCCAGGGCTAGGTTTCTTTGCTCCCCACAGGCGCCGGAGGCGCCGGAGCGTCGTGCGGCTCGGGCGCAGGAGGCCTGACGCCGAGGCCGCCTGGCGGGTCGTCGGGGCCGCCGCCGTGCTTCCAGCGGAGCTTGGGTGGGCGGTCGGTGCGGTATTCGCGGGCCCGCTCGGCGGCGATCTCGAAGTTCTCGCAGAACTTCTCGTTGCCTGTCTCAGCCCGGAGGGCGAGCACGTCCTCGCGCAGCTCGTCCCAGTAGAGGTCGAAGGCGAAGGCATCGAACAGCAGCGCTTCCGGGATCAGATGGTGGAGGGCCAGGACGCTGATCTCCTCGAACAGGTGGACCAGGAGCATGTAGTCGTCCGGCTGGAGCTTCTTCTGCAGGAGGCGGCCAAACGCCGGCGCGGTGGGCTCGCTGTGGAGCGTGTTCATGATCGCGATGAAGGTCTGGGCGTGCTCGGCTGTGACGCGCCCGAAGTCAGGCGCGGGCGGTCGTGGATCTGCGGGCCCACGCATCGCCTTCAACGTTATGCGACCGGCGTCAGCTGATGCCGGCGATCCCTTTCAGGATGTCGAGAACCTGACGCAGGATTGGGGGCGGGTGCGAGCCCTGGCGCGCCATTGTCTTCAACGTCTTGCCGCCCACCTCGGCGGTGATCCGGTAGTCCTGCAGGTCGGCGCCGGGCTCCGGCGGGACGTAGGCCGGCCCGAGCTGCGCGAAGGCGGGGTCCGACACCAGCTCGTGCAGCCGGCGCAGCACGTCGGGATCCAGCTTTTCGGTGGTTGGCGAAGGCGTGGGCCCGCTCAATGCCTGGACGTGAACGGTGCCGTCAGGATCGACGGTCACGATCCGGTCCCAGCCCGCGATGCCGCCGCTGACCTCGAGCGTCACCGCCCCAACCACCGGCTGCGCCCGCTCGGGGGTCGAAGCACAGGCCGCACACAGGACCACCGCCATGGCGAGGAGTGCGGATTTCATATCCAGCGCAACAATATTGGTTCGAAAAACTGAGCCTTCCCATTTGAGCTTAAGCCGGGCTTAATTGACGTGGCTGCGCGGCGGTCGTGAGGGACGTCGGGTTTTGGGGAGGATGCCATGACGTTCTTGAGGCGCCTGGCCGTCGTCGTGTCCCTGGTCATGACCGGGTTGCTGGCCTTCTCGGTCACCACGGTGGCATTCGACCTGGGCGCTGGCCGCGGCGTGCCCCTCGGCGCGCAAGGTGGAGGCGGTGGTGGCGGCGGCAGTTTCCTCCCTGCCGGCAACTATCACGACACGTCCGTGAACGCTGGCTTCTTCGACTTCAGCGACCCGTCGATCCAGATGACGGTATCGGTTTCGGACAACACGAACATCGCCAACCCGCTGGTCGGCCCATCCACGTCGAACCACGAGGTCGACGTCTTCTTCAACGCTTGTAACTTCGGCAAGGGCGGGCTGTGCGGCGGGGGATGTTTCGTCCCGGACGGCGCATCGGACTTCACGGTGAGCTCCAACCTGAGCTCGGCCGTGCTCAAAACGACTGTGACCGCGACCACCGCTTCGTGCCAGAACAACCCTGTCAGCGGCTTCACCTTCCCCTTCTCACTCACGATCAACTGGTCGGGAGGCGCCTCGTCGGGCGCATTCACGAACAACGGTCGGTACTCGTGTGCGGGCTATATGTCGCAAACAATGACCACGACCGCCAGCGGCTCCAACATCGTGGCGACTGCCTCTGCCTCGTTCCTCGACGCTCCACTCGGACCGATTGACGCCAACATCAACAGCTTCGACCAGCGCATACACGCCGAGGGCGCCGCTCCAGACTCGTGCGTCCCGCTTGGTGGTGGCAAGGGCGCGGGCATCGGTCCCCAGCCGCCGGGCGACTACCACTTCGTCTCTCAGTTCGCCTCGACGCCCGTCATCCCCGACGACCCGTTCGCGTCGCCATACAACATCGACGCGTCGAGCTTCACCAACGTCTTCCACCCGAACGGCGGGCCGGCGACGATCCAGGTCGAGACCGACCTGCACATCTTCCAGTTCAACGGATTCAACTTCATCCGGGCGTGCTACGTCCTGCCCGCGAGCGCGTTCACATTCAGCTCGCAGTCCGCAACCCTGCACGCATCGATCGTCCCCTCCACGCCGATGTGCGAAGGCACGACCAATGACGGCCTTCCTCCCTCGTTCACGATCGACATCACCTGGACCGCAACCGGACCGACGGCCACCTTCCGGTTCACGACGTCGATCGGCTGCGGCGGCGGCGCCCACTTCGGGTCTTCCGGGGTCCAGACCACAGCCGGCGCAAACGCCTCGGGCACCATCTCCGGCATCGCCACCTCGTTCCAGTCGCCCCAGGCGTCACTCAACACCAACGACGTGAGCTTCCACATCGCAGGGAAGTCCTGCTGATGTGACGTTGCGACGAGTGTGCCGTCTGTCGCCCTACGAGGTCATGGATAAGGCGACTCACGGCACAGTCGCTCGACGCGAAGGCGCGAATGGCGGACGGGGTGGGATTTGAACCCACGAGGCCCTTGCGGGCCTACGGCATTTCCAGTGCCGCGCCCTCGACCGAGCTAGGCGACCCGTCCACCCAACAATTCTGCCCACAACGCGATGTCGCCTAGCTCGGGCGGCCCCGCGCTTCTCCTGACGTGTCCCTTTCCACTGCGCGGGGGTCGACCGTGCGACCCGTCCACCCAACAATTCTGCCCACAACGCGACGTCGCCTAGCTCGGGCGGACCCGCGCTTCTCCAGAATGCGGCGCGGTCCTCAGCGACTGCTCGTGCCGGACGATCTGCCGATGGCCTTGGGACCGTCCGGTCCAGCCACGATCACCGTGTCGGTCATGCCGACGAACAATCCGTGCTCGA
>VBEK01000211.1 GCA_005889135.1 Chloroflexota bacterium
CGATCGCGGCGGCGACCACGAACGCCGCAAGGCGATAGCGAAAGGTCGGCACCCCGAGGGCCCGCATGCGGGTCTCGTTCTCGCGAATGCCTTCCAGCGTCTTGCCGAAGGGCGATCGGGCGAGGATCTGAAGCACGGCGAAGGTCAGCACCGCCACGACCAGGCACAGAACGAAGAAGGCGCCGCGCTCGTACAGCGAGATCTCGAGGGCGTCCAGTCCGACCAGGGTTGGGCGTGGAATGCCGATCAGTCCATCCGTGCCGCGGGTCAGCGACACCCAGTTGACAGCGAGCCCCCAAAGCATCTGGGCGAACGCCAGCGTGAGCATCAAGAAGTAGACGCCGCTCGTGCGCAGCGACAGCGCGCCGATCGGTATGGCCACGATCGCGGCAGCCGCGCCTCCCACCAACAACAAAGGAAAGAGGCCGTCCACCTGTCGCAGCGCCAGCAGCGCGCAGGCATACGCACCGACTCCGTAGAAGGCGGCGTGTCCCAAAGAAGGAAGGCCCGCGTAACCCAGCAGCAGGTCGAGAGACATCGCAAAGACGGCGAAGATCAGCGCCTGGGTGGCGACGTAGATCCAGAAGCGCGGCGCCCAGAGCGGGACGGAGGCGAGACCGAGGCCCAGGACGGCGAGAAGGGCAGCGTTGCGGGCAGACGCCAGACGGCCGAGGATCACGATCGGCGGCCGAGCAGCCCCGAAGGGCGCAGCACCAGCACGGCGGCCATGACCGCGAAGATCAGGCCGATCGCGAACTGCGGGAACAAGGATGTGCCGATCACATACCCAAGTCCGACGATCAACGCGCCGAGGATCGCTCCCTCGATCGAGCCGAGACCGCCGAGGACCACGACCACGAGCGCGAGAATGAGGACGGAGGCGTCCATCCCCGGATAG
>VBEK01000212.1 GCA_005889135.1 Chloroflexota bacterium
GAGCAGCGGCGCGACCACGATTGCGAGCCAGAAGTTGTTGGTGGCGACGACCACCGTGTAGGCGATGTACGCGCCGACCATGTAGAAGGAGCCGTGCGCGAGGTTGAGCACGTCCATGACGCCGAAGATGATCGACAGGCCGGCGGCGAGCAGGAAGACGAGGCCGCCGAAGGACAGCCCGTTGACGATCAGCTGCAGTACGGTCGCGATGGCTTGAAGGTTACTTGCCCGGGTCCGCGACTCCTGGGTACTGGTCGATCACCTGGTTGGTCCAACCGAGCTTGGCGTCCTTGACAGTCTTGCGGATGTAGATCGTCTGGACGACGTTGTTGGTGCTGGGATCGAACTTGAAGTCGCCGCGCGGGCTCTTGAAGCTCACCTTCGCGATCGCCTGCATGAATCCGTCTTTGTTGTCGGTGTTGCCTTTCACGGCGTTGAGCGCGTCCACGATGACCCGGGCCGTGTCGAAGCCCTGGACGGCAAAGACGTCCGCCTGCCGGCCGTTGAACTTCTTGCTGTACTTCGCGATGAAGTCCTGGTTCTCCCTGTTCGTCAGGGTCAGGGCCCAATGGAGGCCTGTGATCGCCCCGTTGGGCGCCGCATCCTGGATCGCGGCGAGCACGTCCTGCTCGACGAAGAATCCCGCGCCGGAGACCAGGCCCAGCTTGCCCAGAGTCCCCAGCTCGGCAGCCTTCTTGAGAAACGTAACCGCGTCGGTGCCAGACATGAAGGAGTAGATGCCGTCGATCTTGTCGGTCTGGATGGCCTGGACGAATGGCGTCTGGTCACCGTTGTTGGGGAACGGCGTCGCGACGTCGGGGCCGACGATGGTGCCGCCTGCGGCGGTGAAGGTCTCCTTGAACGACGCGACCGACTCGAGGCCCGCCCCGTACTTCGCGTAGACGAGCTGGATCTTCTTCTTGCCGAGCTTCTCGGCGACGTACGTGCCCACCGGGTGCGCGGGCTGCCAGTTGCTGAACGACGTGCGATAGATGAAGGGCGACTTGGCGGCGCGGGAAAGCGAGTTCACGCCCGCGTTGGCGATCAGGGTCGGGATCTTCTGGCCGTGGAGATAATCCCGATTCCCGGCGGCGTTGGGGCTCGAGACGTAACCCGCGACCATGTCGACGCTGTCCTGCTCGACGACCTTCTTGGTCGCGGCGACCGCGTCGGCAAGCGCCACCTGCTCGTCGGCGGTGACCATGGTGATCTTGCGATTGCCCGCCTGGTTGCCGA
>VBEK01000028.1 GCA_005889135.1 Chloroflexota bacterium
AGCCCGCGGCCCGCAGGCGGGCCACGGCGGTGACGTACTCCTCCCGCTCGATGATCGGGTCGGATTCCGACTGGATGTTGAATACCCACGCCGTGTCCTCGATCAGGTGGTTGCCGACCGTCATCATCAGTTTCGCGGCGCCCGTGAACTCCTCACCGTCCTCCATCGAGCTGAGGACGAGGCTCGAGGCGTCCATCACTGCGCCAAACGAGTTGATCCAGGCCTCGTTGTCGTGGCTGGAGCGGAAGTAGAACAGGAGCGGATACGCGAGGTGGCTTTCGAGCACCATCGCTGACCACTTGCGCCACTCCTCGAACGTGTTGGCGAGGATTCCTCGCATGCCCTTGTGGGCGGCCGTCTCGAGGAGCTGGACGCCCGAGGCCGGGGCGCCGGCGATGGCGTCCAGCGCGACGACGGCCTGCTCGCGCTCGCGGAAGGAACCGTACAGCTCGAACAGGAGCGTGATCGCGAGCGCCGCATAGGCGACTCCGTTGGCGCTCTCGACGATGATGACGAACCGGGCCGGGCCCAGCTCTGGCACGAGGTCGCCGTACGCCAGCGGCACGAGCGTTGTGGCGGAGACGTAGAACGCGTCCGGAAAGTCGAGGAGGAGGGGCCTGAACTCGTCGCGGAAGCCGTAGAGGACCATCGCGTAGCCGAAGACCAGGGCCGTGGCCCATATCAGCACCAGCAGGATCAAGGCCACCGGCCCGAAGACGGCCATGCGGCCTTCGCTCTTGTCGACGCGCGACGACCGCTGGGCGACCCATCGCCAGACGACCCACAACGAGCGCACGAGCGGCCGCGCCAGCTGGACCTTCCTGACCGACGGCCGGGGCAGGACGATGCTCTGGAAGATGTCGTACTCGGTGAGCGCGAGGACGATGATGCCCGCGACCATGACCAGCACCTCGACCGCGCTCACGTGGCCGGGCCTCGGGACCGGAGCAGATCGAGGATGGCCTTCTGCTGCTTGAGCATCTCAGCCTGCTGCTCGAGCATCTTCAGCTGGCGCACGTTGATGTCGTGCAGGGTCGTCAGCGTGAGGTGGTCGGCCTCCGCGCGCGCGTCCTGGCTCGCGGAGATGACGTTCTGGCCGACGATGATGATGGGCAACAACACCAGCTGCAAGAACGACTGGCTGAGCCACGCGATTCCCACGTAGTTGTCGCCGCTCAGGAAAGCGTGCAGGGCCTGCGGGAACGAGATCAGGGAGATGAGCACGAAGAGGTAGGCCGCCCACATGGTGCCCACCGCCCGTGTGATGTGAACCGCGAGCCAGCTGTTGAAGCGGCCGACGGTTCCCGCGCCGTGGATGAGGGGCTCGACGGATCGGGAGGTGATCAGGCGTGGCCGGTGCTCCATGGGCGCTGCGCGCGCGACCTCGTAGGCTGCGCGGTGCTGTCTGCTGCTGGTCCTGCGTTCGCGTCGGTGCTCGGTCGGCATGCGCTCGTCCATCGCGGCAAACGTTAGACAATTGGCTCGATGGCGAACGCGGTCTTCGACGCGGCGCGCACCGTGCTGGCGATCCGCGAGTTCGAAGACAGGCCTGTACCTGACGAGGTCCTACACCGGATCGTGGAGGCGGGCCGGCTGAGCGCCAGCGCGAACAACCGCCAGCCGTGGCACTTCATCCTCGTGCGCGAGCGCGAGGGCCTGCGCAAGCTGGGGTCGCTGGTTCGCACCGGCCCCTACACCGCCGGCGCCGCCGCGGCAGTCATCGTCGCCTACGTGAAGGCGAACGGGCAGTACGCGGTCTCGGACGCGAGCCGCGCCATCCAGTCGATCGTGTTGACGGCGTGGGGCGACGGCGTCGGCTCGAACTGGACCGGCTTCATCGGCCTCGAGAACGTGAGGAGGGAATTCGGCCTCCCCGACGAATACGACGTCATCGCCGTCGTGCCGCTCGGCTACCCGCGGCGCAAGGTCGTGGGCAAGAAGAAGCGCAAGCCGCTCGCGGAGGTCGCCTCGGCGGCGCGGTACGGAACGCCACTGAAGGTCTAGCGAGTCGGCACGTAGGGTTAGGACACGAGCTCCGTACCCCCCAGCGCGCGTGGCCTGAGCCGCGAGTTCCTCAAGTTCTGGCTGGGCCAGAGCGTTTCCCTGCTCGGCAACCAGTTCACGCTGCTGGCGCTGCCGATCGCCGCGGCGGTGACGCTCCACGCCACCGCGCTCGAGATGGGCCTGCTCGGGGCGCTGCGCTTCGCGCCCGCGATCCTGGTCGGGCTGCCGGCCGGGGTCTGGCTCGACCGCACGCGCCGCAAGCCCGTCATCGTCGCGTCCCAGATCGTGAGCGCGGGCGCGCTCGCCACGATCCCCATCGCCGCGGTCCTGCACATGCTCTCGATCGGCCAGCTCTACATCGTGGCCTTCGTCGCCGGCCTGGCCGCCACCGTGTGGGGAATCGCCTTCCCATCCTTCGTCCCGACCATCGCCGGCCGCGACCGGCTCATCGAGGCGAACACGCGGATCATGGCGAGCCTGACGGTCGCCAACCTGGTCGGCCCCGGCCTCGCCGGTGCGACGGTGCAGCTTCTGACTGCTCCGATCGCGATCGGGGTCGACGCCGTGACCTTCGTCGCCGGCGCGCTGACCGCGGCCTGGACCCACGTGACCGAGGTCGTACCCGCGCCGTCGGGCCGCAACCACTTCGCCAATGCCCTTGAAGGTCAGGCTTGGCTCTGGCGACAACCGCTGGTGAGGGCGATCACGCTGACGATCCTGATCAACAACGGCGGCAGCAACGTGATCTTCGCCGTCTACGTCCTCTATTTCGTGACCCAGGTCGGAATCTCGCCGGCGCAGCTCGGGCTGATCTTCGCGACGGGCGGGCTGACCTCGCTTGTGGGCGCGCGGCTGGGCAGGCCGCTGGTGAGCCGCGGATGGCTCGGTCCGGTCATGGCCGTGGGTGCGGGTCTCGTCGTCCTCGGGCAGTCCGGCGTGCTGATCGCAGCCTACGCGCCGCCCGGCGCCGCCTTCACGATCCTGCTGGTCTTCAGCGCGATCCTCGGCTGCTCACTGATGGTCTACAACGTCAACCAGCAGTCGATCCGCCAGGCCGTCACGCCCGATCACCTGCTGGGCCGCGTGCAGTCCGGCGTCGTCGTGCTCACGGCGGTGGCGCAGGTGGCCGGCTCGCTGCTCGGCGGCGCCATCGGTCAGGCGGTGGGATTGCGTGCCGCCATCGCGGTCGGGGTCGCGATCGCGATCAGCAGCGCGCTGCCCAGCATCCTTTCGCCACTGCGCAGCCTTCGCGCCGTGCCCGTCATCGCCTCCTGACCAGCCGGAACGGGGCGTCCAGGAGCGCCAAGAGCGCGAAGCCGATCAGCGCGGCCGTGCCGATGTACCACGGCCAGGGGCCGAGCACGTCGAGCAGCGTCGCGGTCGGCGGCTTCGCGCGCAGATACATGTAGTTCGCGCCGGTGACGAGGTCGATCGCGCCCACGAGCGCGGTGTAGGCGATCGTCAGGGCCGCCACCTTGAGCACCGCCCATGGTCGGGGGTGGATCTGCAGCCCGACGACGAGCACGAGCGCGGAGGCCACTACGCCGCCGTGGGCGATGTAGTACTGCCAGTACGGGTAGCTGGGGAAGTGCTGCGGAAGGTCGGGCGTGAGCAGCGCCTGGATGGTACCGGCCAGGCCCCAGAAGTACGTGACCTCGACGAGCAGCGGACGGCGCGTCCAAAGCGCGGCGGCGGTGATGAGGATCGCCGTGTCGCAGAGCTGGAGGGGCAGGGAGAGCGCGAGCAAGCTGCCCGGCACGCCGCCCAGGAGTAGGTACGCCCACCAGCTGACCTCGTCCACGACCAGCACGACCGCGAGCGTCTTCAGCCACCAGTCGGGGTTCGGCCGGCGCGCGGCGACGACGAGAACCGCGGTAGCGAGAGCGATCCCCAGCAGGGCGCCGAGGTGCTCGGGCGCCCCGAGGTCGGTCACTGCGCGCAGCCGGCCTCGGGCTCGTCGCACTCGGGCGTCACGCCCAGGCGGGAGAAGCGGGAGCGCCGGGCCGCGAACCAGCGGTAGAACGCCTCCTCTGCCGCGGCGACCGGGCGGAGGCGGTACAGCGCCTCCACGGAACGCCAGCCGCCTCCGAGCTCTTGGAGCACGCGGTTGATGGCCGCCGCGCCCTCGAGCCGGCGGCCTTCGCCGTCGACCGTCCAGGCCGCGCGGTCAGCCTCCGGCCTGGTCAGTCCGTAGGTCTGCAGCGCGCCATGGCTCTGGTTGGCGATGACCAGCACACGGCCGGTCCGGTCGCGCCGGCGGACCCAGCGCGCCATCCGGGTGCAGACGCCTCAAGTGCCGTCGAAGAGAAGGACGAGCTTGCCGTCTATGCCGACAAGTTAGCCGAGGACGGGTCTGCGCCTCCTGAGCCTGAGGGCGAACAGCAGCGCCATCAGCGCCGCCGTGACGGTCAGGATCCAGCGGACCTCGACGCTGACCGGGTCGGTGAACCCGACCATCGTCGTGTAGGGGATCCAGGCCAGGAAGAGGACGAGCCACAGGCAGAGGTTGACGATCGTGAGGATGCGCATGTTCTCACTCGGTTAACGCATGCCTCCCCCTTGCCCCTCACCCCTTACCCCTCTCCCCTGGAGGGGAGAGGGGACGTGCAACACCCCAGGAACGAGAAGAGGCGCCGCCACGTGGCGACGCCTCTCGAGGAAGGAAGTGTGTCAGCCCATTGCGCGCCGGCGAAGGCCCTCCGCCTCCATCGGCTCCTGCTCGTCGTACTCGACCGTGTGGTCGAGCGAGGACCGGTCCTTCAGCAGCGCCACGGCGACGAACCCGATGAGGCAGCACACGAGGATGTAAGCGCTGATCGTGTACGGGTTGTGGGTTGGGAACGGCGAGGTGAATGACGCCCCCAGCAACGTGAACTTGCCCGCCCACAGGCCGAGCGCGATGATCGGGGCCGGACCGCCCGCGATGATCGAGGCGAGCTGGTAGCCGAGCGACGCCCCGCTGTAGCGAAGACGGCCGGTGAAGCTCTCGGCGATCAACGAGGCCTGCGGACCGTACTGCATGTCGTGCGGGATGAGCGAGAGGGCGATGACCACGAAGACGACGACGGCGACCCCGGTCGCGAACAGGCCGAAGTAGGCGAAGCCCCACGCCGCCATCACCGCGATGCCCAGCGCGTACATGGTCTTGCGCCCGATCACGTCCGAGAGATGGCCGAACAGCGGGATCGTGATGAAGGAGACGAGTCCCGCGACGCTGACCGCCCAGGTCAGGAACGGCTTGTCGAGCTTGGTCGCGAACGCCCCGAACGTGAACACGAAGACGGTGAAGAGATAGAACGGCGCCTGCTCCGGCAGCCGCAGCAGCGCGCTCAGGACGATCTCGCGCCAGTTGCGCCGCACCACCTCGGTGATGGGGCGCTGCTCGACACGGTTCTCGGCCACGAGGGCCTGGAAGACCGGGGTCTCGAGGATGCCGAGCCTGATGTAGAGGCCGACCCCGACCAGCACGATGCTGAGCAGGAACGGGATCCTCCACGCCCAGTCTGCGAACAGCGCCGGGCCGGCCAAAGTCTGCGTGACCGCGGTGATTCCGTTCGACAGCACGAGTCCGATCGGCACACCGAACTGCGGCCAGCTGCCGAGCCAGCCCTTGCGCTTGCGGCTCCCCCACTCCATCGCCATCAGCACCGACCCGCCCCACTCGCCTCCGACGCCGATGCCCTGGCAGGCGCGCAGGATCACCAGGATCACTGCGGCCCACAGGCCGATCGAGGAGTAGGTCGGCATGACGCCGATGAGGAAGGTGGCGATCCCCATGAAGAGGAGGGTCGCGATCAGGGTCGCCTTGCGGCCGATGCGGTCGCCGTACGTGCCGAACAGCCAGGCTCCGAGCGGCCGGCCGAGGAAGCCGACGAAGAAGATCGCGTAGTTGTTCAGGGTGCCGGTTATGGGGTCGGACTTCGGGAAGAACAGGTGTGGAAAGACCAGGGCGGCCATGGTCCCGAAGAGGAAGTAGTCATACCACTCGATCGAGGTGCCGACGGTGCTCGCCACCACGGCCCGCATCATGTTTCGCCGCCTCTCCTCAGGCGGCATGGCAGCCAGAACAGAAGAGCTCGCCATATTCACATTCCCCCAGTCAGCTAAGAATCAGGCCCCTGCAGCTACTTAATTCTTAGCACTTCTTTGGGTTTCTTGCTCAGCCAGGCCGCCTCGGCCTCGCCGATGGGGGTCGAAGGTGGGCCGTTGCGGAAGGGCCAGATCTCCTCGGCGATGCGGCGCCAGTTGGCCGTTGCGTTCAGGCTGCCGAGGACGGCGTACAGGCCAAGGTTGATGCGCTGCATGACCACGTACGCTCGCGGCACGTCGGAGTAGGGAGCCAGCGGCCCGCGGGCGTCGAAGAACCGGCGCACGATCGCCGATGCATAGGCGGGGGTGATCGTCATCGGCGCGTCCTGGAGGACAGTGCCGTAGAACTGACCGAAGCGGTCGACCACGAGCGAAGTCGGCACCGGCGCGCCTGCTTTCAGGAACCCGGCTCGCTCGAGGGCCGAGCGGAACGCTTCGTAGTCCTGGTCGAAGACTAGGAAGCGCACCGCGTCGATCAGAGGGGCGAGGTCGTCGTCGGTGAAGAGCTTGGTCAGGCCGAAGTCGAGGAACGTGACCCGCCCGCCGCGGTGGAAGAGATAGTTGCCTGGGTGAGGGTCGCCGTTGAAGGCGTGGAGGCGGTAGAGGCTGCGAAAGACGAAGCGGTGGATCGTCTCCGCGGCCAGGTCTCGCTCGCGCTGGTCCCACGTCAGCAGCTCGTCGAAGGTCGCGCCCGCGACTAGCTCGCTGGTCAGCACTCGCGAGGTGCTGAGCTCGGCCACGACGTGGGGGACGCGGATGAAGGGGTGGCCGCCGTAGTAGCCCGCGAACAGCTCCTGGCTCTCGGCCTCGCGCACGTAGTCGACCTCTTCCTGCAGGCGGTCGCCCAGCTCGTCCACGAGCGAGCGGGTGTCCAGGCCGGGGAAGGCAGCGCCGACGATGCGGCGCAGGAGACCGACGTTGCGCAGGTCGGAGGTGATGCTTCGAGCGATGCCGGGGTACTGGACCTTGACGGCCACCGCGCGCCCGTCGCGCGTGATCGCGCGGTGGACCTGGCCGATGGAGGCGGCGGCGAAGGGCAGCGGGTCCCACTCGGCGAAGACGCTGTCTGGCGGGCCGCCCAGCTCGTCGACGATCACCGACGCCGCGAGCGCCGGCGTCATCGGGGCCGCTTTGTGCTGGAGACGCGACATGGCGGCGCGGAAGGTCGCGGGCATGTCCTCGTAGATGTAGCTCGCCATCTGGCCGAGCTTCATCAGCACGCCCTTCATCGAGCCGAGCTCCTCGGCCACCTCGTCGGCGGACCGGAGCGCGAGGTCGTGGCGGAGCTCACCGCGGCGCTCGACCGAGGCGAAGAGCAGCCTGGGCGAGCGGGCGACGTAGCGGCCGCCGATGCGCAGGGCGAGGCGGGCCAGGGCGGCTCCGCGGCTGACCCGCGTCTGGCGCATGGCGACGGTGTTCGTGCTCACGCCACGCCGCGGATGCGAAGCTCGATGCGCTGCCGCGCCTCGATGACGCCGGGCAGCGATTCGAACGCGAGGTCGAGTGCGCCGAGCAGCTGCCGCACCCGCTCGCGCTCCATCAGCGCTGGCGGCGGAGCCGCGAAGCCGTACATCTCGCGCGCCCAATCCGGGAGCGTGCCGACCGCAACCTGGCCGAGGTCCCGCCACAGGTCGCGCATGTCGTCGTCCAGGTCGGGCGGGTCAAGGACGATGGCGATCGCCTCCTTCGCCGCCGGCGTGGCCTGCCGCAGCTCGACGGACTCGATGTACCGGCGAAGCGCGTCGACGGTGGTCGGGACGTCCTCGCGGGGGACGCCGACGATCTCCGCGAACCGGACCATCTCGGCCACGTAGCGGTCCGCGTCGGCGGGCTCGAGCGGACGGCCGTAGCGCTGAACGACGGTGACGATGGACTCGACCATGCCCGCGTGCACCCACAGCAGGAGATCGGGGTCCTCGGCGCTGTAGGGCAGCCCTGTCGCCGGGTCGGTGCCGCGCACGCGGGTGTGAACTTTGCGCACCCATGCCGCCGCCGCGAGCGCGGATTCGGTGTCGCCGTACGTGGTCGTCACCAGGTAGCTGCTCGTCGCGGCCAGGCGGCCGAACGGGTCGTCCTTCCAGGTGCTGTGCTGGGCGACGCCCGCCATCGCCAGCGGGTGGAGCGCCTGCAGCATGAGGGAGCGCATGCCCGCCAGCGGGAACACCCGGTCGCGGTTGATTCGCCAGACGACGCTGTGCGGGCCGAAGAGGCCGTCGTCGGCGGGGTGCTCGGGGACGGCTCGCCCGTAGGCCTTCGCCAGGGCCTCGAGGGGGCTGACCCGGCGGGCGGTGTCCATCGCACCGCCACTGTACCGATCACCGTGAGCGCCCTCCACCTTTAGGGAGACTCCCTCTCCCCCCAGGGGGGAGAGGGCCGGGGTGAGGGGCAACAAAGAAGAAGACCCTGTTAAGAGAATTCCCGTAGGCGGTTGCGATCTACACGATTTCAGCGATGCACGGCGACCGTTTCATGGTCGGACGCGCTCGCGAGCTCCGACGCAACCAGACCGCAGCCGAAACGTGCATGTGGCGCCTTCTGCGGGATCGTCGCCTGGGTGGTTTGAAATTCCGGCGGCAGCATGTCATCGGCGGCCACGTCGTCGACTTTGTCTGCCTCGCGGCCCGGCTGGTTATTGAAATCGACGGGGCAACGCACGAGGACGTCGAGGCAGATGCCATCCGGACTGCGGACATCGAGCGGGCGGGGTACACCGTCATCCGGTTCTGGAACGCGTACGTCTACGACCGTGAGTCCGCGATCATCGACATGATCTTGCACGCGCTGCGCTTGTCAGCCTTGCCTCAGTCAGAGAAAGACAGACTTGATCGGCAGCGCATGTTTCCTACACCTTTGGGTTGATCGCGGCGCCCTCACCCCGACCGTCTCCCTAAGGGGAGAGGGCGTCATGCCCTCACCCCGACCCTCTCCCTGAAGGGAGAGGGAGTCATGCCCTCACCCCGACCCTCTCCCTGAGCGGAGAGGGCGTCATGCCCTCACCCCGACCCTCTCCCTGAAGCGAGAGGGAGTCATGCCCTCACCCCGACCCTCTCCCTGAAGGGAGAGGGAGTCATGTCCTCACCCCGACCCTCTCCCTGAAGGGAGAGGGGACTCCCCGGGGTCAGGCCAGGACTTCCTGCCTCTGGGAAAGATGCTGGATCGCCTGCGAGCGGATCTCGTCGAAGCCCCCGTTCAGGCCCTTGCGCAGGATCCGGGCGCACGCCGCGGCGGAGTAGAGCCGCGGCAGGAACACGAAGTCCGCGCCCTCCTCGTAGAAGCGCAGCGCCTCGGGGATGTGGTCGGACGTGAGCACCACGCGCGCGTTGGGCGCCTGCATGTGCACCGCGTGCATCAGGCGCAGGTTGCTCGTGCCCCGCAGCACGTCATCGGTGATGCTGGAGACGACCAGCTTGGCGTGCTCGACACCCGCGTGCCGCAGCGTGTCCGAGTGAGCGATGTCACCGTAGACGCACTTGATGTCGCGGCGCCGCAGCTCGCGCATCACCGTCGGGTTGAAGTCGATGACCAGGATCTTCTGGATGAACGCGCGCGCCTCCTCCGCCGATCCCTCGTGCTCGAACTCATAGAGGATCGAGCTCGCGTCCCGGAAGAAGCCCAGGAAGATCACCGGCTGGCGTGCCTCCTCCCCCTCCTCCGTCTTCGCAGCCGCGGAGTCCAGATCCTTGAGCCCCAGCGCCTTGAAGCCCGTCGCGAGCACGCCCTGGATCTGGTGACTGAAGTTGATCATGTAGGTCGATACGACCGACGTGAGGGCAAAGCTCAAGATCACGATGGTCAGGACGTCCTGCGAGATCTGATGCATTACCACCCCTAGCGAGGCGATGACGATCGAGAACTCGCTCACCTGGGCGAGGTTGATCGCGGGCACGATGCTGGTCCGCAGGCCGAGCTTGAGCGCGTAGAGGATCGGAACGACGACGACGCGGCTGACGATGACGAAGATCGACGCGGCGAGCGAAAGCTCCAGCACCTGCAGGCTCGGGATCGTGATCTGCAGTCCGAGGGCGACGAAGAAGAGGGTGACGAAGAAGTCGCGGATGCTGACCGCCTTGGCGGCGACGTCGACGTTGTAGGGGAACGTCGAGAGGCTCACGCCGGCGATGAGCGCGCCCATCTCGCGCGAGAGTCCGATCAGGCTGGCCGCGCCGGCGAGGAAGAAGCACCACCCCAGCGCCGAGACGAGCACGAGCTCCGGCGCCTTGGCGACGGTGCGGAAGAGGTAGGGCAGCACGTACTTGGCCAGGGCGAACCCGGCGACGACCAGCACCGCGCCGCGCCACAGCGAGCCGAGCAGAGGGACGAGGTTCGGGTTCAGGACGTTGGGCTGGATCGCGAGCATGGCCACCGCCCACAGGTCCTGGATGACGAGCACGCCGAGCGTGATCCGGCCCGGCAGCGTGTCCAGCTCGAACTTGTCGTTCAGGATCTTGACCACGACCAGCGTGCTGGAGAGGCTCATGCAGGCCGCGAGGTAGAGCAGAGCGCTGTTGTTGGGCTGGTCGCGCACGCCGAGCAGGAGGAAGAAGCCGAGGCCGAGGGCGATGCAGATCGGCACCTGGAGCGCGCCCGTGAGCAGCACGGCCGCGCCGCCGGAGGCCATCTTGCGCAGGTCGATCTCGAGCCCGATCACGAACAGGAGCAGGATCAGGCCGATCTCCGCCACGGTCTGGATGCTCTCCTGGTCGGTGATCCACCTGAGGCCGATGTTCGGGCCGATGATCACGCCCGTGAGGAGATAGGCGATGATCAGCGGCTGCTTGAAGCGCCACGTGACGGCGGCGACCAGCGCCGCGGCGCCGGTGCAGATGCCGATGCTCGAGAGAAGGCCGAGGTCGTGGGGGATGATCACCGGGCGGCGGCGGTCTCCACCGGGTCTGCCTCGACGAGCAGCCGCGGGTTGTGGAGGGCGTCGATCAGGCTGTCGACGAGGCGGTCGTAAGCGTCCGACTCCTCCAGGTCCTCAGACGGTCGGAGCAGGCGTCCGAGACCGCGTGAGCGAGTGTTCTGACCGATCCGCGGGCCGCCGGCGCCCGTGCTGTACAGGGAGACGTTGACGCCGGTGCCTTCGAGCTCTCTGGCGAGGCTGCGCGTGTAGGCCGCGAGCGCGGCGTGGCCGGCGTCGTAGGCGACGGTCAGCGGGTCAGTCGGGGCTAGCCCCCCCGCGCTGACCGCGTTGACGATGTGGCCGGAGCGCCTTGCCAGCATGTGCGGGAGGACGGCGGCGACCGTGCGCACCGGCCCCAGCAGGTTCGTCTCCAGCATCCACCGCCAGTCGCTGCTCTTGAGCTTCTCGAGCTTGCCCTGGAGGAGGACGCCCGCCATGTTGACGAGGACGTCGACCTGGCCCATGGCTTTGATCGCGTCCTCGATCATCGAGTGGACCGAGGAATCGTTGCGGACGTCGGTGGTCAGGGCGAGGGCCGCCTCGGACGTGCCCAGGTGGAGGATCTCCTCGACCGTCCGCTCCATACGCGCCGTGTCGAAGTCGGCGATGACGAGCCTCGCCCCCTGCCGCGCAAGCGCCTTGGCCGCAGCCCTGCCGATGCCGCTCGCGCCGCCGACGACGACCGCCACCCTGCCCGACAGCGCACCACGGGGCGCAGATTGGTCGTCCATCAGCCGGGAATTCTATTGACCCGGCGCTGCGATTCGGCCGTCAGAGGCGGCGCAGAAACGCCACGCGCGGAGCGATCGCGTAGTTGAGCTGGATGAGCACGATCAGGCCGATGCTCAGGCGGGTATCGATCAGGCAAAGCGCCGTGGCCACGAAGTACAGCGACTGGGCGATGTAGACGCGGCGCCGGACCGCTCGCATGATGGTCTGCTGGTTCTCCTGGTTGAACAGCCGGGCCTTCGCCGCGTACTCCGCCGCGGCGAGGATCAGTGCGCCGAGGACGAGGATGTTCAGCCAGTACTCGACCAGGGCGACTCGCGACTGGTAGAAGCTCGCGAGCAGGCTGGTCGAGAACGGGACCAGCGTCACGAACAGCAGGAACGCGAGGTTGATCCACGTGTAGTCGCGGTCCGTGCGCTCGAGCTGGCTCAGCTGCGTCTGCTGGCCCACCCAGAAGATGCCCAGAGTGAGAAAGCTCATGACGTAGGTGACGACGCCGGGCAGGAGGTTGAGAAGGGCACGCCCGAGGTCGGATTCGCTCCTCACCTCGTTCATCGCCGGCACGGCCAGCGTCAGGACGAGGATGGTCATGGCCACCGCGAAGATGCCGTCGGAGAGGCCGGCCAGCCGGTGAAGGCTCGATCCCGCCAGCTCGTTGTAGTAGCGGTCGCGCTCGTCCTGCCGGCTCACCGTGCTAAAGGATGATTGCGCGATGCCGCTGCCGCACGACGTGGTCTTCTTCGCGAGCCCCGCCGAGCTGCGGGCGTGGTTCGAGGCCAACCACGACACCGCGACCGAGCTTTGGCTGGGCTATCACCGCAAACGGAGCGGCCGTCCCTCGGTGACGTGGCAGGACGTGGTCGACGTGGAGCTGTGCTTCGGCTGGATCGACAGCGTCCGCTACTCGCTCGGCGACGACCAGTCGGCGCAGCGGATCACGCCGCGGCGCAAGGGCAGCGTCTGGAGCGACGTCAACATCCGGCGCTATCGGGAGCTCGAGCACATCGGCCTGGTGCACCCGCGGGGCCGGGCCGCGTTCGAGAAGCGGGACGAGGCACGCTCCCGGATCTACTCGTACGAGAACCGGTCCCGCGGGTTCGACGCCCCGACGGAGGCCGCGTTTCGCAAGCGCAAACGCGCGTGGGCCTTCTTCGAGGAGCAAGCGCCGTCCTACCGGAGGACGGCCGCCTTCTGGGTGATGAGCGCGAAGCGGGACGAGACGCGCAGGCGGAGGCTGGCGAAGCTCATCGAGTCTTCGCGGAACGGCGAGCGGCTGGCACCATTTGTGTCACCTTCCCGGCGTCGCGCTCCTTCACGCGGTCGGCGATGAGCTTGCGAATCCTCTCCAGCGGCAGCCGCTCGTCGAGCGGGAACCGGAGTGTCGCCTTCTCGGTCAGGTACTTCTCCAGGCCTTTCGCGTCGCCGGACGGGTACATGCCGATGTGCGTCGTGTGGATCGCGAAGTAGATCAGCCGGCCCTTGTAGTCGTAGAAGGGGATGCCGTAGCTGATCTTCTCGGTGGCCTTTGGCGCCGCGGCCTTGATCGCCGTGCGCAGCTGTCGAAGCTTTGGCTGCACCGTCCTGGGCGCGGCCGCGATATAGGCGTCGACGTCAGCCGACTTTCGTGTAGTTGATATCGAAGTCGATCTTCCAGCTCTTGCCATCTTCAGAGAACTCCCACTGGCCGTTGATTGTGCGGCCGGCGTCGCCGATCCGGCCGGTGAAGCGCTGGTTGAAGCCAGGGGCCTCGCGCCACACCTTCCAGACGCCGTCCGCGACGGTCGTGCGGTAGACGCGGTGCACGCCGCGCGAGTCGTGGTAGAGGGCGGTGCACTCGTCGCGCGCGTCATCGCCGCCGATGATCTGGGTGCTCACGGGGAACCGCTCGTCCTCGATGCGTGATTCGATGCGTAGGAACTTACCGTCCTCGGTGGGCGCGACCTTCATGAGGCCGCGCCCCTCTGGGTAGGTCTTGCTGGAGGACGTCCACTCACCAATAAGGACGTCGAGGTGCTCCAGCTTTCCTGTCACTTGCCCGCCTTCATCTTCTCGAGCAGCTGGGCCAGCCGCTCCATGGATTCGTCAGCGCCCTCCTTCATGCCCGATGCGACCATGCCGTCGCGGTCCATCACCGACTGGAACACGCTCTGCGTGACGAGGCGGGTCTTATTGCCCAGGGCCTCGAACGTCGCCGTCTGCAGGGCAACGTGCCCGGGCACCCCGAGGTACTCGAACGTCTGGCAGATCCGCTCCGGCGCGACGACGTCGTGGTTGACGCCGCGGAAGCCGTGCCGGCTGCCGTCCTTGCCGACGTGGTCGACGCGCCACTCGCCGCCGGGCCTCGAGTCGAACTTCTTGATGTCGAGCTCGTAGCGGTAGGGGCCCCACCACTGCGCCACGAGGTCGGGCTCCGTGTACGCGCGGAAGACGAGCTCCCGCGGCGCGTCGAGGATGGTCGTCGTGACGATCTCCTGCTTGCCCGGCTCGATGACGTATTCGGTCTTGGGCGCGGTCCTTGTCTCCTTGCTGCTCATCGGTTCTTCTCCTTCTGGATCAAATCCTGCAAGACACCGTCGAGGCGCTGGAAGCTCTCGTCCCAGAACCTCTGATATTCCCCCACCCACTCCGAAGCCTCCTTCAGCCGCGCGGGCTCGAGGCGGCAGGGCCGCCACTGCGCATTGCGGCTCTGCGTGATCAGGCCGGCGCGCTGCAGCACCTTCAGATGTTTGCTGATGCCGGGCAGGCTGAGGTCGAACGGCTTGGCCAGCTCCGTGACCGAGGCCTCGCCCTGGGAGAGTCGTGCCAGGATCGCTCGCCGGGTGGGGTCGGCGAGGGCTGCAAACGTGACGCTGAGCTGATCGGCTGCCATCTGTATTTATCTACCTAGCTAATTAACTGATCGGTAGAATACAGTCGCGCTCAGGTTCT
This sequence comes from Chloroflexota bacterium, assembly GCA_005889135.1. Taxonomy (GTDB): domain Bacteria; phylum Chloroflexota; class Dormibacteria; order Dormibacterales; family Dormibacteraceae; genus 40CM-4-65-16. The sequence continues at coordinate 14,654 of VBEK01000028.1, forward strand.
TGTCAAGGGCCTTGGCGCGCTCTCATGCCGGCCTCACCACGCGGAGCGCGGGCACCGCGACCGCCAGGGCGAGCACCACCCCGGCGACCACAGCAGCAACCGAGCCGGCCACCTCGGGCTTGACGGTCATGTCGAAGACGACTCCGAGCGCGATGCCGGTTCGGGCCAGCCACGAGACCGTCGCGGCCGTGACCGACATGCGACCGCGCGCCACGTTGACGCCGGTGTAGGCGCCGGCGGCCGCGATGAGCGCGTAGGCGGCGAGGCCCACCGCGGTCCAGGGGCGCCAGCCGATCTGCGCCGCCATGTAGAAGCCGGGGACGAGGATCGCGACCAGCGAGACCGGGCCCAACATGCGGTTCAGCCGCGTCGCGGCCATTCCGCGCCGGAGGGTGAAGCCTTCGAGCGCGAGCAGCACCATCAGCAGCATCGCGCCGACGATGTGGACGAACAGTGCTATCGAATAGAGACTCATCTCAGTCGTCCTCCCCAAAGCCTTTGATTTAGTGACTCAAACTATTATGCCACTATAATTATTTCGTGGTCGGGCTCAGGGAACGGAAGAAGCAGCAGACGCGACAGCAGATCTTCGAGGCCTCGCAGCACCTGTTTGCCAGGCGCGGTTTCGCGGAGGTCAAGGTGGCCGAGGTGGCCGAGGCGGCCAACGTCTCGGAGATGACCGTCTACAACTACTTCCCCACCAAGGAAGACCTTTTCTACGCGGGCATGCAGTTCTTCGAGGAGCAGCTCATCGAGGCAGTGCGCAGCCGGCCTCGAGGCGAGAGCGCGCTGAAGGCGTTCCGGCGCCGGGTGCTAGAGGGCGCCGACAACCTCGGGGCGAAGGAGCGCACGGAGGGCATCGCCAGGGCGGGGCGGGCGATCGCGGCAAGCCCATCACTGCGGGCGCGCGAGCGCGAGATCGTGGAGGAGTACACGCTCCGCCTCGCCCGGGTGCTCGGCGAAGGCGTCGAAGCCATGGTCGTGGCCGCCGCGATGATGGCCGCCCACCGCGGTCTGGTCGCCCACACCCGCGAGCAGGTCGCGGCCGGCCGGCGCGGCGCGCAGCTGGTCGAGGACTTCCGGACGCAGGCGCGCCGCGCCTTCGCGCGGCTGGAGAAGGGCCTCGGGGACTACGCCGTCAGGGCCTGACCTTGAGCGCCGCCTTGAGGTCGGAGACCCCGAAGAACCCGGTCTGCTTGCGCGCGCTGCCGGCGGTTCCGGTGTAGGCGAAGGTGATGTTGATGCCGGCCTTACCGAGCTTGGACGCGTAGCGACCCAGCGAGCCCGGCGTGTCGGCCAGCGTCACGGCGAGAACCTCGTCCTCCTTCGCGTCCCACCCGTGCTGGGCGAAGACCTTTTTGGCGGCGGCGGTCTTGTCGACGACGAGCCAGATCATTCCGCGGCCCTCCATGACGCCGGCGCTCATGCCCGTGATGTTGACCTTCTTCTCGCCGAGCGCGGTGGCGATCTGTCCCAGCATCCCCGGGCGGTCGGGAACCGAGAGTGTCAGCTGCTTGGCCCGTGGCATAACCCGTTACCTCCTTCGTCAGAAAAAAGAAACGAAACGCCACGGGTCAGTCTAAGCGCGGACCGCCTCGAATCCAACCCGGACGCCGAGCGCGACCAGGACGGCGCCGAGCGTGGCGTCGATCGCCTTGCGGACCCGGGCCAGACGCAGCCAGCCGCTCATCCGCTCCACGGCGAAGGCGTACGCGGTGAGCCAGGCGAGGGTGAGGAGGCAGAAGTTGAGGCCGAGGGCCAGGAGCAGGACGAAGCTCGGCTGCGGCCCGGCGAACGGGGGCAGGAGGCTGATGAAGAAGGCGACCATCTTGGCGTTGGAGAGGTTGCTCAGGCAGCCCTGGGCAAAGGCGCGGCCAGTGCGGCCCTGGTGGGGCTGCTGTGCGTGGTCCGGGTGCTGTCCTCTCAGGCTCATGAGCGTCCGCACGCCGAGGAAGACCAGGTAGGCCGCGCCGGCGAGCCGGATGGCGAAGAAGATGGGCTCCGAGGCGGCGAGCACCACGGCCAGGCCCGCGCTGGTCGCCACGGTCCAGGTGGCCTGGCCCGCGGCCACGCCGGCCGCGGTGGCGACGCCTGCGCGCCGGCCGCCCGCGAGCGTGTTGCGGATGGTGAGGGCGGTGTCCTGCCCGGGCGTGCAGATGACGAGCAGGGACACACCGAGGAAGGCCAGGTACGGGCCGAGGCCGATCACCGTGGGCTCATTGTGGCGATGTCCGGGCTGCGCGAGAGAGCAGCGCGCACAAGGGCAGCGACGGCTCCCGGCCGTTGATTGAGGTCGGCGGCCGTGAACCGCAGGACCTGGAAGCCTGCGTCCACCAGGAGGTTCTGGCGGCGGTTGTCGTCGATGAGCCGGTCGCGGTGGTTGGTGCCGTCGTACTCGATGACCAGCCTGGCGTCGGGGTAGTAGAGGTCGGCTCGGGCGATCTCTCGGCCGCGGGCGTCGTGCAGTTTCGCCTGGACGATCGGGCGAGGGAGGCCGGCGTTCAAGAGCAGCCAGCGAAGTCGGGTTTCCATGGGCGATTCGGCGGGTTCGGCGA
>VBEK01000213.1 GCA_005889135.1 Chloroflexota bacterium
AGCCGCCAGGCGAGAACCAGAATCCCGGACACGCTCGTAGAAGTCCCGGAGGAAGCTGCTTCGGACGCGGGTTCAACTCCCGCCGCCTCCACCAAGCCGAACCTGGCTTTGTGTCTTAGCCGTCCGCGGGGTGGTCGCGCAGCCAGGCGAGGACTTCGTCGGCATGCCGATCCGGTGGAAAGACCGGATACCAGACCTGCTCGACTTGTCCGTTACGAATGACCATCGTCAGGCGGCGAAGCAGCGTCTGCCCCGCAGCCTCGAACACCGGCAGTCGCCAGGCCCTGGTGAGCTTCAGCTGCGCGTCCGAGAGGATCGCGAACGGCAGGTGCAGGCGCTGTACCAGCTCCTGCTGATAGGCGGTGTCCTGCGTCGAGAGCCCGAAGACCTCGGCGCCGGTCGCGCGTATCTCGGCGTGGTGGTCTCGAAACGCACACGTCTCAGGGGTGCAACCTCTTGCCCCCGGGATCAGGTCCCAGTCTTCGACGAGCGGGCCTTCCCCCGGCCGACCGGTCCGCGGGTAGGCGTAGACCACCACGCGGCCCGAATTCACCGTGGCCAGAGAAACCGTGCGGCCGTCGGTTGCAGGGAGCGGGACGTCGGGGACTCGGGAGTTCTGCAGATGGTCGGCGGCGCCGTCATCGACAGGCTTGGGAAGGTCAGCCGGCAGCGTCATCGGGTCGTCGCGCGTCTCAGGCATGCATCCAGTATCCCGCCGTTCGCTTCGGTCTGGCCGAGCTCCTCGTGGTCGCCGATCTTGGTCCCGATTTCGCATTTGCCGGCGCTCGCGGGCTTCCCGGGCGCGCGAAGGCCGCGACTGCCGGCACTCGCGGGTCCGATGGCGTCCGCACGTTCTGAGAGCCGTGGCACACTCGCGACGTGGACTGGGTCGCGCTCGCGGCGATCGTCGCGGCACTGGCAGTCGCAGTCGCGGTGATTGCCGTTGCCGTACGCGTCGGGATCAACTACGGCCGGCGTCCGCGAGCGAAATCTCGTGCCCGCAAGGCTAAGGGCGAATACCAGCCGCCGGACGCGCCGGAGGGGCGGTACTGGTGATCATGCGGACCGTCATCGGTCTGGTGCTGGGCCTCGGTGTAGGGCTTCTCATCACCCTCGTGGTGATCTTTGCCAAGGTGGGTTTCTTCGTTGACTCACCACGCGCGGCGCACCCGTTCATCCTGGTGGCCTTCTTCGCCGTCCCCGCACTCGCAGGCGCGTGGCTTGCCTTTCGCTCCGGCCGGCGCTGACTCCTAGAGGTAGTCGTCCCGAGAGTGGAAGTACCAGCGCTCCTTGACGTCGGTCCGGCCGTTTGAGAACCCGGGGCGGGAGTCGGCGCCGATCAGGCCCATGACGATGCAGGCCGCGAACAACACGGCAAGCGCCGTCGGCAGGTACCACGCCGGGTCCATGGCCACAGCGTACGACGGCCCCTGATAGTCGCGACTATCCGAGGACTTCAAGGGTCTAACCTCACGTTAGTCGCGACTATCCGGGGTGTTCGAGGGCCAAACCCCACGTTAGTCGCGACTATCAAGCGTCCGCGCGTGGTCGAGGTGGAGCGCGAATAGCTTCGCGCCGGCCGCGGTTTCAGACATCTAGATATGAGCAGCAGCTATCTCGATTTCAACCGCAACCTGGTTAAAGACGTCCGCGAGCACGGCAAGCCGACCAGCGGTCCCTTCCTTGGCCGCGACGTCCTCATCCTGACCACCAAGGGAGCAAAGTCCGGTGAGGTGCGCTCCACTCCGCTCGTCTA
>VBEK01000214.1 GCA_005889135.1 Chloroflexota bacterium
CAGGACCAGGCGCTGGATGAAGGGCTCGCCGTTGAGCCAGAACCGCCCGTCCCTGGCCTCCACGGTGCGCAGGCCGAAGTAGGTTTCGACCCGGTCCTGGCCCAGCCGCGCCTCGAGGCCGTAGAGGCGGGGCGAGTCGGGGTGCCACGGCTCCACCCGCTCCAGCCGGAGCCGCCCCCGCGGCTGGCCCGACGACCGCCCGACGACCTCGCCGTCCAGGGTCACGACGAAGTCCGTTCCCGGGTCGACCTCGAAGTCGACCGCCCCCGCGCGCAGGTCGGGCACGAGGCTCAATCGGGTGACGTGTAGCGCGGGCAGGGGTTCGAGCCAGACGCTCTGCCAGACGCCGGTGGTGGCCGTGTAGAAGATGCCTTCGGGCGTCTCCGTCCAGTGCTGCTTGCCGCGGGGGATGGTCTTGTCGGACAGCGGGTCCTCGGCCCTCACGACCAGCACGTTCTCGGCGGTGCGGGCGGCGGCGGTCACGTCGGCCGTGAACGGGCTGTGCCCGCCTTCGTGCCGCGCCACCTCGACGTCGTTCACCCAGACCGTCGCCCGGTAGTCCACGGCGCCGAAGTGGAGGTGCAGCCGCTCCGCCTCGGGCGCGTCGAACCACCGCCGGTACCAGACGACGTCGCCGGCGCGTCGCCCGATCCCGGAGAGCTCCGATTCGGGGCAGAAAGGGACGACGATCCGGCGGTCGAACACGGGCTCATCGCCCGCGCCGAACTCCCACTCGCCGTTGAGGCTCTGCCACTCGGCCCTGCGGAGGGCCGGCCTGGGGTACTCGGGTCTGGGTCCCATGGGCCTGCGGCCACTCCTTCATCACGCGAGGCGAACGTTCGCTTTCCCGCGCATAATACCCGGAGCGTGACGGTGGGCAGGGCCTCGAGGCACGTCTCTGTGAAGGACGTCGCGGCGCGCTCCGGCGTCAGCTTCCAGACCACGAGCAAGGTGCTGAACGGCGGCGGCTCGGTCGCGGAGGCGACCCGGGCCCGCATCCTGCAGGCGGCGAGCGACCTCGGCTACGTCCCCAACCTCCAGGCGCGCAGCCTGGTCATGCAGCGGACGCGGACCATCGGCCTGATCACAGGCGACTTCAGCGACCCGGGCCTGAGCCGCTGCCTGGCGGGAGCGGAGCAAGAGGCGCGGCGGCAGGGCTATGGGCTGATGCTCACGAGCATGGAGCCCGAAGGCTCGGGCACCGAGTACGCGCTGCCCGCGATGATGGAGCGGCGAGTCGACGGCATCCTCCTCGCCGCACCGCAGATGGAGGATGACCGCGCGCTGGGCCACGTGCTCGACCGCACCCTCCCGGTCGTGAGCACCACCCACATCGCGGGCGGCGGCGTCACGACCGTCTCCGCCGACGACGAGGAGGCCGGCCAAGTCGCCACGCGCCACCTTCTCGAACAAGGCCACCGCCTGATCGGCGCCCTGTCCGGAGTCCGTGGCCGGCGCCTGACCCAGAGCCGTCTGCGCGGCTACCGCAAGGCGCTGGACGAAGCCGGCGTCGAGTCTGCGAACGACCTCGTCGAAGAGGGCGGAGTCGACGTCGCGGGCGGCCAGGTCGCGCTGCGACGCCTGCTCGAGCGCCGGCGCGACGTCACCGCCGTCTTCTGCCACCACGACCTTCTGGCCGTCGGCGCGCTCACGGCGCTGCGCGCCATGGGCAAACGCGTGCCCGAGGACTGCTCGGTGGTCGGCTGCGACGGCCTGGACAGCGCCGCCTTCACGAGCCCGCCGCTTACGACCGTGCGCGTGCCGTTCTACGACATCGGCGTCGAGGCGATGCGCTTGCTGCTGAGGATGGTGGCGGGCGGACCCACCGACGGCGGCAAGGACGTGGCCCTGCCCGTGCACCTCATCGTCCGGTCGTCGACCGCGCGCCGGACAGGAAGCGACGGGTCAGCTCGAGCCCCCGCTCGTCGAGCTCGCTGAGCGGCCGGAAAGCGCGGCTCCGCTGTACGGAGACCACACCAGCGATGCTTGCGAAACCGATCGCCGCGATTCTCGTTGTAACCCGGATGAAATCGTGGAGAGCTCCCGCAAAATTTCGCGCGTGACCCCACTGAGGATCCTCCAGGTCGGCCTCGGCGCCCACGGCCGCAACTGGGCCCGGCGCGTGCTTCCCGACGTCGGCGAGGTCGAGGTGGTTGGCTACGTCGACCCCGATCCGTACGCCCTCGACATGCTTCGCCAGGAGCTGAAGCCGCGACCCGAGCTGGTGTTCGAGTCGCTCAAGGAGGCGATCGGAGCCACCCAGCCCGAGGCGGTGCTGAACACGACCGCGCTGCCGGGCCACGTGCCGGTGACGCGGACGGCGCTCGACGCGGGGCTGCACGTCCTGCTCGAGAAGCCCTTCGCCGCCAGCATCACCGCCGCCCAGGAGCTGGTCGACGTCGCGGCCCACGCCAACCTCGTCCTCATGG
>VBEK01000207.1 GCA_005889135.1 Chloroflexota bacterium
TCGCGCGTCACAACGACGTCCGGGCCGAACCCCGCGAGCTCGTGGCCGCGGTCGGCAAGGCGGTGGAGATGCCGCGCAACCGGGAGCGCACGTTTTGCTGCGGCGCCGGCGGCGCCCGGATGTGGATGGAGGAGAAGCGTGGCCGCCCGATCAACCAGGAGCGGGTACGCGAGGCGGTTTCCACTGGCGCGGAAACGCTGGCGGTCGCGTGCCCGTTCTGCACGGTGATGCTGGACGACGGGGTCCGGGAGACGGGCGCGAAGCTGCAGGTGTTCGACCTGGCGACGCTGCTCGCCGAAGCTGTGGAACGCGGCAAGGTCAAGACCTCAGATAAGTGAGAACCGCCAGCACTCGGCGGTGATCCTCAAGCGCCGGCTCGAGCTCCAGCTTGGAAAAGATGCTCCGTACGTGCCCTTCCACCGTCTTGTCGCTCAGGTGAAGCAGCCGTCCGATGGCGACATTGGAGCGACCTTCCGCCATCAGGTTGAGGACTTCGCGCTCGCGATCACTCAGGCCACCGACGAGGTCGTGCCGGCGGCGGCGAACGAGCAGCTCGGAAACCACCTCTGGATCGATCGCCGAGCCGCCTCCGGCCACTCTCCGCACGGCATCGATGAAGTCGCGCACATCGGCAACACGATCTTTGAGCAGGTAGCCGATCCGGCCCGCGCCGCGCTCCAGCAATCGAAGCGCGTGCGTCGTCTCGACGTATTGCGATAAAAGGAGCACGGCCACCTCTGGATGCCGCTCGCGGATCTCAGCCGCCGCGACCAAACCCTCAGTGCTATGCGCCGGTGGCATCCGGATGTCGGTGATGACGATGTCCGGTTTTTGCGCCTCGACGAGCGACATCAGCTGGGGAGCGTCGGCTGCCCGACCGACGACGTCCATGCCTGACGCCTCCAGCAGGCGTGCCAGACCTTCGCGGAAAAGGACCGCGTCGTCGGCGATGGCTACGCGCACGGTAGGGTGGCTCGAATCACGGTGCCACTGTGACGAGGGCTTATCACCTCGACTCGTCCACCGGCGGCGGCGACGCGGTCACGCAGCCCGGTCAATCCACTGCCCAGGCTTGGATCCGCTCCTCCCACCCCGTTGTCTGACACCTCGAGCTTGAGCTCGCCCTGGCTCTCGGTGATCCTGACCTCGATGGAGGTGGCGGCAGAGTGCTTGACGGCGTTGGATACGGCCTCGGCGATGAAGAAATAGGCCGTCGACTCAATCCCCTCGGGATGGCGGCGCTCAGCCTCGGCGACAACAGTCGTCGGAATCGATGTGCGGTCGGCCAGCGCCCGGGCGGCGGGCGCCAATCCCGCCTCGGTCAGCAGTGGCGGTTGAAGACCTCGGGCCAGGCTGCGCAGCTCACTGAGCCCAGCCTGGACTTCGCGCGACGCCTCCTGGATCTGCTCGCGACGGTCGCCGCGGGGGCCGTCGCCTGCCTCGGCCATGCCCAGCGCAAGCAGTGCGTTGACGAAACGCTGCTGCGCGCCGTCGTGCAGGTTTCGCTCGATGCGCCGCCGCTCGAGGTCCTGGGCGGCGACGAGGCGCGAACGAGACTCACGCAGCTCCTGCACGAGTCGAAAGCGACCCAGCACGAGGCCGGCCTGCGAAGCAAGGTCATGAAACAGCCGGCGCTCGACCGCTGTCAGCTCTTCACCTCGAGCTTTCACGACCACGAGCACGCCGAGCAGCTCGCCGTCGTGAAATACAGGCTCCAGATCGGCATTACCGCCGTGCAGCTGTGCCACTTCTTCGATGCTTGCGGGCTCGGGACCAGATGCGTCAACGGCGGGCTCCGAGGCGGCGAGCCGCAACCGGTCACCCACCTGCACCCACACCTCGGTCGACGAGGCTCCAGTGCCTTCCCGCAGAAGCTGGGCCATGCGCGGCAGCAAGACGCCCGCCTGTTCGGCCCGCCCGATGCTGCCGGCAAAGTCGGACAGAACGTCGTAAGGCCTGGCCCGCTTGCCGTAAACGGCGGTGTTGGCGATCGCCTGAAGCCGGGATCGAACCGGAAGGAGAAGCACGGCCAGAAGCGCGATGGTGATCATGCTGAGCAGCGGGTCCAGGCCGACGCGCCGGCCGAGAACGCTGCCGACCCCGGCGACGACGACGGCGTAGCACCCGGTGACGAAGAGCGCCAGCCCACCGTAGAGGATGGTCCGGTTGATGACCAGGTCGATGTTGTAAAGCCGATAACGCACGATCGCGATGCCGATCGCAATCGGCACCAGTACGAGCCCCGCCAGCGACGAGAAGGTCACGATCAGGAAGGTCCCGGCGTACGCGAACCACTTGAGCTGGAGCCGAACCTCACCCGACGCGGAAACCAGTCGCAGCACGAGGTACGTCGCAACGGCGACGGCCAGTAGCTGCCGCGCCCAGATGAAAACTCCCGAGGCGAAAGCGATCGAAGCACCGCTCGCCCACAAAGCGGGCGGTAGTGAGACGGGCACCCACTGCTGCGCCATCGCGCCGATGCGAAGCGGATACGGATCGTCGAGGCCGATGAGCATGTCGCCGACGATGTCGAGGACCGCGAAGACAACCAGGACCCGCCACCGAGAGGACTTGAGCCGGCCATCGGGGAACGTCAGCACGACCATCGCTCCACCCAACAGAGCCAGGCCAGGAACAAACTTCTCGCTCCATGCCGCAGCGTCGGCGAGGGGAAGCGAGCCGGGAGCCACCAGGAGTCCGTGTATCGCGTACTCGGCGGCAAACGCTTGCAGCCACGTGAACACCACCCACATCAAGAAAAGCAAGCTCAGCAAGGCAGTCGGCCGGCGCCAGACGACAATCGCGCAGACCCACGACATGGTGATCAGCGCGACTGTTTCCACCAGCGTGCGAACTGCCAGCGACCAGCCGACATCGAGGCCGGCGAGCGTGTATCCAGGCGCGGCCTGGCGATCGAGGATCGTGAGCAGCAGCGTGGCCACAGCGACCAGCGACCCGCCGATTGCGATCGCCGCGGCGGCGATCGCGGGCGCGCGGACGGAGGTGGGGTGACCGACTACTGCGGCCGCCACCGGGGGAGCGCCTTGTATCCGCGTCCGTCGGTCAGCTGAGTCAGGTCGCTTCCGTCGGGCCGGACCGCAAAGAGTTGAGCGTCACTGCCCTTGCGCTCGAACACGATCCAGCGGCCGTCAGGCGACCAGTCGGCGAAGCCGTCCCACTGCAGGCCAGGCACGCCGGTGGTGACTCGATGGGCCTGCTCCTCGCCAACGGTGAGCCAGTAGATCGACCCCGGCTCTCCGTGCATCGATGCGTCGAAAACGATTCTTGTCCCGTCCGGCGACCACCGCGGAAATGCCGCGAAGCGAGCGGTCGGACTGGAACGCCAGGGTCCGCCCGTCGGGACTCCACGCCGCGAAGGCGAACGTCCCGGAGTGCCGGCTAACGCGGTGGACGTCGGTGCCGTCCGGCCGCATCAGGTAGAGGTCTCGGTAGTAACCGGTGGCTCCGCCATCCGCGATTCCGTCCCGGGTGCTGTTGAAGAGGATCCACCGCCCGTCGGGCGACCAGGAGGGGTACTCGTTGAACCCTCGACCGTCCGTCAATCGGCGAATCTGGCCGCCGTGGACGTCCATCGTAAAGATTTCGTCGCGTCCCTCGCGGGTGCTCTGGAAAGCGATGGTGGATCCGTCGGGCGACCAGGCGCCGTCCAGGTTGTACGCCAGGTCGGAGGTCAGCGCGCGCGCCTGGCCGGTCGCGACGTCGAGCAGGTAGATCCCGCCGTTGACCGTCGGTTGATCCCAGCAGTAGTAGAGGATCTCGCCTCCGATCTCCCGTTGCGGGTGGCCGCCGTTCATGCCGCAGGTGCCCTGTGAGGAAGGACCTCCGCATGACGCGAGCCCGGCCAGGAGCGCCAGGCCCAGCGCGCCGGTCAACCACCGGTCCATGGCGGCGATCTTGCCACCACTTCCACGACTTGGACAGAGGGGCTGCACCTACCCGGCGCCGCGCTGATCCAGGGCTTGCACCCGACCAGATCCCGGGCAGTCCCGGATGGCAGGCCGGCTCGGCCCGCCTACCTTCGCCCTATCGAGTGGGATGTAGCCGAGGAAGGA
>VBEK01000132.1 GCA_005889135.1 Chloroflexota bacterium
CGAGCTGCATGGCGACATGCAGAGCTGGGCAGAAATGATCCGGCCTCGTGATCAGTCGGTCGCGAGTAACAAGACTGTCGGTCCCTATCCGCCGTGGGCGCAGGAGACTTGAGGAGAGTTGACCCTAGTACGAGAGGACCGGGTTGAACGGCCCGCTAGTGTACCGGTTGTCACGCCAGTGGCAGCGCCGGGTAGCCATGGCCGGTTTGGATAAGCGCTGAAAGCATCTAAGTGCGAAGCCAACTCCAAGATAAGGTCTCCCACCGGGTTAACCGGGTAAGGGCCCTGCTAGACCAGCAGGTTGATAGGCCGGAGGTGTAAGAGGAGCAATCCTTTGAGCTGACCGGTACTAATAGCCCGAGGGCTTGTTCACCTATAACTCACTCTTCAGCTCACTGAGGAGAGAGAGAAAGAAAGCCAACGAACGACAACGGATCCAGCGCACAAGGCACGCTGGAGAATCTCATAGACCTGATTCGGTTGCTCAATAGCTGTTGCTGAAGCGCGTCCCCTGGGCCGGCGACCTGCTCTAATCATCGAGTGGGCGACGACAAACCCGACCTCGGAGATGGCGGCCTGCACATCGCGATCGTGGTCGCGCGCGCCGCGGACGAGCACGTCGCCAGGCGCCTGGTTCGTGGCGCCGAGGACGCGCTCGGCAAGCACGGGCTGGAGGAGCCGGACCTGTACTGGGTGCCCACCCCGCTCGACCTGCCCGTGGTCGCCCTCGCCCTCGCCGAGAAAGGGGGTCCCGACGCCATCGTGGCGCTCGGCAGCGTGATCGACGACGACATCGTCGCCACGCAGTCCGCGGCCGGGCTGATGCAGGTTCAGCTTGACACCGGAGTGCCGGTCACCTTCGGCGTCGTGGTCGCCGACGACGTCGACCAGGCCCTCGCCCGCTCCGGGCCGAAGAACAACAAGGGCGCCGAAGCCACCGAAGCCGCCATCGAGATGGCGAACTTGCTGCGAGAGATCCAGGGCTGAGCCGAGTCGTCAGCCCACGACGGACAGGGCGAGCACCTTCTTGCCCGCGGGCATGACCAGAAACCCCTCCGTCGCGGCCGGCGTGGAGTAGCGGTTCGCGCCGCCGATGCTCGTCGTGTAGAGCGTCCTTCCGCTCGACGGCTCGAACGCGTACAGCATCGCCGACGACGACTCGATCGCCCACAGCGCGCCCGCGGCGGTCATAGGCGGCGCGAGGGTCGGGTGGCCTGAGCGCCACGCGACGGACAGCGAAGACGAGCCGACGGAAACCGCGTACAGGCCGTCGATGCAAGGGATGAACACGGTCGAGCCAATCCACGCCGTGCCGCCCCACGCTCCGCCGCATATTCGACGGCTCGCGATCTGGCCGCCGACGCCGCCCAGCCGCCCTGGCTCGAGCAGGTATCCGACGCCCTCCTTGCCGATCACGAACACCCGGTTCAGGTCGCGCAGGACCGCCGCGCCGGTGGAGCCGAGGTCGGTGTCGCCGTTGTTCAACGCCACCCAGTTCGACGGCGCGAAGTAGGAACGGACCGTCGCCAGGTCGGGCGACAGCTGGATCACCGCGTCGCTGTAGTCGAAGCTCGAGGACGAAGAGAACGAGTTGCCGGTGACCACGTAGACGCTCCCGTCTGGCCCGATCGTCGGTCCATGCGGCGCCCAGATGCTCGCCCCTCTCGCGGCCGGGACGCGGTAGACGTGCGCGACCCCGCCTGCGAGCGGCACCCCGACCATGTACCCGTGGTAATTACCGCAGTCGCCGAACAGCCCTCCGAACGGCACGTAGACGAATCCAGATCCGATGGCCAGCGCGCCTCGCAGCTGCTGCACGCGCGGGTCCGAACCTGCCGGGTCGATGGTCTGCTGCCACAACACCGACCCGTCGGTCAGGCTCAGCGCGTAGAGCACGTGGTGATATCCGCGCAGAAACGCCACCACGTACATCCGCCCCGATGCCGGATCCGCGGCCGGCGTGCCCGTGATCCCGGTGACTGGGCCAATGTTCCCGCACGGAAGCGTCGAGGCGACGACCGGGTCGCCGAAATGCCGCTGCCACACCGTCGAGCCCGTGAAGATGTCGAGCGAGTAGACGGTGTTGTTCTCGGTGGCGACGATGACGTGCCCCGCGACGATGAGCGGCGACGCGTAGACGTCCCCGTCCACGTCCACGTTCCACGCCGTGCGCGGCGTGGTCAGCGCGGGCTCGGCGGGCCCCGCGCCAGAACGCCCCGAGTCGCGGTGGTACTCCGGCCACTCGAGCGAGATCGGGGCGGAGGGTGCCGGCGAGCCGCCGGACGGGCGAGGTGAAGCGACACCGGAAGGCGGCGACAGGCTGCACGCGCCGGCAAGCACACAGCCCGCGACGACAAGGGCGACCCAACGCCCCGACCTCAGAGGCCCCAGGCGAACTTCCTCTCCGGCCTCATGCGAGCTCGCTCGGGCGCCAGCAGCTCGACGCGGCCCTGCATCGCGATACCCCGCCTCGGACCCATCGCGTCGACCACCATCGCCGCGCGCGGCTCTGCCCGCATGTTGCGCAGCTTCACGCCGTCGACGTCGAAGTCCAGCGAACCGTCGTCGTTCATCGTGTACATGACCGGCGCGACGTGGGGCCATCCCGTCGGCCCGACGGTGGCGAAGCGCGCGATGCGCTGCGAGCGCAGAAAGTCGAGCTCCGCCGCGCTGAACACTCCACAAATCCTAGACTCAACGATTCACATGGAAGACACAGCCGCCAGCACAGGAACCACGATCGGCGGCTACACCATCACTCGAATCGAACCGCTCGCACGCCTCGAAGGCCGCTACCTCGAGCTGGAGCACAGGGGCACAGGCGCCAGGCACATCCACATCGAGTGTCCCGACGACAACAACGCCTTCGCCGTCTTCTTCTCCACGCCGCCGGTCGACTCCACCGGCGCCGCCCACATCCTCGAGCACGTGGTGCTCGCCGGCTCGCGTAAATACCCAGTCCGCGATCCGTTTTTCAGCATGACGCGGCGCTCCCTCGCGACCTTCATGAACGCGCTCACCGGCGCGGACTGGACGATGTACCTCTACAGCACCCGCAACGCCAAGGACTATAAGAACCTCCTCGACGTCTACCTCGACGCGACCTTCTTCCCACGCCTCGACGAGGACTCCTTCAAACAGGAGGGCATCCGGTTCGAGTTCGAAAACCCGGACGACCCGCAAAGCGGGCTTCGCTACAAAGGCGTGGTCTTCAACGAGATGAAGGGCGCGCTGGCGACTGCCTCCTCCGCCGTCGACCGCGCGATCGGCAAGACCCTCTTCCAGGGCCTGCCCTACGCCTACGTGTCCGGTGGCGACCCCGAGGACATTCCGGACCTGACCTGGGAAAGCCTCAAAGCATTCCACGCCCGCCACTACCACCCGAGCAACGCGCGGTTCTACACGTACGGCAACCAGGCTCTGGACCGGACCCTGGAAGCGATCGAGACCAACGCGCTCGCGAAGTTCGAGCGCATCTCTGTCGCCGACGGACGGATTCAAAACGTCGCTCGCGCGACCAGGCCCATGCGCGCGGTCGAGGCCTACCCCGCTTCTGGATCCGAGGACAACACGAAGAAGGCCCAGGCGCTCACCGCCTGGGTCACGGTCCAGTCCGCCGACTCCTTTCAATCCCTGGCGATGAAGGTCCTCGCCGAGGTCCTCCTCTCCAACGCCGGCTCGCCCCTGCGCAAAGCGCTGATCGATTCAGGTCTTGGCAGCGCGCTGGCGGACGGCAGCGGACTTCAAGACGACTACAAGGAGTCGGTCTTCGGCGCGGGCTTGAAAGGGATCGCCGCCGAGGACGCGGACAAGGTGCAGCAGGTAGTCCTCGAAACGCTCGAGCGCCTGGCTGACCAGGGCGTCGATTCAAAGCAGGTCGACGCCGCCATCCATCACCTCGAGTTCGAGAAGCGCGAGCGCTCCAACGCCGGCTTTCCGTACGCCCTTCGCCTTCTCTTTGCGACCATGCCCGCCTACCACTACGAGGGCGACCCACTCAGCGCCCTCGACTTCGACGCCGACCTCGAGAGACTCGAACGGGCCCGCGGCGAGGGGCGGTTCTTCGAGAACCTGATCCGCGCCGAGCTGCTCGACAACCCCCACCGCGCCCTGGTCACGGTCGTCCCCGACACCGAGCTCGAGGATCGGCAGCGCAAGCAGGAGCTGGACAAGCTGGCGGCAGTAGACAGAACGCTCAGCGACGAGGACAAGAGACGCATCGTTGCGGACGCACTGAGACTCAAGCAAGAGCAAGACGCAAGGCAGGACCTCTCCGTGCTCCCGACCCTCGAGCTCACGGACATCCCGATGAAGTTCGAAGACGTGCCCAGCCGCGACGAACGCCTTCGCAGGGCCACGGTCGAGTTCTACCCTCAGCCCACCAACGGCATCACCTACCTCGACATCCGCAGCGACTTCTCGCACCTGACCTCGGAGCAGAAGGACCTGCTCCCGCTGTTGAGCCGCGCCCTTACCCAGAGCGGCGCCGCCGGCCAGGACTACGTGGAGATCGCGGCCCGCATCGCCTCGACCACTGGCGGCGTCGGGGCCGCTGCCCAGATCCAGTCCCTCGCCAAAAGCGAGGACTATCTGCAGTCCTTCGTTCTCTCCGGTCGTGCCCTGGACCGCAACGCCCAGCCCTTCATCGAGCTGCTGACCGACATCGTCGCCCGCCTGGAGGTGCAGCCCAAGCGCCTGAAGGACGTGATCGCGGAGATCAGCACCCGCCTCGAGACCTCGCTCGCCGGCCTCGGATTCCAGTTTGCGCTTCTCCGGGCGCACTCCAAGCTCAGCTCCGAGGGCGCGATCAACGATCGCCTTCAGGGCATCGGCATGCTCCACACGATGCGCCGTCTGGCTCGGCTCGACGAGATCGAGCTGAAGGAGGTCATTCAGCAGCTCGACCAGATCCGCACCCAGCTCTTCCGCGGCGACGGCCTGCGCATCATCGTCACCTGCGAAGAGGGGATGATCGAACCGCTCGAGGAGCTGCTCACAGGCCTGGTCGCGGCTCTGCCCTCAGACGGAACGGAAGGTCAACCTGCTCCGGTCGCCCCGCTGGAGCGCGCCCCCGAGGCCCGGGTCGCACCCGTCCCGGTCGCGTTCAACGTTCGCATCTTCAAGACCGTTCGCTACACCCACCCCGACGCGGCCGCGCTGCTCGTACTGTCCAACTACATCCGCGACACGTTTCTTCACCGCGAGCTGCGCGAGAAGGGAGGCGCCTACGGCGGCTTCGCCCAGGCCGGCGTCGCGAACGGCACCTTTTACTTCGGCTCCTACCGCGACCCCAACATCGTCCGCACCTACGACGTCTTCGACCGGGCGGTGCGATGGGTGACAGAAGGAGAGATCGAAGCCGAAACGCTCATGGAGGCGATCCTCGGCGCATGCGGCGACGTCGACCCGCTCGAGTCGCCCGACATCAAGGGTCGCCGCGAGGCGACCAACCGCGCCACGGGCTTCACGCGCGAGGCCCGCGAGCGCTTCAAGCAGCACCTGCTCCAGGTCACGGCGGACGACCTGAGGCGCGTCGCCCGGGCCTACTTCCTGGAGAAGCCGGCCGTGCAGACGACCGTCGCCGGCGGCGAGCTCATCGACGAGGCGCGCAAGGAGCGCCCCGGCCTCTTCGAGGTGGTCGCGCCCGTTTAGACCGAACGCAATAGACTGGCGCCGGTGAAACAGCCTTGAAGCAGTACTGGCGGAACGAATATTTCTGGCCGGGCGTGCTGATCCTGGTGGGACTCTACTTCCTGCTGCGCAACGTCGGTCTTCTCGACTGGCTGCGCTCGGACATCTTCTGGCCTATCGTCCTGATCGGACTCGGCGTCTGGCTCATCGTGCGCCGCAGCTGGCGCTGACGAACATGTGGTGGGGCCGCAATCCGGGCGTCTGGTGGGGAGGCGTGCTGGTGATCATCGGCGCGCTCTTCCTGCTCGCCAACCTCGGCGTGCTCAACAACCTCGACTGGAACGTCATCTGGCCGCTGGTGCTGATCGCGGTCGGCGTATGGCTGCTCCTCGCCCGCATCGGCCCCGGCAGCGGCTATGCGGACGTCGACAGCGCGGAGGCTCGCGAAGGCCTGGCGAAGGCGAAGCTCGAGCTCGCCGTGGGCTCGGCGCAGGTCGACGTCCGGGCGTCGAGCCTCGAGGGCGACCAGCTGTACAAGGTGCATATCGAGCACGGCGGGACATCGCCCAGGGTCGAGCTCGACCGGGCGACAGGTACGGTGCGGATCAGCCAGCGACCCGACTGGTTCACGGGCGCTCGCCGCCTCCACGTCGACGCCAGGATCACCGACGCGATTCCGTGGGAGGTGAGCTGCAACACGGGGGCCATCCGTGGCGACTTCGACCTCTCCACCGCCGCCATCAGCGCCTTCGACTGCAAGACGGGCGCCAGCCGCGTCGATGTCGCCCTGGGGTCGCCCAAGGGCGCGGTGCCGATCCGGGTCCAGGGCGGCGCGCTTACCGTGAACGTCACGCGACCGCTCGGCGTCCAGGTGTCGGTCCAGGCCTCGGGCGGCGCTGTGCAGCTCCGCGCGGACGGCGCGCGCGACGACGGGATCGGATCGCGCAGCTGGAAGTCCGACGGCTTCGACGCGGCCAAAGACCGCTACGAGATCGCGGTCTCGGGGGGCGCGCTCAGCATCGAGCTCGGCCTCCGCTAGCGGGCCCATGCGCTACACCTACCGGTACCGGAGCTTTTTCTGGCCGGCGCTGTTGATCCTGGCCGGTCTCATCGCCCTGCTCGTGAACACGGGCCAGATCCCGGCCGAACGCCTGGACCAGCTCCTGAACCTGTGGCCCCTCGCCCTGGTCGTGATCGGCCTCGAGCTGATCATCCGGCGCAGCGTCCACGGCGTGGCCGGCGACGTCGCCGCGGCCTTGATCGTGCTCCTGGCCGTGGTCGGCGCCGCCGCCTACGTCGCGGCCACGCCATCACCGACCTCGGCCCACTCCCTCGACGCGTCCGAAGAGGTGGGCAGCATCTCAGAGGCGACGGTGGAGGTCGACGCCGGGGCGGCGACGATCTCCGTCGTGGGGAACAAGGAAGTCGGCGCCGCCCTCTTCAGGGCGCACGTCGACTACTCGGGGACGAAGCCCGATGTGCGCTTCAACCGTGACTCGGGGCGCCTCACCATCTCCCAGCGCAGCAGCTTTCCCATCTTCTCGACTCAGCGCAGGTTTGCCCTCCAGCTCGCCCTCAACCCTGCGGTCGTCTGGAAGATCGAGCTCAACACCGGCTCCGCGACCACGACGCTTGCGCTCGCCGACGTGCGCGTCGGCTCGATCTCGCTCAACACCGGTGCCAGCCGCGATGAGATCACCCTTGGCCGGCCGTCAGGCAACGTGCCGATCGAGATCAACGGCGGCGCGCTGACGGTCACGATCCACCGGGTGAAGGGGACCGACGCGTCGGTCGAGGTCTCCGGCGGGGCGGTGACGCTGAACGCCGACGGCCGCAGCCAGCACGCCGTGGGGGAGCTTCGCTTCGAGACGAGCGGCTTCTCCGGCGCGACCGACCGCTACAAGATCAGCGTCAACGGGGGCGCCTGCACCGTGACCCTGGACTCTGCGACCGCCTCAGGCTAGGCGCGCGTCGAGGGCCTCGACCCGGGCCCGGTAAAGTGCGGCCGTCGCGGTGCTGATCGCCGCCCGGAACCCGCGGGCGGCGGCGTCGAGCAAAGCCTCCGCGTCGTCGTCGAGGACCCCGCCCGCGCGCAGCACCGGGATCAGGGCCGCGCTCTGCTCGGCGGCGGCGAGGAAGGCGTCCTGGCCGGCGCCGACCCGCATCAGCGCCCCGGACGTTTCCCGCAGACGCCTGGCCAGGGCGCGGTGCTCCCCGTCCGCTAGCTCCTCGGCGCGCCGCGAGGCCCGGCCCGCAGCGACCGCGGCCAGCCGCCCCTCGAGCACGCGTCCGTCGGCGGCCGCGTTCGCCGCCAGGGCGGGGCAGAGCCCCACGACCTCCTGGGCGCCAAGCGAGGCGCCGCGTCGCTCGAGCTCGGCGATCACGTCGTCAGGCTTCGTCTCGTCAAGCCGGAAGAGGTTCATCGACAGCTGCACGCGACCGCCCGTGAGCTGGAACACGAGCGCCTGCACGCCGCGCAGCCCACCCGAAGAAGTCTCGCGGACGGTGCGGGCGAGAGCCCGCGCGGTCACGAGGTCGGTGTCGTAGAGGATGACGTTGAAGGCGACCAGCGCGGGGCGAGCGCCGACGCATGCCCCACCCGCGGTCGGGTGGAGCAAGGGACCGCCGACGTCCGGCGTCGCCCTCCCCGAGCGAATGTCGACGAGGCGCTTGCTCTCGCCGAGGCCGTAGTAGAAGACCGGGACCTTGAGCTCCTCCCAGATGCGATGAGCGACCTCGTGGGCGAGGTCGCGGCACGACTCGAGCGACGTCCGGCCGAGCGGCACGATGGGGATCACGTCCGCCGCCCCCGTTCGTGGGTGCACGCCCCGGTGCCGGCGCATGTCGATCTTCTCCACGGCCTCGGCCACGGCGGCAAGCAGCGCGTCCATGAGCTTGGGGCGTGGCCCGGCCAGCGTGACTACCGTGCGGTTGTGGTCCGGGTCAGCGTCCTCGTCCAGCCAGTACGCCTTCTGCGCGGCGCGCACGAGCTCGCCGCGGACGAGGATGTCGCGACCTTCGGAGAAGTTGGGCACCGACTCGTAAAGCTCGACCACGACCCGCTAGCGTAATTTCCCGTGTCCGGACCGGTCGCGCTCGTCTACGGCGAGGCGCTGATGAAGCACCACCTCTCCGACGAGCACCCGCTGCAGCCGATCCGGGTCAAGCTCGCCGTCGACCTCATCGAGTCCACGGGACTGATCGAGCACGCGCACCTCCTGCCGCCGCGAGCCGCCACCATCGAGGAGCTGGAGCTCGTGCACTCGCCCGACTACGTCGAGCTCGTGCGCACGCTGAGCGATCCATCACAACGTGGAAGCGTCTCCCCGCGCGCGATCGACACCGCAGGTTTCGCGTCAGCCGACAACCCCATCTCCGACGAGCTGCACGAGGGAACCTCGCTCGTCGTCGGCGCCTCGATCGTCGCCGCCGAGCAGATCCAGACGGGCGCCGCGCTCCACGCCTTCAGCCCCTCGGGCGGCCTGCACCACGCGCACCGCGACCGCGCGTCGGGATTCTGCACCTACAACGATGCCGCCGTGGCCTGCGAGTGGCTGAAGCGGCAGGGGCATCGCGTCGCCTACGTGGACGTCGACGTCCACCACGGCGATGGGGTGGAACACATCTTCGCCGCCGACCCGGACGTGCTCACGATCAGCCTGCACGAGAGCGGCCACTACCTTTTTCCGGGCACCGGGTTTCCGCAGGACGCGGGCGTCGGCGCCGGCCGAGGCTCCGCCGCCAACCTACCTTTCATGCCCTATACCTGGGACGAGCCGTGGCTGCACGCGTTCGAGAAGGTCGTGCCCACGCTCCTGCGTCGCTTCCAACCGACGGTGCTCGTGACCCAGGACGGCTGCGACTCGCACCACCTGGACCCGCTCGCGCACATCGCCAACACCACACGCATCTGGCCGCGCGTCGGCAGCCTCTTCCACGAGCTGGCGCACGAGCTGTGCGAGGGTCGCTGGGTGGCGCTGGGGGGTGGGGGATACGCGATCTACGAGGTCGTGCCTCGCGCGTGGACGCTGCTCTTCGCCGAGATGGTCGAGCACCCGGAGCTCGCGGCGGAGCTCGACGATCCGGCGACTGTCGTGCCCAGTCCTGAGGCGCAGGAGCGCGTCTGGCGGGCTCTTCGCAACGACCTCGACCGCCTGGGCGAGGTCCACGGGATGGACTTTTAAGGGCTCAGACGAAGCGCCAGCGAGTCGCGCCATGCGGCTCCGCGGTGGCGACCCCGGTGGCGGTGTGGAACGTGAAGCGGTACAGGTACCAGGGCGGGGGCCCCGCGCTCGGGGCGCTGTACGGAGCGGTGAACGCGTCCCTCTCCACCTCGGCCGGCCACCCGCTCGCGCGATAGAGCCCCGCCACCTTCTCCAGCGTCGGCGCGTCGACGATGCGTTCAGCCTCGCCCTCGAGGATCAGGTCGAGTCCCTCGAGCCTGGTCGAGATCGTGCATGCCGGGTTGTCCGCCAGGTTGCGGCTCTTGCGGGTGCCAGGTCCGCTGACGATGTAGATGTAGTCCTCGTGCCACAGGGCGCCGATCCCCGCAGCGTGCGGGCGGCCGTCCCGGCCGGCGGTGCCGAGAAAGAACGGGATGTCAAGCCGCGTCGGGCTGGCTGCCAGCCCATCACGGGCCCGGCTCCACTCCAGCGGCGAGTGGCCGTAGCGGTCGAGGTTGGTCGTTTCGACGGGCGCTCGCTCAGTCATGTGCTCACCTCGATGTCTAGACGGCCCAGGTCCCAAAACTAATCGTTCGAGGCTTGGATCAGCGCCTGATACAGCGCCACGGTCCGCTCGGCGATGACCTTCCAGCTGAAACGGTCGAGGACGCGGCGGCGGCCGGCCCTGCCCATCCGCGCGGCCAGCTCGGGGTCGCGAAGCAGCGAGCTCACGCGCTCCGCCAGCTCCGCGGCGTCCGTTGGTCCGACCAGGAAACCCGTCTCGCCCTCGACGACGATCTCCGGGATCCCGCCCACGTTCGTCGCGACCACGGCTGTCTCGCAGGCCATCGCCTCGAGGTTCACGATGCCGAAAGGCTCGTAGACGGAGGGGCAGATGAAGACGGCGGCGCCGGAATAGAGCTTGATCACCTCGGCGCGGGGAAGCATCTCCTCGATCCACACGAGACGGCCTCGTTCGGCCTCGACGCGCCGGCGGAGATCGTCGACCTCGCGAGCGATCTCGGGGGTGTCCGGCGCGCCGGCGCACATCACGAGCTGGTAAGCGCGATCGATCGACGGGGCCGCGTGCAGGAGCTGGGCGACGCCCTTCTGGCGGGTGATGCGGCCGACGAACAACGCGTACGGGCGGTCAGGGTCGACGCCGTGCCGGCGGAGAAGGGCGTCGTCGCGCGCGGGTCGGTATTCGTCCGGATCGATGCCGTTGTGGATGACGTGGACGCGCTCGGCGACGACTTCTGGATAGCAGTCGAGCACGTCCTTGCGCATCTGCTCGGAGACCGCGATCACCGCGTCGGCATCGGTGATGGCCGTCCTCTCGCACCACGAGGACAGGGCGTATCCGCCGCCGAGCTGCTCGGCCTTCCACGGCCGCAGCGGCTCAAGGCTGTGGGTGGTGACGACGTGCGGCACACCCCACATGCGCTTGGCAAGGTCGCCGCCGAGATTTGCGTACCAGGTGTGGCTGTGCACGAGCTGGCGACCTTTGGCCCCGGCGGCCATGGCGAGATCGATGGAGATCGCCTGCAGCGCGGCGGACTCTGGCTTCGGCTGGGCGAGCACGTCCCACGGCTCATGGGCGATCACCTTCGGTTCGGTGCGTGGGCTGCCCCAGCAGTGCACCTCGAGGTCGACGCTCTTGCGCAGCTCGCGGGCCAGGTACTCGACGTGCACGCCGGCGCCGCCGTAGACCTCGGGCGGATATTCGCGCGTGAAGAGGCCGACCTTGATCAACGAGCGTCGACGACCTGACCTTTCGCGACCGCGACGACGCCCCTGGCCGAGACCGTGAAGCCGCGGCCCGCAGCGTCCTCGGCGTCCACATGCACCCCCGCGGCGACTCTCACGTTCTTGTCCAGGATCGCCTTTCGCACCACTGCTCCCGGCTCGACGACCACGGAATCCATCAGGACCGAGTCCTCGACCAGCGCCCCGTCGTGCACGAACACACCGGGCGAGAGCACCGAGCGGCGCACTGTTCCGCCCGCGATGATGACCCCGCTGCTGACCAGCGAATCCACGGCCGAGCCCCGCCGGCCGTCCTCGTCGAACACGAACTTCGCCGGGGGCAGCACGGGCATCCAGCTGTAGATGGGCCACTCGAGGTTGTACAGGTTGAAGATCGGGTCCGCCGTCACCAGGTCCATGCTCGCGTCGTAGTACGCGTCCAGGTCACCGACGTCGCGCCAGTATCCGCGGTCGCGCGTGGTGCTCCCCGGAACCTCGTTGTCGGCGAAGTCGTAGACGCATGCGCGCCCTCGCTGAACCATCAGGGGCACGATGCTGCCGCCCAGGTCGTGCTTCGAGGATTCGTCCGTTGCGTCCGTCTCGATGGCGTCCAGCAGGGCCTCGGTGCTGAAGACGTAGATGCCCATGGACGCGTAGCAGTGCTTGGGGTCGCCGGGCAGCGTGGGCGGGTCGGCCGGCTTCTCCAGGAAACCGCTCACCCTTCCGTCGGCGTCGGAGTCGATGATCCCGAACGCCGAGGCTTCTGCAACCGGAACCTTGATGCCCGCCAGCGTCAGGCCCGCTCCGGTCTGGAGGTGGAGGTCGACCATCTGCTGCGGGTCCATCCGGTAGATGTGGTCGGCGCCGAAGACGCAGATCACCTCGGGCTGCTCGTCGTTGATCAGGTTCACGTTCTGATAGATGGCGTCGGCCGACCCCGCGAACCAGCGCGGACCCCGTCGCATCTGCGCCGGCACGGTGGCGATGTAGTTGCCGAGCAGCGGGTTCAGCCGCCAGAGCTGGGCGATGTGGCGGTCGAGGCTGTGGCTTTTGTACTGGGTCAGGACCGCGATCTTGCGCACGCCGGCGTTGACCAGGTTGGAGAGACAGAAATCGATCAGCCGGTACGTCCCGCCGAACGGGACGGCCGGTTTGGCACGGTCGAGCGTCAGGGGCATCAGTCGCTTGCCCTCGCCCCCGGCGAGGACCATGCCCATCACGCGGGCTGGGTGCGTAGTCCGGATCGCCATGCCGGGAATCGTAGGTCTGCCGGGAGCTCGAGCCGCGATCCCCCGGCCGGCGAGCTAGGCCGAGTACGTCCTCAGGCAGCGCGTGCAGACGCGCGCGCGGAACGTCTGGCCCTTCACCGTCACACGGCCCATCTGGAGGTTGGGCAGAAACCTCCGGTTGACCCGGTTCTTGGCGTGGCTGACGTGATGTCCGTACTGCGGCGTCTTGCCGCAGATCGCGCACTGCTTGGCCATGGGTTACCTTCCGGCTGGAGTCAAGAAAGCACGCGCCAGCGAACAAACGCTTGCGTGCGGACCCGAATTGTACCATGAGCCATCTGATGGCCTCGAAGACGACCACGGCGCTCATCCAGTCCCGGCAGTGGGGCCGGATCGAGGTCTTTCCTTCGGCCGTGGCCGCCATCGCCGGCCACGCCGCCACGCGCTGCTACGGGATCAGCGGCATGGCCGCCCGGGGCCTGCGCGACGGCTTCGCCGAGCTGCTGCGGCGCGAGAACGTCGACAAGGGCGTCGACGTGGAGCAGGCCGACGAAGGGCTGATCATCGACGTCTACGTCATCGTCCAGTACGGGATCCGCATCTCCGAGGTCGCGCACAACCTCCAGGAGACGGTGCAGTTCGAGGTCGAGCGGTCAGTGAACGTGCCCGTCGTCAAGGTCAACGTCAACGTCCAGGGCGTTCGCGAAGAGAAGAGCTGACACGTGGTCGCCACCAAGACGCTGGGCGTCGACGGCCCGCTCTTCAAGCGGGCGCTGCTGGGCAGCCTCACCTGGCTCGGCGCCAACCATGAAGAGGTAAACCGGCTCAACGTGTTCCCGGTGCCGGACGGAGACACCGGCACGAACATGCTGCTGACCCTGCAGTCGGCGGTCGAGGATGTGAAGGAGTCGAACGCCGCCGAGGTGAGCAAGATCGCCAAGCTGGCCTCCCACGGCAGCTTGATGGGCGCGCGCGGCAACTCGGGCGTGATCCTCTCCCAGATCTTTCGCGGGTTCGCCCGCGCGGTCGAGGGCAAGAGCTCGCTCACGCCGGCCGAGCTCGCGGCCGCGTTCGAGGAAGCCGCCAACGCCGCCTACCGCGCGGTCAACAAGCCGACCGAGGGCACGATCCTGACCGTGGCGCGCGAGGCCGGGCGCGCCGCCGCGACGGCCGCAAGCACGCCCGACGCCACCGTGCCGCGCGTCATCGCCGGCGCGGCAGCGGGCGCGCGGGCGGCGGTGCAGAAGACGCCGAGCCAGCTGCAGATCCTGCGTGACGCGGGCGTGGTCGACGCCGGCGGCTTTGGCCTGCAGCTGATCCTCGAGGGGATGCTCAAGACCGTCGAGGAGTCGGACCCGGCCTTCGCGGCCCTCGCCGAGAGCAAAAAGCCCGTGATCCCGGCGGCCCAGGTCGCGCTCGACCTGCCGGAGGGCGGTTGGGGCTACTGCACCGAGTTCCTCATCGAGGGCGCAAACCTCGACACGGAGCTGATCCGCGGCCAGATCGAGGCCCTCGGCAACTCGGTCCTCGTCGTCGGCGAGCCCGAGCTGGTGAAGGTCCACGTCCACACCGACGACCCGACCCGCGTCATCAACCTCGCGGGCGGGTACGGCAAGCTCTTGAAGCTGAACGTCGGCGACATGTCGACGCAGCACCGCCGCATCCTCGAGACGGAGGGTGGGGGACAGGGGGCCGCGCCCCGCCCGAACGGCATCGGCATCGCGGCCGTGGTCGCGGGCCGCGGCCTCGTCGACATCTTCCGCGGCCTTGGCGTCGACGCCATCATCGAGGGCGGCCAGACGATGAACCCGAGCACGCAGGACATGCTCACCGCCATCGAGTCCGTGCCCTACGACGAGGTCATCCTGCTGCCCAACAACGGCAACGTCATCGCCGCGGCCAAGCAGGTGGTCGGGCTGACCAAGAAGAAGGTCCACCTTGTCGAGACGCACAGCGTCCCTCAAGGCGTGTCCGCAGTCGTCGCCTTTCGACCCGAGCGTCCTGCGGCCGAGAACCTGCGCGCCATCAGGGCGGAGGCCGAGCGGGTGCAGACGATCGAGGTCACGCACGCCGTCCGCGACACGCGCTCCAACGGAGTCAAGGTCAGGAAGGGCGACGTGATCGGCCTGATCAACGCCAAGCTCGAGTTCGCGGGGGACGACTACGCCGAGGTCGTCAAGCAGGCGCTCGGCAAGCTCGGGCCCGACTCCTACGAGCTGGTGACCGTGTACCGCGGCGAGCAGGCGACCGACGCCGAGATGTCGAAGCTCGAGTCCGAGATCCGCTCCCACTACCCGGGCCTCGAGGTCGAGGTGCAGCAGGGCGGCCAGCAGCACTACCCGTTCATCCTCTCCGTCGAATAAAGTTCGGCCTTTGAAGCGCAGCTTCGCGGTCGTCACCGACTCGACCGCCGACCTGCCCCGCGAGTGGCGTGAGCGTTACGGCATCGAGGTCGTGCCCCTCAAGGTCCTCTTCGGCAAGGAGACGTTCCGCGACGGCGTGGACATGAACAACGAGGAGTTCTTCCGCCGGCTGGCGGCCTCGACAACGCTCCCCACCACGTCGGCGCCTTCGCCGGGGGAGTTCGCGGACGTCTACCGGCGCCTGGCGCGGGACCACGACGGCTGCATCTCGATCCACATCGGCGCCCAGCTCTCGGCGACCGCGGAGGCGGCGCGCGTCGGAGCCTCGTCGGTCGACGGGTTCAAGGTCGAGGTCGTCGACAGCCAGACGGTGTCCATGCCGGTCGCATTTCTCTGTCGCGTCGCCGCCGAGTACGAGACCCTGGAGGCTGCGACCGCGGCCGTGCGGCCGCGCGTCCCCAAGACGCGCGTGCTGGCGCTCCTCGACACGCTGCGTTACCTGGAGATGGGTGGGCGGTTGAGCCGCGCCCAGGCGATGATCGGCACCATGCTCGACCTCAAGCCGCTGCTCCTGGTGGCGAACGCGGAGATCAAGCCGGTCGACCGCGTGCGCACACGCTCGCGCGCGATCTCGCGCATGGTCGACTACTTCAAGGGCGACCTGCCCGTCGAGCACATGGCGGTCATGCACGCGCAGGCGGCAGACGAGGCGGAGCAGATCGCGGACGCGCTGCGCAGGGACCTGCCGGGGCGGGAGGTGACCGTCGGTCAGATCGGCTGCGTGCTCGGCACGCACACCGGCCCCAAGGCTCTCGGTCTGGTCTACCTCAAGAGCTGAGGGTCAGGCTGGGCGCCAGGCTCACGTTCCGGCCGGGCAGCGGCCAGACCCGGAGCACAGGCGGCGTGACGGCGACCAGGCGGGGCACGGCTATCACCATCAACCGATAGAGCCGCCGCTGGGGCTCGCCCCACGCCAGCCGGTACTGCTGTCTGAGCTCAGGCGGGAGCAAGCCTGCGGTCACGGTCTCGAAAGGCATCATCACCGGCCCCGGGAGCAGACGGAGCCGTGGCCTGAGGACCAGCCGTCCAAGCTCCCGCGCCTGCCGTCCCACCGCCACGTCGCCGCGCGCGACCATCGCCGTCATGTAGGCATTGAAATCGCGGTGACTGTCAGGAAAAGTCTCCTGCGGGATGCCCAGCAGGCCGCCGAGCAACTTCGACTCCTGGTAGAAGTCCTCGCGCTCCCGCTCTGCCAGCGGTTTGACGAACGTCTCGTAGGTGACCAGCGCCGAGTCGACGAGCGTCGCGTGCACCCACAGCAGGAGGTCGGGGTCGAGCGCTCGGTAGCCCTCTCCCCGCACGCGGCCGTGAGTCTGGTTGACGGCTCGCGCGGCCGCCAGCGCGGTCTCGCGGTCGCCGAAGACTATGGCCATGGTCATGCGGATCGTGCGGCGCAGGCGCCGCACCGGGTGCTGCCTGAAGTCAGAGTGCTCGTCGACGCCCGCCGCTACCTTCGGATGGGCGAGCTGCATGAGCAGCGCCCGCCCGCCGCCAAGGAGAAGCACGTTCTCGCGGTTGACCCGGCGCGTGATCGAGCCCTCGGAGTAGAGCCCTTCCCGCATCGAGTTCATTATTTCTCCCGGACCGTGGGCCAGCAGCTCTTTATCTTCGGCGCGGCGTTTCTCGGCTCGGCCGTGGAGGCCACCGAAGCCCTGACGATCGTCCTGGCCGTGGGCCTCACGCGCGGATGGCGCGCGCCCCTGTTCGGCACCGCGGCCGCGGTGCTCGCCCTCGGCACGCTCGTGCTCGCGTTCGGCCAGCTCATCGTCACCACGGTTCCCGAGTCCGCGCTCAAGCTCGTCGTCGGCACCCTGCTTCTGCTGTTCGGCCTGCGCTGGCTGCACAAGGCGGTGCTCCGGTCGGCGGGCGTGGTCGCCATGCACGACGAGGAGCACGCATATCGCCAGGCGGTGTCGCAGCTCGGCGGCGCGGCCACCGGCCGCGATTGGGTCGGCTTCGTGCTCGCGCTCAAGGGCGTCTTCCTCGAGGGCCTCGAGGTCGTGTTCATCGTCATCGCGGTGGGCGGGACAGGCAACGGGTTTCCGGCCGCCATCGCCGGCGGAGTCGTCGCCGCGGCGGTCGTCGCCGGCGCCGGCGTGATCGTGCGCAAGCCACTGGCGCGGGTGCCCGAGAACACACTCAAGTACGGCGTGGGGGTGATCCTGACGAGCCTGGGCACCTTCTGGGCGGCGGAGGGTATGGGCGCGCACTGGCCGCTCGATTTCGTCTCCATCCTCGGTCTGGTCGCGATCTACTTCGGTGCCTCGGTGCTGGCCATCGCGCTCATCAGGCGGCCGGCGCCGGCGTGAACTTCCTCCGCGCGGCGGCCGCTCGCGTCTTCGGCCTCTTCGTCGGCGACTGGCTGCAGAGCGCGGTCGTCCTCGTGATCATCGCCGCGGGCTGGTTCACCGTCTCGCGGTTCGGTCCTGCCGCGCTGGTGGTCCTGGTGGCCCTCCTGGCCGGCCAGCTGGTCTGGTTCGCGCGAGCGGAGGCCCGCCGGACCGCTAGCCCGTCGCCGCGCTGAGCTCTGCGTTGTAGCGGTCGATCATCGGCTTGTAGAAGGCATCGATCTCGCCCCCGATCTTGTCGATGTCGTAGGTCGCGATCTTGCTCGCGTCGCTCTCGACCACAGCCTCCGCGTCGAGGGCGGCCTCGTAATCGTTTGCCGCCATGGCCTCGAGCTTCTTGCCGAAGTCGGCGGCGAACTTCTGCAGGTCGGCCATCAGGGCGCGCATCTCGGAGGGGAGACCTGGCGCGCTCGCAAGGCCGGTCGCGCTGTCGATCTCGCCCTTCATCTTCGCCAGCGTCACGCGAGCGCCGGCGATGTCTCCCGCCGACGCCTGGGTGCTGAGGGTCGTGAAGTCGGCGAGCCCCGCGTAAAGGGCGCGCCAGAACTGTCCGTCGAGCAGCTCGTACGCGGCGACGGTGCGGGCGATCGCGAGCGCGCTGCGGGCGTAGCCGATCTTGCTCGCCGCGCGCTCCACGCCATCGCGCGAGGTCAGCGACAGCCACAGCATCGCGCGTAGGTTGTCCTGCTCCCGGCGCAGCGACGCGTCGTCTTTGTCGATGCTCTGGACCGCGGCGCGCGAGCCGGCGATCGACCTGTCGACAAGCGTCAGCGCCTGCTCGGAGTCGAACGCGGCGCTGCCGTTGAGCGCGCTCACCTGTGAGTCGATCTCAGCGAACGTGACGTTGAGGTTGTTTTGATGGGAGACGACCGCCACGACGGTGCGCTCGGCGGCGTTCACTCGAAAAGCTGTGTAAAGAACGCTGACTCCCGCATAGCCGATGATTCCAATGATCAACACGCAGATGACCACGATCGTGATTCGCTTGCGCCCCACAGCAGTACCCCTTCGGAACATACCGTAGATGCCGGTCCTCGCTCTCCCGCGATCGCTCGAGGCCCCGGTCACCGTGCTGCCCAGGCTCTACGCCGCCGAGGCCAAGCGCCTGGCGCGCCTCGGCATCGAGACCGTGCGGGACCTCCTGCTCACGCTGCCCTACGACTGGGAGACATACGGCGCGCCGGCGCAGGTCGCGGGCCTCGACGACGGCAAGCAGGCGACCGTGGTCGGCACGGTAACGTCGATCAGCGCCAAGCAGTCGCTCCGCCGCCGCATCAAGCTCACCGAGGCGACGATCCGCGACGACGAAGGCGCCCCGCTGCGCCTGGTCTGGTTCAACCAACCCTACATCGCCAAGAACCTGCACAAGGGCGACCGGATCGCGGTCGCGGGCACGGTGAAGTCGGCGCGCTACGGCGGCGCGCTGCAGATGCAGAACCCGCACTACGAGCGGCTCGAGGACCGCGAGGACGTCAAGCCTGTGCGGGTCGGCGGCCTCATGCCCAAGTACCACCTGGTCGAGGGCCTGAGCTCGCGCAAGATCGCGCGCTGGGTCGAGACCGCGCTGCCGCTCGCCGACCGGATCGAGGACGTGATCCCCGCCCAGGTGCGGGAGCGAAATCACCTCATCGAAGTCGCCGAGGCGATCCGCCGCGGGCACAAGCCGGAGGCCGACCAGGACTTCGCCGACGCCCGCCGGCGCATGGCCTTTGCCGAGCTCTTCGAGCTCCAGGCGGCCTTTGCCCTCATGCGAGCGAGCATCGCCGCCGAGCCGGCGACTCCGATCCCCTACCGGCAGGAGGTGATCGACGCCTTCAAGGCCGGCCTCGCGTTCGAGCTGACCACCGCCCAGCGCAGGGCGACGTGGGAGGTGTTCAAGGACATGGCCCAGACCGTGCCCATGAACCGCCTGCTGAACGGCGACGTCGGCTCGGGCAAGACCGCCGTCGCCGCGGCCGCAGCGGCCATGGCCCACGCGTCGGGCATGCAGTCGGTGGTGATGGCGCCGACCGAGATCCTGGCCCGCCAGCACCTTCACCGCTTCCGCGCCTACCTGGAGGCCAGCTTCCCAGGCCTCACGGTGGAGCTCCTGGTCAGCGGCCAGCCCGCGCCCGAGCGCCGGCGTGTACGCGCGGCCGCGGCGTCCGGCCACTGCGCCCTCGTCGTGGGCACGCACGCGCTGATCGAGGAGGACGTCGAGCTCGCCAACCTCGGCCTCGCCATCGTCGACGAGCAGCATCGGTTCGGCACACGCCAGCGCGAGCTGCTCCGCGCCAAAGGTCGGGGGCGTCCGCACTTCCTGGCGATGACCGCGACCCCGATCCCGCGCACCCTCGCGCTCGCGCTGTACGGCGAGATGTCGGTGTCCGTCCTCGACGAGATGCCCCCCGGCCGGACGCCGGTGACGACCGAGGTGGTCGACCCCGACCAGAGGTCGCGCGCCTACGAGATAGTTCGTCGCGAGGTCGCCGCGGGACGGCAGGCGTTCGTCATCTGCCCGCTCATCGAGGAGTCGGAGACCCTTGCCGCGCGCTCGGCCACCGCCGAGGCGGAGCGGTTGCGGAAAGAGGTGTTCCCCGAGTTCAGGCTCGACCTGGTCCATGGTCGGCTCAAAGAGAAGGACGACGTGATGCGGCGCTTCGTTGCCGGCGAGATCCAGGTCCTGGTCGCCACGGCCGTCGTCGAGGTCGGTGTCGACGTGCCGAACGCGACGGTGATGATGATCGAGGGGGCCGATCGCTTCGGCCTGGCCCAGCTGCACCAGTTCCGCGGCCGCGTCGGACGCGGTTCCGCGCAGAGCTACTGCCTGCTCCTGGCGGAGGATCCGTCGGATGCCGCGCTGGAGCGCCTCGAGCTCGTGGCCAGGATCCACGACGGCTTCCGGCTGGCGCGCGAGGACATGGAGAGGCGTGGCATCGGCGAGCTCATGGGCCCGCGCCAGCACGGCCTGACCGACGCCGCCATGGAGTCTCTGCGCACCCCGGCGCTGCTCGACGAGGCGAGGGCCGAGGTGCAGCGCCTCGTGGCCGACGATCCGACCCTCGACGGCTTCCCGGCGCTGAAGGCCGCCGCGGCACGGCGCCTGGAGCAGACATCGCTGAGCTAAACGCCCGACCTGGCGGATAGTCGCGACTAACGAGGGTTCTGGAGCTGCGAGGGCATGGATACTCGCGACTAGCGGGGGTTCTGGAGCTGCGAAGGCGCGGATAGTCGCGACTATCCGGGGGAATAAGCCGCGGTCAGCATCCCGAAGTAGGTCGGGGCTTCATAAGAGATCAGCTCCCCGCGCCATCCGCGCGTGGCCCCGTGCAGCATCAGCATCTGCCACCAGCTGTCCGCTTTGGCCTTGTCGACGAGCTCCCGTGGGATCCCGACCAGCCGTTCGAGCGCTCCCGTGCGCACGATCTCCTCGACGAGAGCGTCGTACTGCGCCGCCGCGGGGTGGTAGCCGTACGGACCGGACTCCTGGTGGGCGTGCCCATGGTCGGCGCTCGCGATGAACGCGACTCGACGACCGGACGCGGCCGCCGCCGCGGCGATCGCCGCGCCCGCGGTGACGTGGTCAGAGGCGGAAAGATCCCTCGCGGGCGTGACCACGACCACCGCCACGGGCGGGTCACTCCGGCCGCCCATGAACCAGAGGGGGATCAGCACGCCCCAGTCCATCGGCGCGACCGCCGTTTCCGGGTCGTTGGAGCCGAAGCTGACTCCCGCGACGGCCAGGCCCGCCGACCCGATGGCCTCGAGCACGCGCCCGGCGAGCCGCGTGTCCGAGGGCACGTCGAGCTCGATCAGCGGCGTGACGCCGTTCAGCCTGCCCTTCACGCGGGCGGCAACGACCACGCCCAGGGCGTGGGAGATGTGCACGTTGTGCGGCGTGGCGACGATGGCGACCTCGGGCCTGGCCGCCTCGAAACGGCGACCGAGCTGTTCCATCCCCGCCCGCGTCGTGAGCGCGAGGTCGCGCTCGTCGGGCGAGCAGGCCTCGGCGATGGCGATGCCGCCGTGGGGGGCGATCGCGGCGAACACCAGGGGCACCCGCCGATACTAATTCCCACATGACGGACGTTTCGCCGCTGCGGTTGACGGAGTACAGCCACGGGGCCGGTTGAGCCTGCAAGCTCAGCCCGGTGGAGCTAGGGCAGGTACTCGGGGCTCTGCCCCCGATCGTCGACCCCAACGTGCTGAACAGCGCGGCCGCGCGCGACGACGCCGCGGTCTATCGCCTCGCGCCCGACCGCGCCCTGGTCGCGACCGTCGACTTCTTCACACCCATCGTCGACGACCCCTCTGCGTACGGGGCGATCGCAGCGGCCAACGCCGTGAGCGACGTCTACGCGGTCGGGGCGCGACCGCTGTTTGCGCTCGGGATCACCGCCTTTCCGCGCGCCAGGCTCCACACCGGGCTCCTGGAGAAGATCGTCGCCGGCGGCGCGGCCAAGCTCGCCGAGGCCGAGGTCACCGTCGTCGGGGGC
Organism: Chloroflexota bacterium; assembly: GCA_005889135.1. Taxonomy (GTDB): domain Bacteria; phylum Chloroflexota; class Dormibacteria; order Dormibacterales; family Dormibacteraceae; genus 40CM-4-65-16. The sequence continues at coordinate 22,016 of VBEK01000132.1, forward strand.
CACTCGGTCGATGACGCCGAGCCGAAGTTCGGCTACGCGGTGATCGGCGAGGTGCATCCCGACCGCATGGTCGGCCACGATGGCGCGGCCGGCGGCGACGTGCTGTTCCTGACCAAACCGCTTGGCAGTGGCCTGGCGGCCACGGCCATCAAGCGCGGACTCTGCCCGCCAGCGCTAGAGGCGGCGGCGATCGCGGTCATGACGATGCTCAACCGCGATGCTTCAGAGGCGATGCTCGAGGCGGGTGCAACCGCGGCCACCGACGTCACCGGCTACGGCCTGATCGGCCACCTCGCCAACCTCCGCGGAGGCGCCGACATCGACTTTGCCAGCGTCCCGTTCCTCCAGGGCGTCAGCGGCCTTGCCGAGCGCGACCTGTTTCCGGACGGCAGCCGTCGCAACCATTCCGCCTACCGCGACCGCGTCCAGTGGGGCGGGCTGGGCGAGACCGAGCAGCTGATGCTGTGCGACGCGCAGACAAGCGGCGGTCTCCTGGTCGCGATCCCGCAGGAGCGCGCAAAGAGCTTCCGCCAGGGGGAGAGAATCGGCGTCATGCGCGAAGACGGCGTGATCCGCATCCGAAGATGAGCAGGCTGCGCGTCGCGGGAGGCGAGGCCCGCGGAAGGCGCCTGAAAGCCCCGAAGAACATCCGGCCGACTCAAGGAGTCGTCAAGCAAGCGATCTTCAACATGGTCGCGGCACGAATCGAGGGCGCGACGGTGCTCGACCTCTTCGCTGGCTCGGGAGCGCTCGGCATCGAGGCGCTTTCGCGCGGCGCGGCGAGTGTGACGTTCGTGGATCAGCAGCCTCGCGGTCTTGCTATCCTGCGCCAGAACTTGGACGCCCTCGGCTTCAGCGAGCGCGCGCGCGTCGTCCGCGGTGACGTGGTGCGGTGGCTCGAGGCGTCGCCCGACGTGGTCGGGTCCGCCGACCTCATCTTTCTCGACCCGCCCTATGAGGACATCGTGCTCGACCGTGCGCTGCGCGTCCTCGACCGAGAGGTCAGGTCGGCGACCGTGCTCGCCGAGCATTCCCGACGCCAGATGCTGCCCCAGCTCGAGCGCCTGCGCGTCGACCGTGAGCGCCGCCACGGCGACACCATCGTCACGGTGCTCGCGGTTTGACGGCCCGCAACGCCCACCCGGTGCCGAACTCCAAGATCGCCGTGTATCCCGGCAGCTTCGATCCGTTCACGAACGGCCACCTCGACGTGGTCAACCGCGCGCTCGGGATCTTCGACAGGCTCATCGTCGCCGTCGCCGCCAACCCCGATAAGCGGCAGCCGCTGTTCACGGTCGAGGAGCGCCTCCAGCTCATCCGCGCCTCGCTCGGCGACCAGGATCGGGTCGAGGTGGCGAGCTTCACCGGTCTGACCGTCGAGTTCGCACGCGCCCGCGGCGCGAGCACGCTGGTCAAGGGGCTGCGCGCCTACTCGGACTTCGATGCCGAGCTGCAGCAGGCGCTGATGAACCGCAAGCTCGCGCCGGACATCCACACCGTGTTCCTGATGTCGGGCTTTGCGCACATCTTCGTCTCGTCAAGTATCTTGAAGGACATCGCCAGCTACGGCGGCAAGGTCTCGGACCTCGTGCCGCCCCCGGTCGCGAGAGCGTTGAAGGAGAAGTTCCGATAAAAGTCGACGAGCTGCTGGACCGGATGGAGTACCTGATCCAGAACGCGCGTCACGTCCCGCTGTCGACGCAGGTGATGGTCAACGAGGACGAGATGATGGAGCTCATCGACCAGATCCGCTTCAACCTGCCTGACGAGATCAAGCAGGCGAACTGGACGGTCTCGGAGCAGCAGCGGATCATGAGCGAGGCGCACGCCGAGGCCGCGCGCACCATGTCGCGCGCCAACGAACGCGCGGAGCAGAGCGCTTCCGAGCACGAGGTGCTGCGCCGCGCCGAACGCCACGCAGCTCAGGTCGTGAAGGACGCGCAGGCGAAGTCGGACCAGATGATCCGCGAGGCCGAGCGCTACGCCCTGGAGCAGCTGCGGCAGCTCGAGGCGCACCTCTCCCGCACGCTGGGCACCGTGCGCAGGGGAGCCGAGGCTCTGCAAGCCAACCAGCCGGCGGAGCAGTCGGAGCCCGAGCCCGCGGACCAGACGGCCGGGCACTAGGTTCACGTAGAATCCCCGGAGCCATGGCTCTCCCGAAGGTCAAGCTGTCCAAGTCGAAGAAGGGTCGGCGGCGCTCGCACCTCGCGCTCGCGCTCGTCCAGATCCAGCCTTGCCCGAACTGCAAGCATCCTCGCCGGCCGCACGCAGTCTGCCCGAACTGCGGGCAGTACGCCGGCCGCGAAGTCCTGAAGGCGAAGGAATAGCCCGGCGGCGAACGTAGCGTTTCTGTTTCCCGGCCAGGGCTCGCAGCAGCCCGGCATGGGGACCGAGCTCCTCGAAGACCAGGAGATCTCCGCGCTCTGCGACCGGTGCGCGACCGCGACCGCGGTCGACCTGCGCCGGCTCCTCACGACGGCCGGCGATGACGAGCTGCGCCTCACCCAGAACGCCCAACCCGCGCTGTGCTTCGTGGGCATCGCCCTCACGGTCCTGCTCCGCCGCCGGGGCATCGAGCCCGTCGCCGCCGCCGGACACTCGGTGGGGGAGTACGCCGCGCTGGCGGCGGCTGGATCCGTTGACGCGCCGCATGTCATCCAGGCAGTCGTCGAACGGGGCAGGGCGATGGCCGAGGCCGCGCCCGCCGGCACAGGCTCGATGGCCGCCGTCCTTGGCCTCGAGGCGGAGAAGATCGAAGCGGCGATGGCCGGGATAGATGGCGCGTGGCCGGCGAACTACAACACTCCGTCGCAGACCGTGGTCGCCGGCACGACGGCAGGACTCGAGGCGGCGACGAGGAGGCTCCAGGAGGCCGGGGCCAGGCGCGTCATCCCCCTCAACGTCAGCGCCGCCTTCCACACGCCGCTGATGGCGCCGGCCGCCGAGCGCCTGCGCGCCGCCCTCGACCGCATCGAGTGGCGCGCCCCTCGCCTCCCGGTCATGGCCAACCTCACCGGGCGGGCGCATCAGGGCGGCGATCGCATTCCGCACGTGCGGCAGATGCAGCTGCGTTCGCCCGTGCGTTGGGCGGCTTGTGTCGCGGCGCTTGTCGAGGCGGGCTGCGACACGTTCATCGAGGTCGGCCCGAATCGCGCCCTCACCGGGATGATGCGAGAGCTCGCGCCGGGCCGCATGGCGGTCGCGGCCGGCACGCCGAAGTCCGTCGCGGAGATCGCCGTTCCGGCGTAGGCGACGGATCGTAGCCTGGCGGCAGTCTGCGCCTTGACGCAGCGCGCAAGGCGGGGCAGAGAATCGGATCGTGGTCAGGGGTCCACCGCGATCACTTGGCGCTCCAAACCGCCTCAGGTTCGTGGTTCTCACGGAGGTCAGACATGCACACAGGCGTGGTCAAGTCCACGTACAAGAAGGCCGACCTGGACAAAGCCATCAAGGAGTACAGGGAGCTGGCTTTGCCGAGCATCTCCACACACGAGGGCGGACGCTCGGCGATGCTCCTGGTCAATCGCGAGACGGGCGATGTCCTCTCGATCGGCTTCTACGAAAGCGCGGAAGCGGCGAAGGCATTCGGCCCGAAGGCGGAGAAGTTGATCGCGTCCTTCGAGAAGTACAAGGCGAGTGGCGCGAAGCCGGCTCGCGAGCTGTACGAGATCGCGGTCTCGACCCAGCAGGAGGCCAGGTCGGTGGTGGAGGCGGTCGTCAAGGGATTCAACGCGCACGACGCGGAGTCCGGAGCACGATCGTCTGCGCCGGACGCCGTGCTGACGGCGCCTGGAGACATGACGCTCAAGGGGCCGCAAGCCATCAAAGAGTTCAACCAGAACTGGTTCACCGCGTTCCCGGACGCGAAGATCGACATCAAGAACATCTTCGCCCAGGGCAATCAGGTCGCGCTGGAGGCCACCTTCACCGGCACGCACAACGGCACGCTGAAGACGGCCATGGGTGATGTGCCGGCGACCGGCCGCAAGGTGAACGGCGAGTACATCCAGACCTTCGAGGTCGACCGCGGCCTGGTCAAGAAGGCGCACCTGATGTTTGACCAGGTGCAGCTCATGACCCAGCTCGGCATGGCGCCGACGCCCGCCCAGGCGCAGGCGGTGAAGACGAATCGATAGGTGATGTGGTCGGGGCGGGGCCGCGCGGAGCCCCGCCCCGGGACGGGGATTCGCCATTCCGGCCTCGTGTACAGTAGTCCGCGTATGGAAACTCAAAAGCTGAGCTTCGAAGACTTCAAGAACATCATCGTCGAGCGCCTCGGGTGCGAGCCCGAGCAGGTGACCATGGATGCATCGTTCCAGGAGGACCTGAACGCCGACTCCCTCGACCTCGTCGAGCTGATCTACGCGTTCGAAGAGAACACCGGCCTGGAGATCCCCGACGAGGACGCGGAGAAGATCACCACCGTCGGCCAGGCCTGGGAGTACATCCAGGAGAAGGCCGGCTCATAGCACAGGCTCAGACCGCTCCCCTCGCCCAGTCCCTTCAGCTTCTCCAGCAAAAGATCGGGATCTATTTCCGCGACCCAGGCCTCCTGCTCGAGGCCGTCACGCACAGCTCGTTTGCCAACGAGAACCCGTCGGTGTCGCCACGCGACAACGAGCGCCTGGAGTACCTCGGCGACGCGGTCCTGCAGCTGATCACCGCCGAGTACCTGTACAAGCACCATCCCGGCGCCACCGAGGGTGAGCTGACACAGACGCGCTCGGCCATGGTCAACACGAACACCCTTGCCCAGCTTGCGGAAGAGCTCGACCTGGGCAGCTACCTCTACCTGGGCAAGGGCATCGCGAAGGGCGGGGGCCGGAGCCTGAAGTCCCTCCTCGCCAACGCTTTCGAGGCCGTGTTGGGTGCGATGTTCCTGGACGCGGGCTACGACGCCGCCTACCACTACTACCTGAACCGGTACCGCGCCCTGCCTTCGCCTGTGCGCGACGAGAACTTCAAAGGCCGGCTGCAGCAGGTCGCGCAGGAGCGGTTCGGCGAAACCCCGGTCTACGACAGCGAGGGCGCGCGCGTGGGCAACCGACGCGAGTACACGTCGGTCGTGTTCGCAGGCGCCGAGCCGCTGGGCACCGGGCACGGGGCGAGCAAGCAGGAGGCCGAGCAGGACGCTGCCCGGGCTGCGCTCGAGAGCCTTGTCGCGACGTCCCCCGCCGCGACGCTCACGGTCGCCAAGCCGGCGAAGGCTCCGCGCGCCCGTCGCGCGCCGCGACAGAAGCGCCAGCCGAAGGCCGCTCCGATGGAGGCGCCGGAGCCCGAACCGGCCGAGGTCGTGCCGCTGCACGCGATGGCCGAGCCACCCCGGAGCCGCCAGTTCGGCGAACCCCTGGAGTAGCGAAGAGCCCTTCTGCTAACCTGCGCAGCACTCTGTTCCTAAAGTCCCTGCAATTGCTGGGCTTCAAGACCTTTGCCCGGCAGACCGAGATCCAGTTCGACGGCGGCGTGACCGCCATCGTCGGCCCTAACGGTTCCGGCAAGACCAACATCGTCGACTCCGTCAAGTGGGTCCTCGGCTCGGGCCAGGCCCGCGACCTCCGCGGCAAGAAGATGGAGGAGGTCATCTACGCGGGCGGCGAGCGCCGCCCGAAAGCCTCCTTCGCCGAGGTCACCATGGTCTTCGACAACTCGGCGGGCCGCCTGCCCGTGGACTACCACGAGGTCGCGATCAAGCGCCGCGTCGAGCGCGACGGAGAGAGCGACTACTTCCTGAACGGCACCCGGGTGAGACGGCGTGACCTGATCCACCTGCTTGCCTCGACCGGCCTGACCGTCGACTCCTACGCGATCATCGACCAGCACGACATCGAGCACATCGTCGTCTGCTCGCCGGCGGAGCGCCGCCAGCTGCTCGAGGAGGCGGCGCAGGTACGCGGCGTCAAGCAGCGGCGCCACGAGGCGGTGCAGAAGCTGCAGGAGCTGGCGGTCAACCTGCTCCGCCTCGAAGACCTGCGCGGCGAGCTGAACCCCCGCCTCGAGGTCCTGCGCTCCCAGGCGGCGGCCGCTCGCGAGGCGGCCGAAGCGTTGACGAGGCTCGAGCTCCTGAGGGGCAGCATCGTCTGGGAGGAGTGGCGCGAGACGCGCGACGCCCACCGCAAAGCGACGTCCCAGCAGCAATCCCTCGAGCGCCGCCTGGTCGAGGCCAGGGAGCAGGCCCGGGTCGCCGAGGAGGAGTTCCAGGCCGGACGGACCGACATGCAGGCCGCCCAGGACCGGCGCCTCGCCCGGCAGCGGACACTCGGGCAGGTGCGCCTTCAGCTCTCCGAAGCGCGGCACCGGCTGCAGCTGGCGGAAGAGAGGACCGAGAACCGCCGCGCCGTGGCCGAGGCGGCGCGCCGCTCCGAGGAGGAGAGCCGCGCCCTGCTGGAAGCCGCGAAGGCGCTCGGGACCCAGCTCACCGGCGAGCTCGCCGAGGCGGCCAACGCGATCGCCGAACCCGAGGACATGCACGGGGCGCTCGAGGCTCCCGACCCGCGCCCGGCGTTGGACGCGCGGCTCGCGGCGGAGCAGGCTCGGCGAGCGCAAGCCGTGGCGGCCTCGTCGCTCGTCGCGGCGCGCACGCGGCGCGAGTTCCTGGAGCAGCAGGTGATGCAGGCCGAAAGTGCGGCCGAAGCGTCGCGACAGCTTGCCGACGCCGAGCGCGCGCTGCGCGACCTCGAGCAAGAGGTTGTGACCCTGGCCAGGCTCAACGCGGAACTGGAGGGAATCCAGGCCCTCCGCCCGGCCTCCGACGGAGGACCCCGGGTTGGCGAGGTGATCACTGCCCACCACGGCTACGAGGCGGCGCTGGCCTCTGTCCTCGGCCCGCTTGTCGACGCGGTCGTCACGCCGGACGAGAACGCGGCGACGTCGGTCGTCACCGCCGCCGCCACGCAGTTGAGCGCGCTGTTTCCTGTCGAGTCGTCGCGAGCCGCGCACGGATCGCTTCTGAACCACGTGAACGTCCGCAGCGGTTATGAGGCGGTCGCGCTGCGGCTTCTGGGCGGCATCGTGGTCGGCCGCGACGTCACGCCCGAGGGCGTGTACCGCGAGCGCGGGCTCATCCGGGCGGGAGCCGACCCGCGCGCCGCGCTCGACGCGCGGAAGGTCGAGCTGGGCGCTGAGATCGCCCGTCTCGAGAAGGTGATAGCGGGAGCCGCTGGAGCGCGGTCGCGGGTCGCCGACCTCCGTCACAGGGCCTCGGGCGCGCCGCACCTCGAAGAGGTGAAGCGCCTGCTCGAGACGGCTCGGTCGGCGGAGACGAAAGCCGCAGAGGAGGCGAGCCTGCTCGAGCAGGGCGCGAACGCCGCTGAGGCGCACGCCGCCGAGCTCGCGCATGAGCTGGAGGCGAGGTCGCGAGAGGTCGCGGAGCGCAACGCGGTGCGCCATCAGCGCGATCTCGACCGCCGCCGTTCGGTCGAGCGCATCGACTCTCTGCGGCGCCAGGCCTCGCTCGTCGAAGAGGACGTGGTCCGCCTGGAGGCCGGGTCGCAGGAGCGCCGCCGCCACCTCGATGAGGCTGAGCAGGCCGTCACGAAGGCGGTCGAGGGACTGCCGGAGCTCCGCACCGCGGCCGAGGCGGCTGAGAGGTCTCTCGCCGCGGCCGAGCACGACGCGCCCGACGACGAGGCCGAGCTCGCCGAGACCGCCAGGCGCGTTGTCGCCCTCGAAGAGGCTCGCATCGACGCCCGCCTGCGCACCGGCAATCTAGAGGGCAACCTCGAGCTCATCGCGCGCGAGGCTGAGCTGCTGCAAGCCCGCATGGACGAGATCCGTTCTCGCATGCCCGACGGGGTGGCCCCCGAGGAGGTGCCCGGCGGCAAAGCGCGTGAGCGCGAGATGCGCGCGCTCGAGCGCCGACTGGAGGAGATCGGGCCGACCAACGCGCTCGCTGAATCCGAGTGCCGAGAGCTCGAGGAGCGGTATGAGAACCTGGCCGCGCAGCTCGAGGACATCACCGCCGCGCGGACAGACCTCGACGACCTGATCGCGAAGCTGCGCGAGGAGGAGGAGTCGCGCTACGAGGCCGTCTTCGGCGCCGTCGCAGCCAACTTCCACGAGTACTTCAGCCGGTTGAATCCCGGAGGGCGGGCGACCCTTCGGCACGCGGAAGGCGACGAAGGCCCGCGCACGGGAGTGGAGATCCTGGTCCAGCCCCCGCGCAAGCGCCTGCAGAACGTGACGCTCCTGTCTTCGGGCGAGCGCTCGCTCGCGGCGCTTGCGCTGGTGCTCGCCCTCGACGAGGTGAACCCAAGCCCGTTCACGATCCTGGACGAGGTCGACGCCGCGCTCGACGACGCCAACGTCGACCGCTTCGGGCAGATGGTCTCGCAGCTCGGCGAGAAGCGGCAGTTCCTCGTCATCACCCACAACCACGTGACGATGTCCTACGCCTCGACCCTCTACGGCATCCACCTCGACGAGAGCGGTTCGTCGCACCTCGTATCCGTGCGCCTCGATGACGTCCGCAAGCCGGCGGCGCAAGCAACCTCTACGCTTCAGGCAGGCTGAAAGAAAGGTCCTTCTGGTCCCGCGTCGGTGAGCGCACGCGCGGCGCGCTGCGCGCGCTGAGCCCTCCGCTGGCGGACGGCTTCTATCACGAGCTCGAAGAGGTCCTGATCGCGGCCGACCTCGGTCCTGAGATGGCGTCCCGCCTCGCCGCGGGCGTCAGGTCCAGCGAGCCCCGGACACGGGAGGAGGCGGCGGAGGCTCTCGCCGCGGCCGCCACGTCGGTCATGTCCAGGAAGCCGCGCGAGCTCAACCTGACCGGCGATCCGGCCTGCATCCTCCTCTACGGCGTCAACGGCGCGGGCAAGACGACGACCGCGGGCAAGCTCGCGCACCGGCTCCAGAAAGAAGGGCACACCCCGCTCGTCGTGGCCGCGGACACCTACCGCGCCGCGGGCATCGAGCAGATGGTGGTGTGGGCAGAGCGCGCCGGTGTCGCCCACTTCGAAGGCTCCGCCGGCGCCGACCCCGCGTCGGTCGTCTTCGAAGCGGTTCAGCTCGCGCGCCGGCGCGGCCAGGACGTCGTGATCGCAGACACCGCCGGCCGGCTCCAGACTCAGCGCAACCTGCTCGAGGAGCTCGCCAAGGTCGGCCGCGTCACGGCGAAAGCGCTCGACGATGCGGCGTACGAGTCGCTGCTCGTCCTCGACGCCGTGCTCGGGCTGACCAACCTCGTCCAGGCGCGCGAGTTCAACAAGGCGATCCCCGTCACCGGCCTGGTCCTGGCCAAGCTGGACAGCAGCGCCAAGGGGGGATCGATCGTGCCCATCGAGTCGGAGCTCGACGTGCCGGCGAAGCTGGCCGGCGTGGGGGAGGGGATCGACGACCTCGCACCCTTCGACGCCCGCGCCTTCGTGCGTGCGATCTTCGAGGGGTGATCGCCGACCCCCACTGCCACACCCTGGCCTCCGACGGCATGGTCACGCCGGCGGAGCTGGTGTCCGCGGCGGTGACCGCACGCGTCAACCTCATCGCCGTCACCGACCACGACACGATGGCCTCGGTCAGGGAGGCGCAGCAACTGGGCGAGGCGGCCGGCCTGACGGTCGTCGCCGGCCAGGAGATCACCACCGGATGGCCCGCCCAGACACACGTCGTCGGCTGGTTCCTGGACAGGCCCGTCAGGTCGGGCATGTCGGTCGAGGACACCGTGGCGGCCATCCGCGACCAGGGCGGGCTGGCGATCATTCCGCACCCGTTCATCCCGGTCTACTTCGGCTCCATCCAGCCCGCGATGCTGCGCCGCCTGCTCGACGTGACCACCGTCGACGGCATCGAGACGATGTTCACCGCGCCTCTGGGATCGTGGCGGCGAAGGCAGCTCGACGACTTCTACGTCGCACACGAGGAGAGGCTCGGCGCGAGGATCGGAGGCAGCGACTGCCACTTCGGAGCGCATGACCTGGGCTGTGTCGTCACGCGTTACGAGGGCGACTTCAGGGGCGCCGTCACGCGGCGGACGACCGTGCCTTTGAAGACTCGCGAGCGCAGGGTGCCTGCGGGCGTCGCCCTCCGCCAGCAGTGGCGGTCCCTCGTCGACCTACCCGTGCGGAGGCTGCGCGGCGAGCTCTAGCAGGGCCTCGTGCACTGCGGGAGCGCCGGCCAGGATGTCCCCTGTCTCGAGCCAGGTGTCTCCGCCCGACCAGTCGGTGACCTTGCCACCCGCCTCGAGCACGAGGAGCGCTCCCGCCGCGACGTCCCAGGTGTTCAGGCCGAGCTCGAAGAATCCGTCAAACGAGCTCGAGGCCGTCCACGCGAGGTCGAGGGCCGCGGCGCCGGCGCGGCGCAGGTCCTCGAATCGGCCCAGGGCGCCGCTCATGACCGGCAGGTAGCGCCCGAGCAACGCCTTGTTGCGGAAGGGAAAGCCTGTGGCGACGATGGCGCTCGCGGGCTCGACGTCGCGGTCTCGCTGCAGACGCTCACCGTTCATGTTCGCGCCGCCGCCCGCGACGGCGGTGAGCTCGAGGTCCAGGAACGGAGCGATGACGACCCCGACCGCGGGCTTGCCGCCGTCGAGCAGCGCGACGGACACCGCCACCACCGGAAGACCTCGGGTGAAGTTCGTGGTCCCGTCGAGCGGGTCGACCGCCCACATCGTGGACGCACGTACGCCACCGGCCTCCTCCGCGAGGACCGCGACTCCTGGCGCCTCGCGCGCCAGGACCTCCACTATGGCGGCCTCGGAGTGGCGGTCAGCGGCCGTCACGTAGTCGCCGCGGCCCTTCAGCTCGGCGGCGCCGCCCGGTCGCGGCAGTCCGGTCTCGCGCAGCACGCTGGCGCCCGCACGCGCGGCGCGCAGCGCCACGGGGAGGAGGTCGCTCAGCCTTTGGTGTCTTCCAGACCGAGGCCGAACATGGCTTCGAGGTCGTGGGCCGAGAACTGCTGGAACGCGACCATCGTCTGAGTGCGCTCGATGCCGTCGAGCCGGGTGAGGTGCCGGGTCACCACATTGGCAAGGTCGTCGTGCTCACGCACTCGCACGATGGCGACGAAGTCCCACTCGCCGGTCACGGTATAGACCTCGGCCACACCTTCGACGTCGGCGAGCTCGGGCCCAAGCCGCGTGAGCCCCTCGCGCGTCGATTTGACCAGGATGAAGGCGGTCAGCAATTTCCCGGATTCTATAGCCTGCTAGACTGTCAAGGAATGGCACTTGACAGCCTTCAGACGCGCGGGCGCACCCTCGCGCTCTACGAGCGCTATGGCGCCCTGCTGACCGAGCACCAGCGCCAGGTCCTGGACCTCTACCTCCGGAACGATTGGTCGCTGGCCGAGATCGCTTCGCACCAGCGCACGTCACGCGCGGCCGTGCACGACCTGCTCCGCCGTTCGACGAGGTCGCTGGTGGAGTACGAGAGCAGACTGGGACTTCTGGCGGAGTCGGCGCGCCGCCGGCGGGAGATCGCGTCATTGCGGCGGAAGCTCGCCCGGCTCGAGGGGACGGTGTAGATGTTCGAAGCCCTGGGGGAGCGACTGGCTGCCGCGCTGAAGAAGATCACCGGCAAGGGTGTGCTGCGCCCGGAGGACGTCGAGGCTGGACTGCGCGAGGTCCGGCTCGCGCTGCTCGAGGCGGACGTCAATTTCAAGGTCGTCAAGGGGTTCGTGGAGCGCGTTCGCGCCCGCCTCGAAGGCGCCGAGATCTCGCCCGGCTTGACCGCGCCGCAGACGGTGGTCAAGGCCGTGAACGATGAGCTCGTGGAGCTGCTGGGCGGCAACGCCGAAGGCCTGCGCTATGACTCCCGGCCTCCCACCGTGCTGATGCTGGTCGGGCTTCAGGGCTCGGGCAAGACCACGACCGCGGTCAAGCTGGCGGTCCTCGCGCGGCGCGACGGGCACCGCCCGCTGGTCGCCGCGCTCGACTTCCGCCGGCCCGCGGCGGTGGAGCAGCTGAAGACGCTCGCGGACCGGGAGAGCGTGGCCTTCGCCAAGGGTGAGGGCGCCATCGACGAGGCCCAACGGCTCAACTGCGACGTGGTCGTTCTCGACACCGCCGGGCGCATGCACGTCGACGCCGAGCTGATGGAGGAGCTGAGGCAGCTGAAGTCGCGAGTCCGTGTCACCGAGACCCTCCTCGTGGCCGACTCCATGACGGGCCAGGAGGCGGTGAAGGTGGGGGAGGCCTTCGGGCGCGACGTCGGCGTCGACGGCGTGATCCTGACCAAGCTCGACGGCGACGCCCGGGGTGGCGCGGCGCTGTCGCTGCGTCTCGCGACCGGGCAGCGCATCCGCTTCGCCGGCACCGGCGAGAAGCCGTCCGACCTCGAGGTCTTCCACGCCGAGCGCATGGCGTCGCGCATCCTTGGCATGGGCGACGTCCTGACCCTGATCGAGAAGGCCGAGCGGGCGGTGGACAGGGAGAAGGCGGCCGAGGTGGAGAAGCACCTCCGCGCTGGCACGCTGAGCTTCGATGACTTCCTGGCTCAGATCCGGCAGTTGCGCGGCATGGGCTCGCTCGAATCGATGCTCGACATGGTCCCCGGCGGCGGGCAGCTCAAGGGTCAGCTCGCCGGCGCCGATCCGGAGAGAGAGATGAAGAGGATGGAGGCGATCATCCTGTCGATGACCCCGCGCGAGCGGGCTCACCCCGACCTAATCGACGGCGCGCGCAAGCGCCGGATCGCCCGCGGCAGCGGCGCGCAGCCCGCCGACGTCAACCGGCTGCTCAAGGCGCGTGAGGCGATGCAGAAGCTTGCCAAACAGTTCGGAGCGCTCAACCGGAAGGGCAGGTTGGGCGCCCTACCCAGGATTCAGGGACAAGGAGGCGCAGGTTGGTAAAGATCAGGCTGAGGCGGATGGGGGCGAAGAAACACCCCTTCTACCGCCTCGTGGTGGCGGACGCGCGCTCGCCGCGCGACGGACGCTTTATCGAGCACCTCGGGTACTACGACCCGATGACCGACCCGGTGCAGGTCAAGATCGATGTGGACAAAGTGATGAAGTGGCTGCAGCAGGGCGCCCAGCCCAGCGAAGCGGCGCGCAGCCTCTTGAAGCGGGAGGGAATCCTTGAGCGACGTGCAGAGAAGCCGACCCCCACAGCGTGACTTTCGGCGCGGCGGAAGCGGTGGTGGCTACAACCGAGGTGGCGGCGGAGGGTACAACCGCGGCGGCGGTGGCTTTCGGCGCGACCGGGAGCGGGGCCCAATGCCCGGCGGGCCCAGCATCGACTACCGGGCGCTCGTCGAGTTCGTGGCCAAGTCGCTGGCGGGTAAGCCGGACGAGGTCACCGTCGAGGCGTTCGAGCGAGGCGGCGCGACCGTGGCCATCAAGGTCAAGCTCGCCGATGAGGACATCGGCCGCTTCATCGGCAAGGCCGGCCGCAACATCGAGGCCATCCGCACCCTGGTCCGCGTGGCGTCCTCGCGTGACCGCGGCAAGCGTGTCTTCGTCGATCTCGCGAACCCATCCCTCTCCTCCGGCCACTTTTCGCCCCGCGGCCCTCGATCGGGCGGCGAGGTGAGGGCATGATCCGGGTGGGGCAGGTGATGGGGGCGTACGGGCTTGCCGGAGCTGTCAAGGTTCTACCCTTGACAGATTTCGAGGACCGGTTTGATCCCGGCGCCAGGCTCGTCCTCGACGGCTGCGCGCGCGAGGTGGAGTGGAGCCGGGAAGGCCACCCGGGTCTCGTGGTGAAGCTCCAGGGCATTGACAACCGGACCTTCGCCGAGCTCTTCCGCGGCCGGTACCTGGAGGTGCCGCAAGAAGAGATGCGAGAGCTGGAGACAGGCCGCTTCTACCACCGCCAGGTCATCGGCCTCGCCGTCGTGAACACGGCGGGTGAATCCATCGGGGTAGTCGAAGAGGTTCTCGAGCGGCCGGCCAACGACGTGTGGGTCAGCCGCCGCGGCTCGATCGAGCATCTGATCCCGGCGACGAAGGACGCGGTCATCGAGGTCGATCTTGCCCAGGGTCGGGTCGTGGTCGCCGACTGGGTCTTCAAGTTCGAGGACGCCGGATGAGATTCGACGTGGTCACCATCTTCCCGGCCATGTTCGGCCCTGTGTTCCACCAGGGCGTGGTCGGCCGCGCCATCGAGCGAGGCGTGATCGGCTTCCAGGCGCACGACCTGCGCGAGTTCACTCACGACAGGCACCGCCAGGTCGACGACATGCCGTTCGGCGGTGGTCCGGGGATGGTCATGAAGCCGGAGCCGGTGATCGAGGCGGTGGAATCGATCCGCGCCGCCAACCCCGGGCCCGTCGTTCTCATGGAGCCGTGGGGAGAGCGTCTCGACCATCGCGTCGCGTCCGAGCTTGCGGAAGAAGCTGGACTCATCATCGTTTGCGGCCGGTACGAGGGCATCGACGACCGTGTGCGCACGGCCCTCGACGCCCGCGAGATCTCGATCGGCGACTACGTCCTGAGCGGCGGCGAGATCCCGGCCATGGTCCTGGTCGACGCGGTGGCCCGGCTCGTGCCGGGCGTCGTCGGCGATCCCGAGTCCCTGACCCAGGACAGCTTCGCGGAGGAGATGACCGGCTGGCCGCAGTTCACGCGTCCCGCCGAATACCGGGGCATGTCGGTCCCCGACGTGCTGCTCTCCGGCGACCACGCGCGCATCAAGCAGTGGCGGCGGCAGCAGGCGGCGCAGAGGCGCGTTTCACATCCCAAGGAGTTGAAGAAGACATGAACGTGATCGAGCAGCTCGAGAAGGAGCAGCAGAAAAAGAAGACTCCCGCGCTGCGTGCCGGCGACACCGTGCGCGTGCACGCCAAGGTCGTCGAGGGCACGCGGGAGCGCATCCAGGTGTTCGAGGGCACGGTCATCCGCGTGACCGGCGGAGGCCTGCGGCGCAACTTCACCGTGCGCCGTGTCACGCACGGCGTGGGCGTCGAGAGGACCTTCATGATCCACTCGCCGCGCATCGACAAGATCGATGTGCTGCGCCATGGCGATGTGCGCCAGGGCCGGCTCTACTACCTGCGCGGGAAGGTGGGTCGCGAGGCTCGCATCCGCGAGCGGAGGCGACTGGTGGCGGAGGGAGCGGAGGTCGAAGAGCCCGAGGAGCAGGCGGTGGAGGAGGTTGTTGAGGAGCCGGAGGCCGAGACGCAGGAGGCGTAAGCCTGTAAAGGGGCTTGGCCGTCTCCAAGATGCCTCGTACGCTGCTTCTCTAAATGCGTCCGCAGCTCTGGAAGTTCGAGCGTCGGGCCCACGCCATGGGCTACGAGGTGGTTGCCGGCGTCGACGAGGTGGGCATGGGCCCGCTCGCCGGCCCCGTGGTGGCGGGAGCGGTCGTGCTCCGGCTCGGTGACCGCATACCGGGCCTGAACGACTCCAAGCTGATGACCGCGGACGAGCGCGAGCGCGTCGACCGGATCATTCGCCGCCGTGCCGTGGCCGTGTCGCTGTGCGCGGTCGACCACACGCAGGTCAATCGGCTGGGCCTCTACAAGGCGCGAATGCTCGCGCATGCCGGTGCGGTGGCGGGCCTCAGCGTGAGGGCGGAGTACCTGCTCGTCGACGCGTTCGACGTGCCGGATGCGCCCCTGCCGCAGCTGGCGGTGGTGCGCGGCGACAAGATCTGCGCCTCGATCATGGCCGCGAGCATCGTGGCCAAGGTCGCCCGCGACAAAACGATGATCGAGTACGACCGCATCTACCCCGGCTGGGGGTTTGCCGACCACAAGGGATACGCCACTCCGTCGCATCGCGCCGCGATCCGGCGACTCGGCCCGAGCCCGATCCACCGGACGTCTTGGGCGCCGTTCCGCGTCTCCGAGCTGCTCGAAGCCCAGCCGAGCTAGGCCGCGCGGGCGAGCGCGCCGCCGCGAGATTCCTGCGGGCACGCGGCTACGAAGTGGTCGGCGCAGGCTTCCTCGCCCGGAGGGGCGAGCTCGACCTGGTGTGCCGGCGAGGCCTCGAGCTGGTGGTCGTCGAGGTGAAGACGCGCCGCGGCGACGCGTTCGGCACGCCCCTGGAAGGCGTCGGCCCGCGCAAGCGCAAATCGCTGCTGGCCGCCGCCGCTGAGTACCGCGCCCTCGCGGAGTGGCGCGGACCAATCCGCTACGCGGTCGTCGGCGTGACGGTGAGGCGCGACGGCGGTTTCGAAGTCGAGCTGATCGAGGACCCCTTTGACTAGTCGGGCCCTCGCGGCAATCCGAGGGTGTGCATCGGCGCGACGGGCAGGATGCCGTCGGCATCGCTCTTGACGATCTGCCATCCGCCTTCGTGGACCATCCAGTGATGGCGACCGCAGAGAAGCACCATGTTCTCCAGCTCGAGGCCGCCGCCGTTGATCCAGTGCACGATGTGATGGCCGTCGCACCAGGACGCAGGGCGTTCGCATCCCGGCCACTGGCAGTGCTGGTCGCGCGCGACCAGCGCCCGGCGCTTGGGCCCTGCGATCACCCTCTGCGCCCGGCCGACATCGATCACCACCGAGTCCTGAAGCAGGACCCGCGTCAGGCTCGAGTCGCAGGCCCAGCGCTCCACGGTCTTGGACGAGACCGGAAGCGAGAACTCGGTCTCGGCGCCCGGCGCGCCCAGCAGGCCGAGCAAGGTCTCGATCGAGCTCGTGACCTGCATCTGGACTTTGACCTTGCCTCCGTGCGTGGCGAGCTCGACGATCGCGTCTCCGAGCCGCTTCTCGCGGTCGCGGTGGTCGTGCTTGCCCATGGGCTTCGCCAGGCGTTCGAGCGTGGTCCGCACGGCGGCGCCGCCCACCGGGTCGAGGACGCCGTTGAGCACCAGGCAGCCGTCCTCGGCCGTGCTCATGGAGAGGCGACGATTCTCGACCAGGTCGGCTTGCTCCTCGGCCACCTCTTGCGGCCGCAGCGAGTGCCGGTAGTGGAGGGACTCGTGGTAGAACCTGCCCGGCGAGAGCTTCTTGGCCAGGCCGAGGAGCTTGGACTCGTCGAAGCCCTCGCCGACCGCGACCGCCGTCCTCGCCATCACCGCCAGGTGCTGGATGCCGAGCTCACCGTTGTAGAGCGCGTCTTCGCTTCGCGGCATCTGGGGCAGCTTCTCGCCGATGCGCACCCGGTCGGCGGCGACGTTGTGGGTCAGCCGGCAGTTGTGGCGCAGCCAATCGATCGTGGTCTGCTCCCGCTCCTCTTCATCGGTGTCGTCGAGCGCGGCCAGGGCC
>VBEK01000029.1 GCA_005889135.1 Chloroflexota bacterium
CCAGGAGCCTGGCGTCGCCACGTCGTAACCACCCGAGCCAGCGACCGGCCCCATGACCACCACCAGGGGCTTGCGCGACGCTACGACGCGCAGGGCGTGGCGCATGGCCTCGCTCGCCGTCGACGACCCGCCTCGGGAGTTGACGTAGAGCACCACCGCGGCCGCGCGCTTGTCCGCCGCGACCTGCCGCGCAAGCTGCACCACGCTCAGGTCGCCGGCTCGCGCCTCCCCGACCAGCGGCACGTTCACTGGCGGCTGCACCGGCAGCCGTCCGGAGCGACCGTCGATGATGACGCCTTCGATCCGCATCAGGGCCACGTACCTGCCGAATCGCAGCTTCGGTGCCGGCGGCCGCATCCTTCGCTCCGCCCGCTCCCACGCACCGATGCTCACCTGGCTCCCGCCTTCGCGGCCAAGGTGCGCCGGGAGCTCCTCCTCTGTCAGCACCCGATCGACGACGTGCTTCTCAACCGCCACATCGTCGCCGTAAGGGGAGCAGTCGATCAGCTCGCGCGCTCCCGCCGCGTCGAGCATCCGCGCTTCGGCGACGGCCTTCACGACCTCGTCGTGCTGCGACTCGAGCAGCCAGGTGACCTGCTCGCGGTACTCGTCCGTCATGCGCGACTTCGTCAGCGGGTCGGCGGCGGACTTGTAGGGCGAGACCTGGATGAAGTCCGCGCTCAGCCCAAAGCGGGCGAGGCCGTCGGCGAGGAACACGCCGCCGCCCGCGAATCCCAGCGGCTGGACCATGCCCGCGGGCATGAGCAGGATCTCATCGCACGCGCACGCGAGGTAGTACGTGCCGGTGGTGTACGACGGCGCCCAGGCGACCACGCGCTTGCCGGACTTGCGCAGCCCGACCACGAGCTCGCGCAGGTCCTGCAGGGTGGCCATGGGCAGCCCGACCGACCGCAGATGGAGGACGACCCCCTTGATCCGCGTGTCGCGTCCGATCGCCTCGAACCTCTCGCCGAGCTCGCGCATGCTGAGCCGCTGCCTGCCGGCGAAGCGCTGCCAGAACGGCCGCGGCGGGTCCGGCAGCGCGGGCAGATCTTCCTCGACGACGAACAGGACGAACTCGGGCGGCGGCCTGCCGACCGAGCGCCGCACGCTCGAGATGAGCCACCACAGCCAGCGGAAGGGATACAGCAGCACGCCCTTTTCGGGCGAAGTCTACGTGCCTTCGCTAGACGACCTTCGAGATCTCCAGGCCCTCGTCGATGTCCTCGCTGAGCCGAGTCGCTCCGTACACGTTGCCCACGTGCTGGTGGTACGGAACCCCGGTGAAGAGGTGGTGCGAGCGGGTCGGGATGTCGGCGCCGTCCGCCCACTCCCTGCGCTGCAGCTCCATGTAACCCTCTTCCTTCTTCTCCTGGAGGCCTCGCAGCAGCGTCGACATGCCGTACCCCGCCGCGTGCTGCATGGCGAGCGTGATGAAGATGAACCCGACGCCCAGCAGGCCCAGCTCGTCCCAGGTGATCGGATCCTTCTCGTTGAACCACTTGAACGAGGACGAGTAGTTGAAAGCGAAGCGCGCCTTCGGAAAGCGTTTGCGGATCTCGGTGCAGAACGTCTCCGTCGGCCCGCGCTCAGCCGTCGGAAACTCGCACCACAGGAGGTCGGGAACGCCGCTGTCGAGGTAGCGCAGGCCGCGGTCGATGGCGAGCTCGAGGCCGCGCTTCGACTCGGGCGCTTCGGTCGCGGACACTCCGTCGGTGCGGGCGATGATCACGAAGTCCTCGCGACCGAGGTCGTCGGCCGCGCTGCGCATCATCCGCAGCTTGCCGATGAACTCGGAGGCCGAGATCAGGGCTTTGCCGGCGATGTGCCCGCAGCGCTTCGGCATCACCTGGTCCTCGAGGTGGGCCGCGGCGACCCCCGCGTTGACGTAGAGCTCGGTGGTGCGCTGGACGTTGAAAAGGTTGCCGTAACCGGCGTCCATGTCGACGACGACCGGCGGGATCTCGAGGTGGACCGGCGGCGCCTTCTTCTCCGGGTCGCCCATGGCCATCGTGAGCTGGAACTTGCGCAGCGCGCTCACGGCGCGGCGCGCGCCGTCCGCGATCTCCACCGACGAGTACAGGTCCATGTCGGTGGTGCCCAGGTGCCCGATTGCGAACGAGTAGCCGCTGAAGTAGACGGCGTCGAAACCGTGGTACATGAGCAGCTGGGCGCCCATCGGGTCGTAGACGCCCGGCGCGAAGACATACGGTTTCTCGGCCAGCAGGCGGCGCAGGCGCTTGCTCGGCTCCTCTCGGCGCGACACCGGCACCTTGTAGCCGTCAGGGAGCAGGGGCGTGGCAACGAGATCCATCAAGGCCTCCTCGCGGTCAGCTATTCGTTGTCGTGGTCGCAGTTGCAGGGCTCGGGGCACTCGCACTCGTGCGCGGTAACCTCGCCTGGCTCCTGATCCTGCGATCGGATTTCTTGATCCATGTCCAAGAAACTATCAAGAGAGCCGATATACGTCCAATCGATTCTTATGATGAGCCCGATCGGCAGATTCGATGTAGAGACGCGCCCGCTCGCGCGTTTTATCTTGCTTCGAGCAGTTCCAGGAAGGCCGCGACGATGCCCTCGGGCTTGCCCGCGTCCCGGCGTCGGTAGGCGACGATCACGTTCTGCATCGGCGGCGCGTCCTTCATCTTCACCGCGCGCAGCGTCTTGCCGGCGATCTCGCGCGCCACGGCGGTGCCTGGCAGCAGCGCCACGCCCAGGTCGCGCTCCACCATCTTCTTGGCCGCCTCGATGGAGTCCAGCTCCATCAGGCCGTGGAGTCTCACGCCGGCGGAGAGAAACGCGCCTTGCGTGATCTCGTAGTAGCTGGACGTGCGGTCGAACATGATCAGCTTCTCGGCCGCGACCTGCGCCATCGTCACGGACGAAAGCTGGGTGAACGGGTGCTCGGGCGCGCAGACGAGGACCAGGTCCTCGGTGTGAAAAGGCCGGAGCTCGAGGTCGGGATGGCGGATCGCGCGACCGAGGCCGAGCTGGACCTCGTCGCGCAGCACGAGTTCCACCACGTCCTCGGAGTGCCCCGTTCGCACCGACACCTCGACCCGCGGGTGCGCCTGGACGAAGCGCTCCAGCAGCTCGGGCAGGACGTAGGTGCTGACCGCCGGCGCGGCCGCGATCATCAGGTGGCCCGCGGACGCCGTCATCACCTGCTCGAGCGCGTCGCGTCCGTCGACGAGCGCTCGTAGCGCGCGTTCGGCGAACGGGATCCAGGCCCGGCCGGCGTCGGTCAGGCGCATGCCGTGCGACGTGCGCAGGAACAGCGCCGCGCCGAGCTCGCGCTCGAGCCCCTGCAGGCGCGCCGTGAGGGTCGGCTGGGTGATGAAGAGCGCCTCCGCGGCCCGGCTCACGCTGCCCCGGCGAGCCACCTCGAGGAAGCCCTCGACCTGGACGAGCTGAATTCCGCTGGGCTTTCCGTTACGCGATTCGTCTATCGACACGGCCAACCCTACAAATTCTATCTATAGGACAGCCGGACTCAGCTCCTCTTCAGCACGACCCTCGCGGCCGCGATGGCGACGATCCAGACGGGCGCCATGGTGATCACAAACGGGCGAATGGTGTCGCTCGCGGAATGCGAGTCACGGTCGAAAGCGAGGAAGACGAGCACCGTCCCGTACGACAGCAGCACGAAGCCGATGCCGAGCAGCGGCGCGATCCTCCAGTTCATCTCCACGGAATGGTAGCCGCGCCGCGCCGTTTCTTCTAAATATGGCTGCATTCTTCGGCTTCCACATGCCGAACTACACATTCCCAGGCGTCCCGGAGGACAAGCTCTTCGACCACGTGGTCGAGCAGGCGAAGGCCGCCGAAGCCGCGGGGTTCGACCTCGTGACGGTGATGGACCACTTCTATCAGATTCGCGGCGTCGGTCCCGAGACCGCGCCGATGCTGGAGGCGTACTCGGCGCTCGCCGCGCTGGCGACCCAGACGAGGAAGGTCAAGCTCGGCACGCTGGTCACGGGCGTCACCTATCGCAACCCTGCGCTGGTCGCCAAGGAGGTCACCACCCTCGACGTCATCTCCAAGGGTCGCGCCATCCTCGGCATCGGCGCGGCGTGGAACGAGGACGAGCATGTCGGCTACGGCTTCGATTACCCCCCGATCGCCCGGCGCATGGACCGGCTCGCGGAGGCGGTGACCATCGCCAAGCTGCTGTTTACCGAGGAGCGGCCTTCGTTCGAGGGCAAGTTCTACCGCATCGACCGCGCGCTCAACGTGCCGCGACCGATCCAGAAGGGCGGCCCGAAGATCCTGATCGGCGGCGGCGGGGAGAGGCGCACCCTGCGCATCCTCGCTGAGCACGGTGACATCGGACACTGGTTCGGCGGACCGATCGAAGACCTCAAGCGCAAGAAGGCTGTCTTCGAGGAGCACTGCGCCGCGGTCGGCCGCAATCCCGCGGACGTGACCATCCTCCTCGGGGTCGGCTTCGTCCTCGCCGAGAACGACACGCAGGCCAGGGCGATCATGGACGCGCTGCCGCCCGAACGCAGGGCCATGGTCCGCGTCGTGTCGTCGGTCGACGAGGCGACGGAGTTCCTGCGCCCCTACCTGGACGCGGGCTTCGGCGGATTTACCTTCAACAACCCGACGCTGCCGACGGTGGAGGCGATCGGTCGCGCCGGCGAGGTGATCAGGGCGTTGCGCGGGAGCTCTGTGGCCGCCTAGGTCTTGTAGACCCTCTCGCCCGCGCGCACCTCGACCTGGAGGTGGTTCTCCGGCGGCGCCAGAGGACACGCCCAGCGCGGGCTGTACGCGCAGGAGGCGTTGTAGGCGTAGTTGAAGTCGATCACCACCTCGGGCGAGCCGGCCTGGATCTCGAGCACCAGGCCGTCGGTGTCTTTGGCGGTGTCGAAGAGGTAGCGGCCGCCGCCGTACGTTTCGTGTCCGGCGGTGCCGTCGCGGAAGGGCACGAACAGGCCGCCGGCGTACTGCACCAGGCTCAGCACGGTGAGGCGGCATTCCCTGGCGCCGAGCGTGAAGACGAGGGCTCCGGCGCGGCGGTAGCGCACGGCGCCGTCATCGCCCCCGGTGTCGATCACGAGCTCGCTGCCGTCGCCGGCCTCGACGCGTGCCACCACGCGGTACGCGGCGTCGTGCTCGTAGTAGCGCAGGCCGGCGAACGAGTCGCGTTCCTCCGGCTCGATCGGTGACTGCGGGTGGCTGCGGAACAGCTCGTCGCGGCCGCGCCGAAACCGCTCGAGCGCGTCTGGTCCGCTGAGCCGGTAGAGGTCGCCGACGCGGCGGCGCCAGTCGACCAGGTCGAGATATGCCTGCGTCTCAGCGGCCGTCAACGGTCTGTTCGGTCGGGGTGAGGTGGTAGGTCGCGTGCGGGGGGAGGTTGGAGAGCGCCTGGTGCACGTCGTCGTCGGTGGCGTCGGTGACGACCAGTGTGTAGCGGCGCCCGTGCGGTCCGAGGCTCTCGACCACCACGGCGGTTGGTGCCTGAGCCGGCGCTGGCTCGGCCACCTTGGTGGTGGTTGCGGCGACCCGAGCGGGCCGCGCAGGCCGCGAGGCGGCGTCGGAGCGGAGGACGCGCCAGTGATAGATGGCGAGCGCCAGCGCGACCACGACGACACCGAGGAACTGGCCGAACTCGAGGTTGGAGGGATCGTCCAGGCGCGGCTGCGCGCTGAACGCTTGCCGAAGCACGGCGTTGACGATGCCCACGCCTCCGCCGAGCACGGCGAGGACGCTTCCAAGCAGCGCGGCCCAGACGTAGAGCCGGCGACTCAGGGACTGCCGGTCAGCGGCCCAGGGCTCGTGCCGCCAGTGGGCGAGCCAGACGCCGGCGCCCACCAACGTCAGTGTGACCGCGAGGCTGACGGGGTCCCTCCAGTCCTGAGCCCTGGCGCCGATGATGGGCGCTTCCGCCTGCTGGGCGAGGGTCCCGAGCAGCAGGCTCGCGCCGGATCCCCAGGCCGCGAGCGAGATGAGGGCGGCGAGGTTGGTGTAGAGCCGCCGGATGGCGGCCTGGCGGTCGGCCTCCTGCGTTCCGGCGTCGCGCTGGAGCCGGCGATTCAGCAAGAACCACGCCACCCCGTACACCAGAAGCGCCGATCCCGGCCCCGCCGCCGCCGCGATGAAGTCACCGCCCGCGCCGCCCGGGTTGCTCACCCCGAGCACCCGCGCGACCAGGTAGTAGAGGATCTGGGCCGCGCCGATCAGCGCCGTCGCGATGCTGATGGCGACCGCGATGAAGCCTTCCAGCGCGCGCAAGGTCGAGTGGCGGTCTTCGGCGACGAACCTGACGTGGATCACGCGGGCGTGCACGGCCCACAGCAGCAGCCCGCCGGCCGCAAGCCCGAACGGTCCGGCGAGGGAGACAGGAAACCGGCGATCGCCCGCGGCGAGGTTTGTCCACCCTGCCTGCAGCAGCGACGCAGCCCCGCCCAGCAGCATGAGCAGTCCGACCAGCAGGGCGATGTACATGTACCAGCGTCGCAGCGTCGCCGACGCGCCCTCCTCACCCACCGCGGCGCGGTCGCGCCAGGCGATGACGAAGTGCAGGCCCCAGACCGCCGCGAAGACGATCGCCGCCCAACCGATCTGGGAGGTGGTGAGGGCGTTGAACGGGACGTTGTCGAGCGCGGGCTGCACCAGCTGGACGACCGCGGCGACGACGGCGCCGGTGGTCGCGAGCCCGCCGGCCAGGCAAGCCCAGTAGAGGTACAGGCGGCGCAGGGCGGACGCGCGCTCGAAGGGGTCCCGCGACGCGAAGCGATGCGCGAACCAGAAGTGGGCGCCCCAGACCGGCAGCGCGACAATGGTCATGGCTGTGTAGATCGCCAGCTGGCCGCGGCTTGAGTCGGCCGTCGGGTCGTTGAAGACGAACAGGAGGATGGTGCCCCCGAGCAGCACGAGGCCGATGGCAAGCACCGCCAGCGCAGCGGCCGAGACGAGGTAGAGGTAGAGCCGCCTCAGGATCACGGCGCAAACCGTACTACCATGCGCGCGTGATCTCTCGCGAACTGCTCGAAATCCTGGCGTGCCCGAAATGCCACACCAAAGTCGAGCTCAGAGAGCCGGACAAGCTGCGCTGCCCGTCGTGCCGCGTGCTCTACCCGATCGTCGACGGGATCCCGATCATGTTGATCGAAGAAGGCAAACCCGAGTCAGAGGAGCGGCGCTAGGCCGCGCACTCGTACCTCGAGGTGTCCCTGACTGAAGGGTTGGCCTCCGCCTCGCGGATGTCGGGCGTGATCTCGTCGTCGGTGAGCGCGTAGGCCTGGTTCGGATCGCTCGCCGACGTGGCGAACACCATCCCCAACACCCTTCCCTGCAGGTCGATGATCGGCCCGCCCGAGTTCCCCGGGCGCACGTTCGCCTGGATGACGTAGATCTGGCGGGTGACCAGATTCTGGTTGTAGATGTCGCGCCCCTGGGCGGAGACCGACCCGTCCACGACGGCCGCCACGATGGTCTCCTGACCTCCGCCCGGATAGCCGATCACGGCCGCTTCGGTCCCACGCTGCGCGGGCCCGAACGTGACCCCCGGCGGCTTGAAGCCGGGAACGTAGAGCACCGCGACGTCGCGCTCCGGATCGAAGAACACCACGTCGGCGCGCATCGTCGTGCCGTCGACCCTGGTGATGATGTGCGACGCGGTCCCCGACACTACGTGCGCGTTGGTGACGACGTAGCCGTTGCCGACCGGGAAGCCGCTGCCGGTGACGATCCCGCCGCAACCCACGCTCGACACCTTGACCACGAGCTGCGCGGCGCTCTTGACGGCGGGGGTGTCGACCGACGCCGGAACGGGCAGCGCGCCCGGGAGGCCGGCCGGCTCCAGGCCGGCGAAAACAGGCGGAAACTGCACGCCCGCCAGGACCTGGGCGACGCTGGCGAGGAACGCCGGCGGCCGCGGCGCGAGGGTGTCCAGCGCTCGCAGCACCGTCGAGCGCTGGATCTGCTGCGCGATCTGAGGCACCGGCCCGCGCGAGAAGCTCAGGCCGAGGAACCAGCACATGACGAGCACCGCGACCGCCGAAAGGGCCGCGCCGGCGACCGAGTCGGTCGAGGTGTGGAGGCCAGTGCGCAGGATCTTGCGCCGGATCGGCTCGCCGACCGCGAAGCCGATGCTCGAGCCGAGGCTGCCCCCGATGACCAGCACCAGCACCGCGCCCAGCGGGCGTGCGCTCGCGTTCGTGATCTGCAGGTAGTCGAGCACGTACCTGGCCGCGGTCGCGCCCAGGAGCACGCCGACCAGGAGGCCGACATACTGGGCGAGCGAGAGCCAGAAGCCGCGACGATACCCGTTGGCGAGACCGATCAACGCCGCGATCAGGATGAGCAGGTCGATGAAGTTGACGATCACGTCCGTTCTGGTAACACCCTAACCGGGAAATCTGGCTCCGCGATAATGAGCCGTGATGTATCTCGCGGGCGAGTGGGTGCCGGCGTGGCTGTGGATGAGCATCACCTTTCTGGTCGCGGCGCTAGGTGTCGCGGGGCTCGGGTGGTGGGTGCTGCGAGGCGATGCCCGCAACCGCGCCGCCGAAGAGGCGGTCGAAGGCGAAGCCGCCGCGGCCGAGCACCACTAGACGGACTGGCGCGAGTTCGCGGCCGCAGCGCCCGAGCTGGCCAGGATCGCCGAGGACCGGATCGAAGCCACGGGAATCCTCCTCCTCGGCACGATTCGGGCTGACGGCCGGCCGCGGATCAGCGCCTGCGAGCCTTACATAGTCGACGGGGACCTCTTGCTCGGGATGATGTGGCGATCCAAGAAGGCGCTGGACCTGCTGCGCGACCCGCGCCTGACCCTGGCCACGCCGCGGTCGGACCGCGAGGGCGCGGACGGCGATCTGAAGCTGTACGGGAGCGTGGTCGAAGCTCCAGACGCTGGGCGCCGTAGCGCCTACGCGGACGCGACGGCGGCGAGGATCGACTGGCGGCCGACCGAACCGTATCACCTGTTTTGCGTCGACATCGAGAGCGCCGGCTTCATCAGCTTCGGCACCGAC
>VBEK01000030.1 GCA_005889135.1 Chloroflexota bacterium
GCGCGTCAAAGTGAAGGAGCTCGCCGGCCGCGCCGTCGAGGTCGCCCCCGAGTACGAAGACTGCCGCCGCATCGCGCACGAGAAGGACGTCGACCTCCGCGAGGTCATGCGCGTGGTCGCCGCCGCCGCGCGCGCCGAGCTGGGGCTCGAGTGACGGCTCGCGTCCTCGACGGCAGGGCCGTCGCGCAGCAGATATATAGAGAGGTAGCGGACGCCCTCGAGCAACGTATGGCGGAAGGCGGATCGCGGCCCAAGCTTGCCACCATTCTGGTTGGCGACGATCCCGCCTCGGCGCAGTACGTGCGGCTCAAGCAGCGCAACGCGGAGGCGGTGGGGATCGAGTCCGAGGATCATCGGCTGCCTGCGCACACGACGACCGATGAGCTCCTTGCCCTGGTGCGCGACCTGAACGCCGATGAATCGATCAGCGGAATCCTGATCCAGCAGCCGACCCCGAAGCAGATCGACATGCAGCAGATCGTGATCGAGCTCGACCCGGCCAAGGACGTGGACGGGTTTCATCCGATCAACGCGGGCAAGCTGGCTCTGGGCATCCCAGGGGGGATCGAACCCGCCACCCCGTCCGGCATCGTCGAGCTGCTGCGACGATCGGGCATCGTCATCGAGGGCGCGAACGCCGTGGTCGTCGGCCGCAGCAACCTGGTCGGCAAGCCGACGGCGCTGCTGCTCCTGAAGCGCAACGCCACGGTGACCCTCTGCCACACGCGCACCAAAGACCTGGCCGGTCACACGCGCTCAGCGGACATCCTGGTCGCCGCGGCCGGGCGCGCTGGGCTGATCGGAAAGGACATGGTCAAGCCGGGCGCGGTGGTCGTCGACGTGGGCACGAACCGGGTCGGAGGCCGGCAGGTGGGCGACCTCGGCGGCGGTGTCGAGGAAGTCGCGGGCTGGCTGACGCCGAATCCGGGCGGAGTCGGGCCGATGACGCGCGCGATGTTGATCAAGAACACCTACGAGGCCGAAGTCCGGCGCCGACCTTGACGTACGACGAGGCCCTGGACTTCATCTCCAGGCAGGGCCGGTTCGCGATGAAGCTGGGCACCGAGCGGACGCGGGCGATCCTCGACCGGCTCGGCGCCCCAGACAGGGCGATGCGTGGGGCGCTCATCGCCGGCACCAACGGCAAGGGGTCGACCGGCGCCTGCCTGAGCTCGATCCTGCGCGCCGCGGGCCATCGCGTCGTGTTCATGCCCAAGCCGCACCTCATCTCGTACACGGAGCGGATCGAGGTCGACTCCACGCCGATCAGCGAGCGCGACTTCGTGCGCACGCTCGACGACCTGATGCCCACCCTCGACGTGGTCGCCGCCGAGCTGGGCCCGGCGACCGAGTTCGAGACGCTGACCGCGATGGCCATCGCTTACCTGGCGCCGCGCATCGACCTGCTCGTTTGCGAGGTGGGCCTCGGCGGCCGTCTCGACGCCACCAACGCGCTGGACCTCGGCGTGGCGATCATCACCAACGTCGACCTGGACCACCAGAAGTACCTGGGCGACACCATCGCCGAGATCGCGCGCGAGAAGGCGGCGATCATCAAGGAGGGCGACGTGGCGCTGACCGGGTGCGAAGGGGAGGCGCTGGCGATCGTCGAGGACCGGGTCGCGTCTCAGTTCGGACGGCTGTGGCGCCTGGGCCTGGAGGTGAAAATCGAATCCAGGTCGCTGGGCTGGGACGGCCACGTGGTCAGCGTCTCGGGCCCTGGGTTCGAGCACCGCGACATGCGCCTCGGGCTGGTCGGCGACTACCAGCCCCGGAACGCGGCCCTGGCCGTCGCCGCGGCACACGTTCTCGGCGTGCAAGACGACGCTGCCGTCCGCCAGGGCCTCGCCGCCACGCGGTGGCCTGGCAGGCTGCAGGTGATCGCAGAGCGGCCGCGGGTGATCCTCGATGGCGGGCACAACCGGGCTGCGATGGTCAAGGCGGGCGCGACGCTGCGCCGTCTGATCGGCAGCGAGCGGCTGGCGGCCGTGTTCGCGATGCTGAGCGAACGCGACCCCGTCGAGATCCTGGCCGCGCTGCGCACCGTCCACCCCGACTCGGTTGTTTTCACTGAGCCCGAGAGCGCGCACGGCCACGCGATCGCGCCCGAGAGGCTGGCCGAGGTCTACGGCGCCGGCTCGGAGGTGGTGCGGCCGGCCGCCCGAGCGTTGGAGCGCGCGCGAGACCTCGCCGGCTCGTCGGGGAACGTGCTGGTGTGCGGCTCTCTCTACCTGGTGGGCGAGATCCTCTCGATCACGGCGCCGACCTGAGGAACCGGACGCAGAGATAGATCGATCCGGCGAGCATGGGCAGAAGCAGCGCCAGGCCGAGGCTCGCCCACAGCGGGCCGCCGCTGAAGGCGAGGCCGGTCAGCAGGACCACGCCAAGGACGATGCCGCCGGCGCCGAAGGCGAGGTCGCGCAGCGACCGCCGGCCGCCGGTGACTGACGACTTTGGCGTGGGATCGTCCTGGCGACGGCCGGGCCGGCGTCTGGCCGCGAAGGCGTAGATCAAAAGCCCGACGCCCGCCATTCCGCCGAGCAGAGTGATCACCTCCGCCACCAGGCCCTCCCTCGTGTCGGTCACGCGGGTCGCGGCGGCGAATGCGAGTGCGACCAAGGCCACACCGGCGACCAGAGAGAGTCGGCGCAATTAGCGCGCCGAGGCGAGCAGGTTCGCGCGGAGCCGGCGCATGCCGCGCAGCCAGCGGTCGTAATCGTCGGCCTTGCGCCTGAAGAAGTCGGCCACCTCGGGGTGGGGGAGGATCAGGAACCGTTCGGCACGGATGCCGTCGACCACCGCGGCGGCGACGGCCGCGGGCTCGAGCGCCCCGGCCTCGAGGAAGTCGATCCCGAGCCGGCTTCGCTCGAGGGCGAGCATGTCCGTCTTCACCCCCTGAGGACACAGGCAGGAAACGCGGATCCCGTCGTCGCCGTGCGCGATCGAAAGCCACTCGAAGAAGCTGAGCGCGGCGGCCTTGGTGGCGCCGTAGGGCGCGGCGAAGACGTGGTTCAGCAAGCCGGCCGCGGACACGGTTCCGACCAGGTAGCCCTCCTTGCGCACCAGCATGCCGGGCAAGACATGGCGGGCGACGTACACATGCGACATGACGTTGACATCCCAGATGCGCTGCCAGTCGGTGTTCGCCGCTTCGGGGCCTCCGCCCACGGCGATGCCCGCGTTGGAGCAGAAGATGTCGATGCGTCCGTGAGCGGCCTCGATCTGTTGGACAAGATCTGTGACGTCGTCTTCGTGCGCGACGTCGCATCGCATCGCGGTCGCGCCGATGTCGGCGGCCGCGGACCGCGCGCCCTCGGCGTCGATGTCGACCACGACCACGGCCTTCGCGCCTTCGGAGGCGAACCGAGTGGCCAGGGCGCGACCGATTCCGCGCGCCGCGCCCGTGACGACGACGACCCTGTCGGTCAGTTCCACCGCAAGCTCATCGAAGCAGTCTGCCTGAACAATTCCAAGCCCTCAAAGGGGTGCGCCGTGGCGGTCATGGGAGTCTGATTGTGGCGCGAAAAAATTTCCTGTGGAAAAGACCGGCGGGGTCCTTTCCGAGACTTGCGATACCGCATAGAATCACTCCCCATGGTCGGAGGGGGACTTGACTACAGCGCGTCCTTTCAGCGCGCCATCGAGCTGATAGGGAAGCGCTGGACCGGCGCCGTGGTCAAGGCCCTCGTCCCCGCCCCGGCTCGATTCAACCAGCTGCTCGCAGGCATCCCGGGGATCAGTGACCGCGTGCTGACCGAACGCCTGCGCGAGCTCGAGACCGAGGGCATCGTGGAGAGGCTTGTCGATCCGGGCCCGCCCGTGCGGGTGAGCTATCGACTGACCGCGCGAGGCCGCGCTTTGCAGCCCGTGATCGCCGCGGTGTCGGAGTGGGCGGAGAGCTGGCTGACCACGCCCGCCGCCGCCGTGGGCTGAGGCCGCCACCCCGAACTTCGCATACCGCATGCCGGGCCCTCCCTTCCTCCACCGTTGCCGTCCCTCCCCCTCCGGCACACCTCGTTCGAGCTTAGGATTCGCAAAAATCGAACGCAACCCAGGCTGTTAAGGGGGTCGACCGGGCATGGCGAACACGGCTGATAGGCTTTACCGAATGCCGATTGGCGATTTCCTCCGCCGCCGGCCCGAGGCACAGACGTGCCAAGCATGCGGTTCTCCACTCCCGCACGGCGCGGTGTTCTGCGCCATGTGCGGGGTCAGGGCTGACGACCCCCAGGCCGAACCCCTGCACATCGTTGATCGCACGACCGGCCTGTTCAACGATCGCTTCGTGCGCCCGGTGCTGGAGGACGAGCTCGCGCGCGCGCACCGCTACCAGCGCAACCTCGGCGTCTTGCTCGTGGAGGCGAACGGTTCGATCCCCCCGGAGGAAGCGTTGAAGGCCATGGCCGCGGCGCTCGCCGGCACCGTGCGCGATGTCGATACGCCAGGGGTGCTCGGCCGCACGCCGCCGCAGCTCCTCGCCATCCTTCCCGACACGGACGTTGCGGGCACGGCGCACGCGGCCAACCGCGTCCTCGCCGCGGTGAACGACGCTCTCAAGCCGCTGGGCGTGCAGGCGGCGGTCGGCCTGGTCTGCATCCGTCCCGGCCAGCGCGTCCGCGCCGGTGGCGTGATCGAGAGCGCGAGCCGCTCCCTGCGCTCCGGCCGGCCCGAGATGATGGGCAAGCCCGCCTGAGCTTCGAGCTCTACCTCGCCCGTCACGGCGAGACCGAGTGGAGCCTCTCGGGACGGCATACGGGGACCACAGACCTGCCCCTGACCCCGCGTGGCGAAAAGAAGGCGAGCCTCCTTGCCGGTCGCCTGCGCGGCCTCGAGTTCGACGCCGTGTACTCGAGCCCGCTGCAGCGCGCGCGGCGCACGGCGATCCTGGCCGGGTTCGACCATGCGGAGGTCACCGAGCTCCTGCGCGAGGTGGACTACGGGCGCTACGAGGGCCTGACCACGACTGAGATTCGCGACCGGGATCCTGACTGGGAGCTCTACAGGGACGGTTGCCCGGGCGGCGAGACGCCGGCGCAGGTCTACGCCCGGGCGAGTGACTTCATCGACATGGCCGCGGGCCAGAAGACGGAGGGCAGGGCGATAGCGTTCGCGCACGGCCACATCCTCCGCGCCGTCGCGGTCGCGTGGATCCACGTCGACATCACCGTCGCCGCCGGGCTCCTGCTCGACGTCGCAACAGTCAACATCCTCCGCGACCAGGGCGACCGCGGCCGCGTCATCGCCCTGTGGAACGCCTCTTGAGCGCGCTCAGTCTCTCCGGCGCAGGGTCCACGTGCGGCCGCGCACGCCGGGCAGTCCGGCGAACACCAGGTACGCCGATGTGGGCTCTTCCGCGCGGTACGTGTGTCGCTCACCAGGGTTGATCAGCAGCATCTCGCCGGTGCCCACCTCGCCCGAAGTCACGCCGTCGTCGAAGAGCAGCCGCCCGCCGGTGACGATCAACGCCACGGGGATCGCGTTGCGGTGCTCGGGCACGCGCTGGCCGGCCTCCAGACGCAGGCCGACGACACGCATCGACCCGCAGTCCGCGATCTGTTCGAAACCGAAGGCTCGCGGCTGCTCACCGACGTTCGGACCCGACACGTGAACATCATCCACGCCACGGGTGTCGAGGGTGCGCGGCGGGCGCGCGGCACTGTGGTCGTCATCGACGTCCTGCGCTCCTTCACGGTCAGCGCGTACGCGCTGGCGGGCGGAGCGCGCGAGTGCCTCCTCGTCAGAAGCGTCACCGAGGCCCGCGCCCTCGCCGACCGCACGGAGGGGGCGGTGATCTGTGCCGAGGAGGACGCGCTTCCGGTCGAAGGCATCCCCCTCAGCAACTCGCCGACCATGGTCCGCGAGCTCGATCTGAGAGGTCGCGTCCTCATCCAGCGGTCGACCGCGGGGACGCAGGTCGCGGCCGCCGCATCAGGCGATGACATCTTCGCCGCGAGTCTCGTGGTCGCCCGGGCGACTGTTCAAGCCTGCCTGTCAAAAAAGCCGGGCACCCTGACCCTCGTCGCTTCGGCCGACCATCCCGAAGACCACGCGTGCGCCAGCTACATGGAGGCGCTGATCGGCGGCCAAAGCCCAGACCTCGAAGCGCTGCTGGCGCCGCTGCGCCGGAGCGAGCGCTACCTGCGTGCCCTCAGCGGGACGTGGCCCGGCTTCCCGCCCACCGACCTCGAGCTCGCATTGAGGGGCGACGTGTTCGACTTCGCGATGCCGGTCGCGCGCGATGCCGGCTACCTCCGGCTCCACGCAAGCTTTTGATCTCGATCCGCGTCTATTTCATCGAGGCTCGGGATGCGAACTCGTTTCGCGGGTGCCGGGGTTCTCGTGTTGCTGCTGGCGGCGTGCGACGGGATGTGCGGTCCACTGCCGGCCACGCCTGCGGCCGGCGTGCAGCACGGGGTCGCGTGCGTCGATGTGAAGGCGCCGCACCACGCCTACGTCGTCGTCCAGCATGCGTCGGGCGCCTGGATCCAGCGCTGCGTCGGTTTCGCCCCCGGCTTCATCGATGCGCCGACGGCGATGGAGCGAGCGGGGATCATCTTCACGACTCAACCTGACGAAGCGCACACCATCTGCCCGATCGACGGCGAGCCCGTGGAGGCGAAGAACTGCGCGCCAGGCGGGGGTCAGCAGTGGGCGATGTTCATCACCGTTGGAGGTCGCTGGTCGCAGAGCAGGCAGTCGCTCACGCAGGTGCGGCTCACCGACGGCCAGGTCCTCGGCTGGCGCTACGTGGTCGCCGCGGATGTGGCGCCGAGCCCTCCTCCGCGCCCTGACGCCGTCTAACGCGCCGCGAATACCAGCAGGGTCGCGAGCTGGCCGAGCTCGACGGTGGCTCCGCAGACGTCACCAGTCGCACCGCCGATCCGTCGCCTCGCGATGGCGACCATCGTGAGCGTGCAGGCCGCCACCGCCATGAGCGAGACCGCGGCGCGCCTCCAGTCCAGGGCGCAGGCGAGAAGAGTGATCACCGCCGCCACGAGGAAATCGAAACCCCGCCGCGACGCGGCCGAGGCGACCATCCCCAGCCCCTCGGGGCGAACGTAAGGCACGAATGCGATCACGTACAGCACAGCCAGGCGTGACACAGCGCCCGCGACGACCAGCGCGACGAACGCTCGAGCCGGCGGCATCGCCGCCAGCGCCGCGAC
Organism: Chloroflexota bacterium; assembly: GCA_005889135.1. Taxonomy (GTDB): domain Bacteria; phylum Chloroflexota; class Dormibacteria; order Dormibacterales; family Dormibacteraceae; genus 40CM-4-65-16. Next base: position 7,167 of record VBEK01000030.1, read on the forward strand.
CTGCAGGACGAGCGCGGTGACCAGGGTCGCGACCCCGTACGTGCCCAGCCGCGGATCGCGCATGACCTCCAGCCGGCGCGCGGCGTCGCCGCGGGCAAGCAGTCCGTCGGCCGAGTCGGCCAGGCCGTCGAGGTGGAGCGCGCCGGTGAGCAGAGTCAGCGCGGCCACGGCCGCCGCCGCCGAGAGCAGTGGCGTAGCGATCGCCGTCGTGAGCACGAACACCGCTCCCGCCGCCAGGCCCACCAGCGCACCGACCGCGGGGAAGTAGTAGCGGCCCAGCCTCTCGCCCGCGCCGCCGTCCGGGTTGGCCACCGGGAGGACGGTCAGAAACGAGACCGCGGCGCGCAGCGACCGCACGTCAGGCGAGCTCTAGGGATCTGCCCGCGACCATCAGCAGCGACCTTTCCGCACGCATGGCGAACGCCGCGTTGACCCGGCCAAGAGTGTCGCGAAAGGTGCGCGCGAGCGGGTTCGCGGGCACGATCCCGAGACCGACCTCGTTGGTGACGACGACGCCGTCGCGCGTTGCCATCTCCTCCGCCGCGGCGTCACAGGAATCGCGGATGTCATCCGGCAGGCGACTGGCGCCGAGGAGGTTGGAGACCCACAGGGTCAGGCAGTCGACAATGAGAAAGTCGTCCGCCGGTCGGGCCGCGATCGCGTCGCGCAGCTCGAGCGGCGCCTCCACCGTCGTCCACGATGAAGACCGCTCGGCCCGATGGCGCCCTATCCGCTCCGCCATCTCTTCGTCGTCGGCCGTTGCGGTGGCGATGAACGTCACCGCGCGCCCCGACTGCAGGCCGAGACGGTTGGCGAAGGCCGACTTGCCGCTTCTCGCCCCGCCGAGGATGAGGACGAAGCCCATCAGAAGTCGATGCCGCGGATGGCGCGCACACCACCGTCGTAGGCGTGCTTGACGTGTGTCATCTCGGTCACCGTGTCGGCGACGTCGATGAGCTCGCTCGGCGCGTTGCGGCCGGTCGCGATCACGTTGACCTTCGCCGGCCGGGACCTGATCGCGGCCACCACCTCGGCGGTCGAGATCCATCCCCAGTTCATCGGGTACGTGATCTCGTCCAGGACGATCAATCCGTAGTCGCCCGAGGCCAGCTTCTCGGCGCTGACGCGCCACGCCTCTTTGGCGATGGCTTCGGTGCGGGGCAGGTTGCGCGAGTCCCATGTGAAGCCGTCGCCGATGGTCCACCACTCGATGCCCAGCTGGACGGCGACGTCGCGCTCGCCGACCTTCCAGCGCGAGGCCTTCAGGAACTGGACGACGCAAACCTTCCAGCCGCGCGCGACCGCGCGCAGGGCGGTGCCGAACGCGGCGGTCGACTTCCCTTTGCCGCTGCCAGTGTTGACGATCACGACCGAGGCCGCCCGGCGCGTCGCCCGCGGCGGCGCCACCACCGGGACCTCTTGACGCTTCACCTGCGCACCGGCACGACGGCTCTGCCCGAACCGTTCATCTCGATGACCGCGACGTCGGCGCCGTAGTGCGCGGCGATGGAGGGCTCGGTGAGGATCTCGGCGGGTAAGCCCTGCGCCACGAGCCGCCCCGCGACGAGAAGCGCCAGCCGGTCGGCGTACTGTCCCGCGAGCGTCAGCTCGTGCATCGCCGCGATGACCGTGAGCTCTTGCTCGCGCCGAAGCTGGTCGATCAGCTCCAGCACTTCCTGCTGACGCCCGATGTCGAGCGAGGTGGTCGGCTCGTCGAC
>VBEK01000133.1 GCA_005889135.1 Chloroflexota bacterium
CAGGGCACGTAGAACACCGCGGCGTTGTGGCCTGAACCTGCGACCCTTTTCGAGAGCACCGCGTTCTGTCGCATCACAGTGCCGCGCTCTGCGGCGTTCAGCGCCGGGATGGGAAAGTCGAGATGCGGAGTGGCGGCAATGGTCTCGCCGCCTGAGGTCAAAAGTGAGAGCTGGACGTGGGCGCTTTCCTCGACGAGCGCGACGATCTGGTCGAGCGATTCCCCGACGACGACGGCGCCGGCAAGGTACCCGTCGGAGTCGATGATCGGTCCGATCGTATACAGCAGGGCGCTTGGTGTCCCGCCCGCCAGGCCGACGTAACGAGTGCCGTAGGCGTCCGCCCGACCGCCCAGCACGTCATCGATGTGGGCGAACGTTGCCTGGCCGCCGCCCGGAATGCACCGGCACTGGTCCGGCTGAGCCGGGTCGGCTGCGAGCCGCAAGAGGGTGTTCCCGTCTGTCTGGACCACGGCGACCTCGATTCGTTCCGGCAGGTGGTTGGCAACCAGCGGCAGGAGGAGGCGGCCGAGCGTGCTTGTGTCGCCGGTCCTCACGGCGTCGGCCACGCCGCTGGTGGCCGCCAGCAGCCGGAGATCCGCCAGCTGGCGTTCTTCGATGGAGTTGAAGACGGTGTTGACGTTGTCCTGCTCGCGGACCGCGATGGTCTCGAGCTGTTGGGCGCCGGACGTGGCCAGCTGCTGGCTGGCGATCGCCGAGATCAAAAGGCCGACGACCATGGTCAGGCACACGAATGGGGCCACTACCTTGTGACCGACGGAAAGACCGCTCCAGCGCAAATGCGCCCGTCCCACCCTTTCCGGCCGAAGTATGCGAGCGCCCGGACGGGATGGGACCCCCTTTACCAAGGCTTTTTGAGCCTGTTAAGGACGTTCCCGTCCGAACATCTTTTTGGCAATGTGGTGGCGTGATCGACCCCATCCCCGACGGCGAAGGCAACGCCCTCCGCCTGGTCGAGCTGCGGCGCGAGATCGACGAGCGCGAGCTCGAGTTCTCGCGTCTCGCCGCGGAGTTCGACAAGACGGACTGGTGGGACGCGGAAGGTTTCAACACTGCCGCCGACTGGATCCGCTTGAACTGCCACATGAACTCCCATGCCGTTTGGAACGCGTTCGCGGTCGGCGCGCGCGAGCACGACATGCCCGCGACGACGGCGGCGATGCGCGCGGGGGAGATCGGGTTCGCGCACGTGGCGACGATGGCCCGGACCGCCGTCGAGGTCGGCGGCGCCTTCGATGAAGACAAGCTTTTGCCGCTGGCGATTGCCTACTCGCCGGGCAAGTTCTTCCACAAATGCATCCACTACCGGCACGCGGTGGACGCCGAGGGCTACAGCCGCGACCAGGAGAAGCTGGTGGAGGAGCGTGGCCTGCGCCTGAACACCGCGCAGGACGGATGCCTCCTCATCAGCGGCCTCCTCGACCCAGTCGGCGGCGCGGCCGTGCGGACGGCGCTCGAACCTCTCGCGCAGCCATCCGGCGCGCATGACGACCGGAGCCGCGAGCAGCGCTACGCCGACGCGCTCGTCGAGCTCTCGACCGCCGGCAGGCCGGCGGAGATCCAGGTGACCGCCACCATCGAGACGCTCAAGGGCATGGCCGGCGCGGCCGCCGCGGAGATGGAGTTCTCGCTGCCCATCTCTTCGGCGACGGTGCGCCGCCTCGCCTGCGACTGCAGCGTCACGCGCGTGCTGCTGAGCGAGGACTCGAACGTGATCGACGTCGGACGCTCCAAGCGCCTGGTCGACGGCGCCCTGCGCAAGGCGCTGGCGGTGCGGGACAAGCACTGCCAGTGGCCGGGCTGCGAGCGTCCCGCCAGCTGGTGTGACGGTCACCACATCGTGCACTGGGTAGAAGGCGGCGAGACCAACCTCGCGAACTGCCTCCTCCTGTGCAAGCGGCATCACCGCATGGCCCACGAGGGCGGATGGAGGCTCGTGAGGGTCAACGGCCGGGTGGTCCCGGTCGCGCCGACGATCACTTTTGGGCTTCCGCGCGTCGCTGACGACTCAGCTCGGGCGCCAGCAGGCGCCGTGTAACCCAGCCAAGTATCCGGTGCATGCAACCAAGAACGCTCTTCGCCGGAGCCCTTTCCGTCCTGGCGTTGCAACTCGCGGCCTGTGGTGGATCGAGCCCGTCGACGGCAGCGTCCAGCCCGTCCCCGAGCGAAGCCGCTACCGGCATGAAGATCGCCGTCGCCGACAACGCCAAGTACGGCAAGATCCTGGTCGACGAGAAGGGCATGACCGTGTACCTGTTCGTCAAGGACACTGGCACCCAGTCCACTTGCTACACGCAGTGCGCGGTGTTCTGGCCTCCCGTGCTCACGACCGGCAAGCCGCAGGCGGGCGCCGGGGTCGACGCCTCGCTTCTCGGCACCACCACGCGCACCGACGGCACGGTCGAGGTCACATACGCCGGACATCCCCTGTACTACTTCCAGAAGGACAAGGCCCCCGGCGACACGACCGGGCAGGGAGTCAACGGCTTCGGCGACCTCTGGTGGGTCCTCAACCCGAAGGGAGAGGCGATCACCACGAAGTGAGCTGACACTCCGGGACAATCCCGGAGGTGACGGCCAATAGAGCGATCGTCCGGGACGCGCTCGGCATCGCGGTCGCGAGCGGAGCGTACGCGATCGCATTCGGCGCGATCTCCACCGCCGCCGGTCTCTCCCTGCCTCAGACGATGGTCATGTCCGCAGTCATGTTCACCGGCGCGTCGCAATTTGCGATGGTCGGCGTGATCGGAGCCGGAGGCGGCGTGTGGCCAGGCGCGCTCACTGCGGTCCTGCTCGGAACGCGTAACGCCTTCTACAGCCTGAGGCTCGCCTCGCTGCTTCAGGCTCGAGGGTGGAGCCGTCCGCTCGCGGCCCAGTTCGTGCTCGACGAGACCACGGCGATGGCGATCGCCCGGGACGATCCGCGCCTCGGGCGCTTTGCCTTCTGGGCTACCGGCGCCGCCCTGTTCACGTGCTGGAACGCCGGCACCTTCATCGGCGCGCTGGCGACCCAGGCCATCTCGGATCCGAGGGTGCTTGGCCTCGACGCTGCCATCCCCGCCGCCTTCCTCGCGCTGCTTGCTCCGCGCCTTCGCGCCCGTGAACCGCTCGCCATCGCGGTCTGCGCCGCCATCGTCGCCCTGGCGCTCCTCCCGTTCGTGCCCGCTGGAGTCCCGCTGCTGGTCGTGGCGGCGCTCGTCGGCCTGTTCGGGATGCTGCGCAGGTGACCTGGACCGCCGTCATCGTGGCGTCGGTCGCGTGCTACGGCTTGAAGCTCGCGGGCCTGGCCCTTCCGGGAAGGTGGCTGGAGAACGCTCGAGCGCAGCGCACGGTGCAGCTAATACCGATCGCGCTGCTCGCCGCGCTGATCGCCTCGGGCACGTTCGCGACCGGCCGGCACCTGGTCCTCGACGTTCGCGTCGTCGCGCTGGGGGTGGCCGTGGTGGCGGTGCTGCTGCGCGCGCCGTTCCTGGTCGTGGTCGCCGCGGCGGCCGCGACGGCGGCGCTGCTACGGCTGGTACATCTTTAGCGTCACCACCTGGAACGGCCGGAACTCGAGCTCCAGCGAGGTCTCGGCGCGGTCGCGCTCCAGCAGGTCGCACACAGAGATCCGGCTGTGCGCGATGGACGTGGAGACTCGCGCTCGGCAGCGCCGGCCCCAGGCTTCGTAGAGACGCACGATCACCGCGTCCGAGTCCTCGGCACGCTTGATCGCCTCGACTCTCACCTGCGGCGTGTCCACCGACACCAGCGATGGCGGCGTGCCCAGCAGGTTGTTGAGATTCTCGGCCGCTTCGATCACACCAGCCTGGCGGAAGTCGCCCGGATGCGGCATCAGCGCGTAGTTGAACTCATGCGACCCCTGGTCCGCGTTCGGGTCGGGGTGGGTCGGCGCGCGCAGCAGTGAAAGCCGCATCACACCGTCGTGGATGTCGTATCCGTGCTTGCAGTCGTTGAGCAGCGCGACACCGTAATCGCCGTCGCCGAGGTCTGCCCAGCGCTGGGCGCAGACCTCGAACATCGCCCGGGCGCGGCTGTCTTCGAAATGGGTCGGGCGCATGACGTGCCCAAACTGGACCTCGTACGCCGCCTCGCGCGCTGTCACTGAAACCGGGAACGCGACCTTCAGGATCTTGTGGCGTTCGTGCCAGTCGACCACGGTCTCGAACCGCACGACTCGACCTTCGAGCGTCATCCGTTGTCTCACCGCCGAGTCACCGAAGCTGTGACCGACGACCACGAACGATTCGCGATGCTCGACATCGAGGTCCCACGCGTCCCAATTGCGGGGGTTGTCGTCGTGCAGCTCGAGCACGTTTCCAGGTCCGCTGAGCACCTCGCGACGCGCTTCCTTGTCCCAGATCGACGTAACCACCCCGTCCTCGCCCAGCTGGACCCGGAGGTACGCGTTCTCCAGGATGCCGTCGGAGTCAGCGGGCGGTCGCTCGGCCAGGGTCGAGCCGACCTTTCCAGCCGCGTTGCGGGCTATTGCTTTAGCGCGCGTCAACACCCCTTCGAGGTCGCGTTCGGCTTCCTCGTAGACCCAGTCGATGCTCGAGCCGGGCAGGATGTCGTGAAACTGATTCAAGAGCAACGTCTTCCAGAGCCGGTCCAGCTCCTCGCGCGGATAATCGCCGGCGGCCACGCACCACATCTCGGCCTCCTTCAGCGCCTGTTCCGCCAGCCGGTTCAGACGCTTGGTGTGGGACTGTGTCGTGTAGGTGCCGCGGTGGAGCTCGAAATAGAGCTCGCCCTTCACGGTCGCCAGGTCGTGCGCCTCGACCGCCGCGCGGTCGAAGAAGTCCGACGCCCGGCCCATCGGCACCGCCAAGGCGTGCGCGGCCTCGATCATCTCCGCGGTCGGCCCACCGCCCCCATCACCGAACCCGAACAGGTAGAGCGAGCGGTCCGAGCGACCCGCATCCTTGAAGCTCCGGACGCTCCACTCCAGCTGCTCGGGGCTGAAGTCGCCGTTGTAGGTGTCCGCCGGTGGGAAGTGGGCGAAGACCCGGGTGCCGTCGATCCCCTCCCACCAGAAGGTGTGGTGCTCAGGCTTGTTGGTGTCGTTCCACGACAGCTTCTGGGTCAGGAAGTAGTCGCAGCCCGATTCCTTGATGAGCTGCGGCAGGTTGCCCGGATAGCCGAAGACGTCGGGCAGCCACAGGATGCGGGTCTCGACGCCGAATTCGCGCATGAAGAACCGCTTGCCGTGAAGCAGCTGGCGCACCAGCGCCTCGCCTGACGGCAGGTTGCAGTCCGCCTCGACCCACATCGCGCCAACGGGTTCCCACTGCCCGCGGGCCACCTTCTCCTTGATCCCCGCGTAGAGCTCGGGGTAGGCCTGCTTGATCCACGCGTACTGCGCGGGCTGCGAGCAAGCGAAGACGTAGTCTGGATTCGCGTCCATCAGCTCGAGCTGGGTCGACCAGCTGCGCGCACACTTGCGCATCGCTTCGCGCAGCGGCCACTCCCAGGCTGTGTCGATGTGCGCGTGGCCGACCGCGGTGATGAGGTGGGAGCCAAGGTCGAGGCGGCCGTCGGATATGGACGGCGGTTCCCACAGGGCGAGCTCCGCCTGACGGAGCACGAACGCAGGCCGTGGCGACTGGCGCAGCGCCAGCATCGACAACGACGGCTCTTCGCCCTGCTCGGTGACGCCTGGGTTGGCCGCCGCCTCGAGGTAGAAGTCGACGCGCCGTCCGTCGATCGGCAGCCATCGGTGGTTCGGGTCGACGCCCCGCCATGGCCGGCCGTCCTTCCACGCCAGCGCTTCGCAGGTGAAGCCGGTCGCGCCCTGGAACCCCAGGTCGAACACGGCCACCACGCGCTGCCCGGACCACTCTTCAGGGACCTCGCCCTCGACGTGGAACCACGTCGTGCTCCAGGGCGGGCCCCAGCGGTCGCCGATCGAGAAGGGCCGATACGAGGCACGCACGGCGTCGGCGTAGGGGATGGGTTCGCCGCGCACCGCGTGAGCCGTCAGCCTGAGGTTCAAGCGGGCCCTAGTGTGTGGCAATGCGAATCGAAGTCGTCCGCGAGGCGACGCCCGAGATCCACGCCGCCCTCGCGCGCCTGCTTCCGCAGCTCAACCCGACGCTCCCGGTGCCCGACATGGAACGTCTGGAGCGGCTGATGCGGGACCCAGACGTGACGCTGCTCGTCGCCAGAGACGGCGACGCGATCGTGGGCACGACCACCGTCATCGTCTACACGACGCCCTTCTGGATCAAGGCGAGGCTCGACGAGGTCGTGGTCGACGTGTCGGCGCGCGGCAGGGGCGTGGGGGAGGCGCTCATCGGGGCCGCGCTCGACGTCGGCCGCGCCAGCGGTGCGCAGGTCGCCGAGCTCCAGTCGGGCCGCGGCCCGGCGCGCGACGCCGCGCACCGGCTCTACGCGCGGCTCGGCTTCAAGATCCGCGACTCGGACGTGATGCGGATCGTTCTTCAGCCGTCAGCGCCTCGAGCCGGTCGACCATCGAAGCCAGCGTCTTGAACGCGGCCACCACGGGCTCGGCCGAGGTCATGTCCACGCCCGCCATCCGCAGCCCATCGAGCGGGTACATCGAGCCTCCGCTCTGCAGAAACGCCAGGTAGGACTCCACCGCCTTCCGCTCGCCCGCGGCCACGCGCCCGACGAGGTGGTCGGCAGCGGCGATGCCGGTCGCGTACTGGTAGACGTAGAAGTTGCTGTAGAGGTGGGTGTGGAACTGCGCCCACGTCGAGCCGATGCGTTCGCGGTCGCGCGCGTTGACGTCCACCTCGTCGCCGTAGACCTCGAGCATGAGGTCGGCCATAAGGCCGTTCAGATAATCGGCCGTCAGCGCGGCGCCGCGCTCGACGCGCTCGTGGACCTCGAGCTCAAGGCGCGCGAGCGAGGGCATGATGAAGAAGTAGCGGTAGAAGTTGGACATCGCCTCTTCGACCACCGCGAGCTGCAGCGCCGGGTCGGTGGCCGTGGCCAGCAGGTGACGGCGGGTCAGCGCCTGGTGCATGTTCGACGCCACCTCGGCCTGGAACAGCCCGTAGTTGGAGTACACGTAAGGCTGCGTTCCGCGCGTGTAGTGGGAGTGCATCGAGTGCCCGAGCTCGTGAGCCAGGGTGCTCATCGAGTAGATGTCGTCGTTGTAGCTCATGAAGATGAAGGGCCTCGTGTCCATGGCGCCGGTGGAGAAGGCGCCCATGCGCTTGCCCTTGTTGGGATAGATGTCGACCCACCGCTCATCGCCCGCTCCCCTGCGCAGCACTTCCACGTACTCCTCACCCAGCGGAGCGACACCCTCTGCGATCCAGTCGACCGCTTGCTGGTAGGGCACCTTCAGCACCTGCTCGCTCAGCTGCGCGCGCGTGTCGTAGGGCTTCAACACCTCTAGCCCGAGCGCCTCGCGCCGTATTCGCCAGTAGCGATGCCACGTGCCTACGTTGTCCCGAAAGGTGCGCACGACGTTGTGGAACACCTCGACCGGGATGTGGCTCGGCTCCAGCGCGGCCTCGAGCGAAGAGGCGTAGCCACGCGCGCGGGCGAAGAACACGTCGCGCTTGACTCCACCCGCGAGGCTCGCTGCCATGGCGTGGCGCATCGCCAGGTGCTGGTCGGCGTAGCTCTCGAAGGCGGTGCGCCGCAGCTCCCGGTCCGGGTTGGTCAGCAGGGCGGCGATAGTGCCCTGCGCGACCTCGTGCAGCTCGCCGTCCTTGCCCACGGCCGGGGCGAATGTGAGGTCGGTGTTGGCCAGGACGCTGTGCACCGACAAAGCGCTGGCCAGCGGGTCGGAGACCTGGGTCAGCAGCTCCTCGACCTCGGCGCTGCGGATGCGCTTCTGCAGCTTCTCCAGGCGGTCGAAGTAGTGGCCGAGGTTGGCCAGCCGCGGCGACTTCGCCACCCATTCGCGCAACCTGGGCAACCCGATCTCGAGCATCTCCGGGACCGCAAACGCGGCCGCCGCGCCCAGCTGGGCCGCCACCGACCGGGCGCGGTCGCTGCGAGCCGCCGCCTCCTGGTTGCCGACGTCGACCGAGTAGGACATCGTCGTGTAGACGACCACCTTGGCCAGGAGCCGGTGGGCGCGCTCATTGGCGTCGAACCAGTCGGCCAGGGACTCCGGCGAGTCGCCCAGGTGGCCCTCGAACTCGCCGAGGTCGGGGAGGCTGGAGAGGATGGTGTCGACGGCCTGCTCCCAGTCCGCGGGCTCGGGAAAGACGCTCTCGGCGTCCCAGGTGTAGCGCTTGTCGACGTCGGCGCGCGGCGGTAGCGAGCTGGGCACTGCCGATTAGTAGCATGGTCTCGATGCCGCGTGCCAGCGCGAACGGGATCGAGATCGAGTACGACACCTTCGGCGACCCGTCGGAAGCGCCCTTGGTGCTGATCAACGGCCTCGGCGCCCAGATGGTCGGCTGGGACGAGGACTTCTGCCGCCTGCTCGCAGACCGGGGCTTCAGGGTCATCCGGTTCGACAACCGCGATTGCGGCTTGTCGACCTGGCCGGAGGCGCCCTACACGCTCGACGACATGGCCGCCGACACGGTCGGGCTCCTCGAGTCGCTCGACATCCCCGCCGCGCACATCGTCGGCGCCTCGATGGGCGGCTTCATCGCCCAGCTCGTGGCCCTCAACCACCCCGAGCGGGTGCTGACGCTCACCTCGATCATGTCGGGACCAAACGGGGAGGAGCACGTGCAGCCCACCGCGGAAGGCCGGGCCGTGCTGTTCATCCCGGCCCCCGAAACGCCCGAGCAGCGCATCGAGGTGGGCATTTGGGCGAAGAAGACGTTGCTCGGCCCCGCGGATCCGTTCGACGAGGCGTACGAGCGCGAGCGCATCGAGCGCGCCGTCGACCGCGCCTACAACCCCGCCGGTTTCGTGCGTCAGCTGCAGGCGATCGCCGCGGCGCCGGGCCGGCTCGAGCGCCTGCGCTCGCTGGGGGTGCCGACGCTGGTCATCCACGGCGCCGCCGACGTCCTCGTCCCGGTCGAGAACGGCCGCAACGTCGCGACGGCGATCCCCGGCGCGAGGCTCGTGGAGATCGAAGGCATGGGCCACGACGTGCCGAAGCGTGTCTGGACGCGAGTCGCGGACGAGATCGCGGCGCTCGCCCGCCAGGCCGCCACCGCTTGCTGAACGGCCTCAACCCGCTCATCGCTTTTCTCGCCGGCCTCGCGTCCTTCGTGTCGCCGTGCGTGCTGCCCCTGGTGCCGGCGTACCTCGCCTACCTGGGCGCGAGGAGGGCGGGCGCCGACTCGATCGCGGTGGCCGGCGCAGCCTTCGTCGCGGGCCTGTCCCTCGTCTTCATCTTTTTCTTCTATCTGTTCTCGCTCGCCGTGCAGCCGATCCGCGCCTACGTGCCGGTCGTGGCGGGGATCTTCGTCATCGTCATGGCCCTGCAGGTCGCCGGCCTGATCCGCATCCCGCTGCTCGCGGGCGAGTACCGCATGATGAAGACCGCGCCGCAGGGCGGGGGCCCGGCGGGCGGCTTTCTGCTCGGCATGGGCTTCGCCAGCGGCTGGACGCCGTGCATCGGCGTGACCTTGAGCGCGGTCCTCAGCTCGGCCGTGACGGTGGGCGCGACGCCGCAGGGTTTGAGCCTGATGATCGCCTACTGCCTCGGCCTCGGGGTCCCATTCCTCGTGCTGGCGCTGGGCCTGGCCAACACGCGGCCGCTGCTCGACTACGTCAACGCGCACCGGCGCGCCATCGACATCGCCTCGGCGGCGGTGTTGGTGGTGATGGGGGTGCTGCTGCTCACCAACCGCCTGACGTGGCTGTCGGCGGGCCTGGTGCAGCTCATACCTTCGTGGCCGTCACCCAGCCTCTGAGCCTTCTGACTGCGCCTGCGAAGAAGGTGCTGACGCTCGCCCAGCAGGAGGCCAGGCAAGGCCGTACGAGCGCCCTGTTAAGAACACTTGTTTGTAGCTCCAGAAGTCTCTAACGTGTCAGGCGTGGGGCAGGTTCTCGACGCACTCGACCTCTTCTCGGCGCCGGCACGCGAGTGGTTCCGCGCCTCCTTCGCCGAGCCGACGGCCGTCCAGGAGCGAGGGTGGAGGGAGGTCGCGGCCGGCCGTCACGTCCTCATGGCTGCGCCCACCGGCAGCGGCAAGACGCTGGCGGCCTTCCTGTGGTGCCTGGACCGCCTGGCCTCGGAGCCGATGCCGTCCGAGGGTGAGCGCTGTCGCGTCCTTTACGTGTCGCCCCTCAAGGCGCTGGCGCACGACGTCGACCGCAACCTACGCTCGCCGCTCGTCGGCATCCGCCGGCAGATGGAGGCCCAGGGTTTGCAGCCGCCCGACATTCAGGTCGCCATCCGCACCGGCGACACGCCCACCGACGTCCGGCGCTCGATGGAGCGTCACCCGCCCGACATCCTCATCACCACGCCCGAATCGCTGTTCCTCATCCTCACCAGCGCCGCCCGCCGCATCCTCGCGCCCGTGCGCTGGCTGATCGTCGACGAGATCCACTCCGTGGCGTCGACCAAGCGGGGCAGCCATCTCGCGCTGAGCCTGGAGCGCCTGTGCGAGGTGACCAAGGTCCAGCCGCAGCGCATCGGCCTGTCCGCGACGCAGCGTCCACTGGAGGAGGTCGGGCGCTTCCTCGGCGGCGCCGGCCGCGAGGTGTCGATCGTCGACGCCGGGCGGCTGAAGACGATGGAGGTCTCGGTCGAGGTCCCGGTCGAGGACATGACGCGTCTCACCGACCAGGACGAGGATGGCGCCAAAGGCCAGAACAGCATCTGGCCCGCCATCTACCCGCGGCTGCTGGAGCTGATCCGGCAGCACCGCTCGACCATCGTCTTTGTCAACTCACGCCGGCTCGCGGAGCGCATCGCCGCACGCATCAACGAGCTGGCCGACGAAGACCTGGTGCGCGCGCACCACGGCTCTATCGCCCGCGAGCAGCGCCTGCTGATCGAGGACCAGTTGAAGTCGGGGTCGCTGCGCGGCCTGGTCGCGACCTCGACACTCGAGCTTGGCATCGACATGGGCGCCGTCGACCTCGTGCTGCAGATCGAGGCGCCTCCCAGCGTCGCCGCCGGCATCCAGCGCGTGGGTCGAGCCGGCCACTCGGTCGGCGAGATCTCGCGCGGAGTCGTGATCCCGAAGTTCCGGGGTGACCTGCTCGAATCAGCAGCGGTAGTCGAGGGCATGCTCGAAGGTCGCATCGAGTCGACAGTCGTGCCGCGGAAGCCGCTCGACGTGCTTGCGCAGCACATCGTCGCCATGTGCGCGCTCGACGAGTGGGACGTCGAGGAGCTGGGGCGGGTCGTGCGGAGGGCGTATCCGTACAGTGACCTGGGCCCGCGCGCGTTCGAGTCCGTGCTCGACATGCTCAGCGGCCGCTACCCCTCCGACCAGTTCGCGGAGCTGCGGCCCCGCATCGTGTGGGACCGCGTCACCGGCAAGCTGCGTGGGCGGGCGGGGGCGCAGAGGCTGGCCGTCACCAACCCGGGGACGATCCCCGACCGCGGCCTGTACTCAGTCAACCTGGCCGAGGACGGCCGTCGTGTCGGCGAGCTCGACGAGGAGATGGTCTACGAGACTCGCGTGGGCGAGACCTTCGTGCTCGGGGCCTCGACCTGGCGCATCGTCGACATCACGCCGTCGCAGGTCGTCGTCACGCCGGCGCCCGGGGAGCCGGGCAAGATCGCGTTCTGGAAGGCAGACGCGCCCAGCCGTCCGGTCGAGCTGGGCGCCGCGCTGGGCAAGATGGTGCGCGAGCTCCGAGCGCTGCCACCGGCCGCTGCCGCGTCAAGGCTCCGCGAGCGCGCGGGCTTCGACGATCTCGCGATCAAGAACCTGCTCACCTACCTGGACGACCAGGCCGCTGCCACCGGCTCCGTACCGGACGACCGGACCATCGTCGTCGAGCGGTTTCGCGACGAGGTGGGGGATTGGCGGGTCTGCGTGCACACTCCGTTCGGCGGTCGCGTTCACGCGCCGCTGGCGCTCGCCCTGGAGGCGCACCTGCGCGAGAAGCTCGGCGTGGACGCGCGGTCGCTGTGGACCGACGACGGGATCGCGATGCACCTGCCCGAGGTCGAGGCGCCGCCATCGCTGGAGGAGTTGATCCTCGACCCGGAGGAGGTGCAGGCGCTCGTGTCGGCGCAGCTTCCTGCCTCGGCGCTCTTCGCCGCACGGTTCCGCGACAACGCGGCTCGTTCGCTGCTGCTGCCGAAGCGCCGGCCTGGCCAGCGCACGCCGCTCTGGCAGCAAAGGATGCGCAGCGCGGGGCTTCTCCAGGTGGCGGGCCAGTACCCCGACTTCCCGATCCTCGCCGAGACCTGGCGCGAGGTGATGAGCGACCACTTCGACATGCCTGCGCTGACCTCGCTCCTCCGCTCCATCCGCTCGCGCGAGGTCCGGGTCGTGGCCGTCGACACCGAGAAAGCGTCGCCGTTCGCGTCGTCGCTTCTGTTTTCGTACGTCGCCGAGTACATGTACGAGGGAGATCAGCCTCTGGCCGAGCGGCGCGCCCAGGCCCTGACCCTCGACCGTGACCTCCTGGCCGAGCTGCTGGGGAGCGAGGACCTGCGCGAGCTCCTCGACCCGGAGGCGATCGCTGCGGTGGAGCTCGAGCTGCAGGGCTTGCTGCCCGAGCGCTTTCCCCGCGACCCGGACGAGGCGCACGACCTTCTCGTCCGCCTGGGCGATCTCTCCGACGACGAGGCGCTGGCGCGAGGCGTCGGCCGGGAGTGGCTGGAGGGACTGGAGAAGGAGCGCCGCGCGGTCGCTACGCGGATCGCGGGGCAGGCGCGATGGATCGCGGCCGAGGACGCGGGCCGCTACCGTGAGGCGCTGGGAGCAAGCCTGCCCGTCGGCCTGCCCGACGTCTTCCTCGAGGGAGGTCCCGAGCCACTCGAGTCGCTGCTCCGCCGCTACGCGCGCACCCACGTACCGTTTATGACCGCGGAGGCGGCGAAGCGTTGGGGTCTGCCCGCGAACGCGGTCGAGGCGGCGCTGTCGCGCCTGGCGGCGCGCGGCGACGTCATCGCCGGCGAGTTTCGTAAGGCCGCCGAGGGCCGCGAATACTGCCATCCAGAGGTCCTGCGCACCCTTCGCCGCCGGTCGCTGGCGGCGCTGCGGCGCGAGGTCGAGTCGGTGCCCCAGGAGGCGCTGGCCCGGTTCTTGCCGGCGTGGCACGGCATCGGCGTCCGCGCGCGCGGCATCGACCGGCTGATGGAGGTCGTCTTCCAGCTCCAGGGCCTTGCCCTTCCCGCGTCGGTGATCGAGCGCGACGTCATCGCCTCGCGCGTCGGCGACTACACGCCGCGGCTGCTGGACGAGCTCATCTCCATGGGCGAGGTGGTGTGGGCCGGCCGAGGGTCCTTGGGCGCCAACGACGGACGCGTCGCGCTCTACCTTCGCGGCGACGCCCCGCGCCTCATCGTTCCGCCTGCTGATCCGCCCGATGGCGACCTGCACAACCGGCTCCGCGCCCACCTCAAGTCGCGAGGCGCGAGCTTCTTCCGCGACCTCTACAACGCGTGCGGCGGAGGGGACGAGGAGGTAATGCTGGACACGCTGTGGGACCTCGTCTGGGCGGGCGAGGTCACGAACGACACGTTCGCGCCGCTGCGGGTGCTCGGTCCGCTGTCCCGCCGGCCGGCGCGCAAGCCGCGCATGCCGCGCCTCGTCCAGCCCCGCGCCACCGGCCGCTGGTCGCTGGTCGCGGACCTGGTGGGCGAGGGGGCGAACGCGACCGAGAGACTGCACGCCGAGGCGGGTGTGCTGCTGCAGCGGCACGGTGTCCTGACCCGCGAGGCCGTGGTCGGCGAGGCCTGGCCGGGCGGGTTCGCGAGCCTCTACCCGGTTCTGCGGGCGATGGAGGAGTCGGGCCGGATACGGCGCGGCTACTTCGTCGAGGGGCTGGGCGGCTCGCAGTTCGCGCTGCCCGGCGCCGTCGACCGGCTGCGGTCGCTCCGCGAGTCAGGCGGCGGGATCGTGGCCGTAGCGGCCACCGACCCGGCCAACGCCTACGGCACCATCCTGCCGTGGCCCCATCAGGGGTCCCCGCGAAATCACGGCGAAGCCTCAGATCTCGTGGGGATCAAAAGCGACGGGCGCATGAGCCGCGCCGCCGGCGCCTACTGCGTGCTCGATGATGGCCGCCTCGTGCTCTACCTGGAGCGTGGCGGGCGATCGTTGCTGACGAACGGCGAGGTCGCGTCCGCGCACCTGCAGGCGCTGATCGCCGTCGCCACCGCGGGCGGGCGAGTCGAGCTGCAGAAGGTCGATGGGGTGGGGGTCATGGATTCGCCGCTGAAGAACATGTTGCGCGAGGCGGGATTCTCCGCCACTCATCGCAGCCTGGTCGCTTACGCGACGAGGGCTTGACCCTCGCACCGGGGCGGCGCGCATAATCGGAACTGGTTTCCGTCAGCTGGTGGCGTATTGGAGGTAGACCATGCTGAAGATCAACCGATCCGCGGCTGCGATCCCCGCGCAGGACATCAAGCGGGCACGCAGCTTCTACGAGCAGAAGCTTGGGCTCAAGCCGAGTGAGGAGCAGGCCGATGGGAGCGTCTTCTATGCGGTAGGGGAGACGATGTTCTTCGTCTTCCCGAGCATGGGCAAGGCTTCGGGCGACCACACGCAGCTGGGGCTCGAAGTAGACGACGCCGAGGCTGCCGCCAACGAGATCAGAGGCAAGGGCGTCAAGCTCGAGGAGTACGACACGCCCGACTTCAAGACCAAGAACGGCATCGCCGAGGTGGGCGGCGGCAAAGGCTTCTGGCTCAAGGACACGGAGGGCAACCTGATCGCCGTCATGGAGAGGGTGCCGGCCGGCGCCACAACCAGCACGCGTCAGGGAACGTCCACCAGCCGCTGAGCGACACACCCGCGACCACCGTCCCCTTTCGAGCCCTGGGTACGATTACTGCTCCATCGGGGAGTAGCGCAGCCCGGTAGCGCACTTGACTGGGGGTCAAGTGGTCGCGGGTTCAAATCCCGCCTCCCCGACTGAATCGTTTGACTCACCGCGATTTGGTCAAATCCCGTGGTCGTGGAAGCGGCAGGTGACGCGACTTGGTCAAATCGCGGCTGTTGGGCCCTCACCGCCAGGCATTTGTCTTCCGCGTGAGAATTGATTCCCGTGGCTACCAGCCCTCGCCGATGACGGCGACGTCGCGGGGGCCGAGCCGGACCAGGCCGGCGTGGACCTCGGAGCCGTCGACCAGGTTAGTGCCCGCCCGGGCGATCGGGACGTCGACCCAAAGGTCGCGATGGTTCAGCAGGAACAGGAAAGACTTGCCGCGAGCCCAGCGCCGGACGGCCTCCACTCCGGCGGGCGCCTCCGCAGTCGGCTCGACCCCTGCCGACGAGCAGGCAAGCTCCAGCAGCCGCGCCATCGTCTTGGGGTCGGGCTGCGTGCCGAGGTAGAACGCCGTCCCCTCGCCGAAGCGATGGCTCGTGATCGCGGGCCGGCCGCCCAGCGGTAGATCGGAGAACGTGGCGAGCGACTCCGCGCCGGCGAGGACGATGTCCTCGCTCCAGATCGTTCCTCGGCCGAGGGCTCCGTCGCCGAAGCGCAGCGCGACCTCGTGGTCGGCCGGCAGCGGGAGGAAATCGATCACGTCGAGGCCGAGCATCTTCCGGAACGGCTGCGGATAGCCGCCGAGGCGGATGTGCTCCGCGGGGTCGACGATCCCGCTGAAGAACGACATCACGGCGGTTCCCCCGCCTTCCACGTAAGCCTCTAGGCTCGCGGCGGCCTCGTCCGAGACCAGGTAGAGATTGGGCGCCAGGACGAGTCGATAGGAGCTGAGGTCGTCGCCCGGGCGTGCGAAGTCGATGAGCTGATTGGCCTCGAACAGCGGCTGGTAGTACGCCTCGACCTGGTCCAGCTGGCGAAGACGCGTGGAGGGTTTTGACGGCAGCTCCAAAGCCCACCAGGACTCCCAGTCGAAGAGCATCGCGACCATCGCCCGGCTCTGCGCGCCGCGTACGGCGTCGAGGCGGCCGAGCTCACTCCCGAGCCGGACGACGTCCCTCCACGTCGTAGACGACTCGACCGGGCCGTGTGGGACCATCGCGCTGTGGTGCTTCTCGGCTCCCGCGCGTGACTGTCGCCACTGGAAAAACATCACCCCATCGGCGCCTCGCGCCACCGCCTGGAAGCTCCACAGCCGCATCTGGCCGGGCGCCTTGGCGACGTTGATCTCCCGCCAGTTGACCCGGTTGGTGGTCTGCTCCATGAGGATCCACGGCCGGCCGCGGCCGAGCGATCGCATCAGGTCTCCCGCCATCGCCGCACGCATGCCTGACCGCGCGTCGGAGGGGTCGGGGTAGGAATCGTTGCTGACGACGTCTTCCCGCTCGGCCCACTTCCAGTAGTCGAGCGGCTTGAAGAAGCTCATGAAGTTCGTCGTCACCGGGACTTCGGGAGTCGCCCGCTTCAGGACCTCGTGCTCGATCTCGTAGCACTCGAGAAGCGCGTCGGACGAGAAGCGCATGAAGTCGAGCTGCTGGCTGGGGTTGGGCCACGTCGGCGTCCGCCGCGGGGGGATGATCTCCTCCCACGACGAGTACCGCTGGGACCAGAAGTCGGTGCCCCACCCCGCGTTGAGCTCGTCGAGAGACCCGTAACGCTCGCGCAGCCAGGCGCGGAACGCGGCCGCCGAGACATCGCACCAGCAGGCGGGGACGTGGCATCCGTACTCGTTTCCCACGTGCCACATCGCCAGAGCCGGGTGCTTGCCGTACCGCTCGGCCATCGCCGTGACCAGTCGCTTCGCCGCATCGCGGTAGACCGGGCTGCTCGGGCAGTAGTGCTGCCGCGCGCCATGCCACAGCTTCACCCCGTCCGCGAGCACGGGCAGCATCTCCGGGTGCCGGTGTGCGAGCCATGGCGGGGGAGATGCCGTCGCGGTGGCAAGGTTGGCCTGGACGCCGCCGTCGTGTAGAAGGTCGAGCACCCGGTCGAGCCACCCAAACTCGAAATTTCCCTCCGACGGTTCCAGGCGAGACCAGGAGAAGATGCCCACCGAGACGAGGTTGACGCCCGCCTCCTGCATCAGGCGGACGTCCTCCTCCCAGACGTCCTCGGGCCACTGGTCCGGGTTGTAGTCGCCGCCGTAATAGATGTGAGCCGTCGTCAGCCCTTGGACGAGCCCAGGGTCAGGCCGGCGATGAACTGCTTCTGCAGGAAGATGTAGACCAGGATGGGCGGGATGGCGACGAGCATCGCGCCCGCTGCGATCAGGTTGTTGTTGACGAAGAACTCACCCTGCAGGTTGTTGAGCGCGCTCGTGATCGGGCGCTTGTCGCCTGTCTTCATCAAGAGCAGCGCCCAGAAGAAATCGTTGTAGATGAACGTGAACAGCAGCGTCGCCATTGCCGCTAGCGCCGGCCGGCACAGCGGCAGCACGATGCGCCACCAGATCCGCAGGACGTGCGCGCCGTCGACGATCGCAGACTCGGTGATCTCCTTCGAGATCGTCTTCATGTAGTTGCTCAGCACGAAAGTCGCGAACCCGGTCTGAAAGACGATGTGGATGAGCATGATGCCGATGTACTGGTCGTAGAGGAGCGTGTTGTCGGTGAAGAAGGGAAAGCCGAACTTGCCGACGTCGAGCTCGCCGAGCATCGGCAGGGGCGTGCTGAGGTAGATCCGGTACAGGGGCACGATGATGACCTGCGGCGGCAGCAGGTTGCCCGCGGTGAAGATCATCAGCGTGGTCAGGTTGAAGCGCCAGCTGAACTGCGTGCACGCAAATGCGACCAGTGAGGCGAGCAGCAGCGTCAGCGTGACCGCCGGGACCGCGATGACCAGGGTGTTGAGGTAGTAGTAGGGCAGCTCGGCCTGGGTCCAGACGGTCTGGTAGTTGATGAGACTCAGGCCCCCGGTCGGCCAGGACAGATACCCGTTCTGGATCGTGTCGCTGACCGGCCGCAGGGAGTTGTAGACCGCCCAGAACAGCGGAAAGATCCAGACCGCGACCATCGAGAGCAGGAACGCGTGCAGGACGATCCGGCTCGGGCGGATGCGGCCCGGACGTGCGAGCACGGCCATCACCTGGTCCTCATGACGCGCGACAGGAAGATCACGATGGGCACGAGCGAGATGAGGAGCAGGATGACGGCGATCGCCGATCCGAATCCAACCAGGCTCGCCTCGCTGATGCTGTTGTTGGTGATCAGGATCGACAGCAGCTCGAGGCCGTTCTTGCCCTGGTTGATGATGAACGCGATGTCGAAGGCGCGGAGCGCCTCGATCGACGTGATCACGACGACCACGATGTTGATCGGCGCCATTACGGGGAAGACCACGCGGAAGAAGATCTGGATCTCGTTCGCGCCGTCCACCTTGGCAGCCTCGCGCAGCGTGGGGTCGACGCTCTTCAATCCGGCCAGGTAGATGACCATGATGTAGCCGACGTGGCGCCACGTCGCCGCGATCAGGATCGCGTAGAGGTTGATGCGCGGGTTGCCGAGCCAGTCGATGATGTTGGTCGAGCTGGTTCTCTGCAGGACGTTGTTGATGAAGCCTTCGGTCGGACTGAACTGCAGCTCCCAGATGAAGCCCACGATGACGAGCGACAGCACGACGGGCAGAAAGAACACGCTCTGGTAGAAACCGACTCCCCGGATATCCCGGTCGAGCAGGACCGCGAAGAGGATGCCGAGCGGTGTGGCGATGAACGCGAGCCAGGCCAGCCAGATGACGTTGTGCAGGAACGCGGGCCAGAACAGCGTGTAGCCGGAAAACATGAACTGGTAGTTCTTGAGACCGATGAAGTTGTTCCAACCCACCTCGCCGACGCCGTTGTAGTTCGTGAAAGAAAGGAGGATCGACGACAGGGTCGGCCACCAGATGAACACGATGTCGAGCAGCAGCGGGATGCCGACCATCAGCATCAGGACGCGCCGGTCGTAGCGCGTCAGGACGTTATAGCGGCCCTTTGTTGTGGCTACGAGCTCCCCCGCCTCGGGCGAATCCTCCCTGGCGGGGGTGATGCTCGTGGCCACGTTTTTCAGATCGTAGGGTCTACGGCTTACTCAGGCGGCAGCGAGTCCCAGAAGCTCTGCATCTTGCCCTGGAGGCTCGAGGTGTCTTGCTTCGGGTTGGCGAGGTAGCTGAGCAGGAATCCCTGCATCGAGTTCGGACCCGAGAAGTCCGGGCGCGAGTCGCGGTCGAAGAACTGGGTGATGCGCTTGGCGCCGCTCACGATCTGAGCCGCCTTCTTGGTCAGGGCCGGGTACTGGCTCTGGTCCGCGTCCTTGGCGGTCGGGATCGCGCCCGGCGAGGCCTTCCAGAACGTGATCTGAGTCGACCCCTTGGACATGAACTCGAGGAACGCCTTGGCCTGGCCGGAGTCGGCGCTGAGGGTCGGCGACTTCTTGGCCATCATGAAGACGTCGATCGGCGCATCCAGCGCCTTCTCCGAGTCGTAGTTGGTGCCGAGATCTGGGAAGGGGAAGAAGTCGAGCTGTGCCAGGTCGTCGGGGTTGCCGCTGGCGACGAACTGCTCAGAGACGAACAGACCCAGTAGGTACATGCCTGCCTTCTTCTGCAGGAGCTGCTTGGCCGCCTCCTGCCAGGTCAGACCCGCGAACGCAGGTGAGTAGTAAGGCGTGATCTCGCTCCACTTCTTGAAGACGTTGGCGACCCTCGAGTCGGTCCACTTCTGCTTGCCCACGCAGAGCTCGGTGTGGAAGTCGTAGCCGTTCATGCGCAGGTTCAGGATGTCGAAGGTGCCCATCGCAGGCCAGCCGTCCTTGTCGGCGAAGGCGATGGGGGTGAGCCCGTCCTTCTTCATCTGTTCCGCCAGCTTCTTGAAGTCGTCCCAGTTGGTGGGGATGTTGTAGCTGTGCTGCTGGAACACATCCTTGCGGTAAAAGATCGCCCACGGGTAGTAGGACGTGGGGATCGCGTAGACGTGGCCGTCGTTGCCCTTGACCGAGTTGGCGAACCCTTCGGTGAAGTTGCCCTTGACCTCGTTCCAGACGTCGTCGATGGGCGCCGCCAGGCCCTTGTCGGCGAAGAACCGCATCCGGTGTCCTGAGAACCAGGTGAAGACGTCCTCGGGCGTTCCTTGCAGGTAGGAATTGATCTGGTTCTGGTAAGTGCCGTGGTCGACGGTGTTGACCTTGACCTTGGTGCCGCCGTTCGCCTTTGTGAAGGCGTCGACCACGTCCTGCAGGCCCTTCTTGGGCACGGCGTCGGACAGGTAGCTTCCGAGCGACATGCTGCCGCCCTTGGCCGTCACCGACGTCGTGGTCGTGGCCGTGCCACCTCCGCAGGCAGCGAGGAACGCGGCCAGGCTTCCGTAGCCGGCGATCTTCAGGACGTCGCGACGGGTCAGGTCGAGGTCGAGCGGAAGCTCGATCGTGGTGCCGGGGAGGACGATCTTCTCCCCTCTCGGATCCCGCGAACGTGTCATTCGACTTCCTCCTCCACGCCCGGCGACTAGCCGGGGCACGCGCTGGACAGGGGATCCAGGCTCGTGGGGAACGATACATACCCCCCAATCGGTGTCAAGGGGCCGGGCGGCGGCCGCCCACACCGACAGCCTGGAGCGTGCTCAACTATGCCGGTGCCGAAGGTGACTTTCATCGGCGCCGGGAGCGCCGTGTTCGCCCGTCAGCTGATGACCGACATCCTCGCCATCGACGGCCTTGACGAAGGCGTGTTCGCGCTCGTCGACATCGACGGGTCGCGGCTCGACCTCGCGCGCCGGATCGCCGACCGTCTGGTCGAGCTGACGGACAAGCGCTGGAAGGTCGAGGCGTCGACCGACCGTGCGGAGGTGCTCGCCGGCACCGACTACGTCATCAACTCGATCGAGGTGGCCGGTCTCAAGAACGTACGCCACGATTACGACATCCCGCTGCGTTACGGCGTCGACCAGTGCATCGGCGACACGATCGGGCCGGGCGGCATCTTCAAGGCCCTGCGCACCGGGCCGGCCTGGCTGGAGATCGTGGCCGACGTCGCACGGCTGGCCCCGAACGCCCGCATCCTCAACTACACGAACCCGATGTCGATCCTGACCCTGGCCGCGATTCGCAAGGTCGACCTGCCGGTCGTCGGCCTGTGCCACAGCGTGCAGGGGACGTCGCGCCAGCTCGCGGGCTACCTCGATATCCCTTACGAGGAGATGGACTGGGATTGCGCGGGCATCAACCACAACGCATGGTTCACCAGGCTCGAGCGGCGGGGCGAAGACCTCTATCCCCGGCTTCGGGAGAGGGTCCACGATCCCGAGATCTACGAGCAGGACCCCGTTCGCTTCGAGGTGATGCTGCACCTGGGTGCGTTCGTCACCGAGTCGAGCGGACATTTCTCCGAGTACGTGCCCTACTTCCGCAAGCGGCCGGACCTGGTCCAGAGGTACGCGAGGGCCGGCTACCTCGGCGAGAGTGGCTTCTACGCCAACAACTGGCCGCGCTGGAGGCGCGAGAACGACGAGTCGATCGAGGCGATGCTTCGCGGTGAGAAGGAGGTCCCTCTCACGCGGAGCTTCGAGTACGGGGCCGACATCATCGAGGCGATCGAGTGCCGGCGTAAGAAGTCGATCCACGGCAACGTGCTCAACAACGGCGCCATCGACAACCTCCCCGGCGGTGGATGCGTGGAGGTCGAGTGCGTCGTGGATGGGAGCGGCATCGCCACGAAGCGCTTCGGGCCGCTGCCCGAGCAGCTTGCAGCCCTCAACCGTGCGCACATGGCGGTGCACGAGCTGGTCGTCGAGGCGCTGCTGAAGCGCGACAGGTCCACGGCCAAGTACGCCCTCATGCTCGACCCGCTGACGGCCGCCGTCTGCTCGCCGGAGGAGATCGACCGCCTCTTCGAGGAGATGTGGGCGGCGGAAAAGGAGAGCTTGCCGGCCTTCGACTAGGACACGGTTCTGCCGAACACGCGGCGCAGGCCACGTGTCCGGATCATCGCCTCAGGCTCGGTCTGGGCTCCGTCCATCGGACGAGATTTTCCCGGAAGCAAGATGCTGGCCGCCGGTGACGAACGTCCAGAACGCCTCCTGCGCCGGGCCGCCGCGGCCCGGGCGGCGGACGGCGGTGATGGCGCGCACCATCGGCGGCACGGGCAGGACCTTCAGCAGCCCGCTGCGCACGTCGGCGACGACGGCGCGCTTGGGCAGGGCGGCGAAGCCCAGACCGGCGATGGTCGCCGCGCGTACATACTCGTGATGGCCGAGGTTCAACACCTCGAAGCGGTCGTAGGTCTCGCCGATCATCTTGCGCACGTGGCGCTCGGCCGAGAACTCGGGCCCGCGGCGCATGTAACGGTACTTCGCAAGGTGCGTCGGCGTCACCCGCTTCATCTGGGAGAGGGGATGGTCCGGGTGGGCGACCAGGATCAGCTCGTCCGGCGAGAGCTCGACGCTGACCAGGCCCTCGGCGACCTCGCCCTCTATCAGCGCGCAGTCCAGCGAGCCCGCGAGCACCCGCCGGTTCAGCTCTGTGGTCGGCGCCACGGCCACATCGAGCTTGACCGCGGGGTGGCGGCGTGTGAACTCGGCGAGATGCGTGGGGAGGTAGTAGGTCGCGCAGGTCGGGCTGGCGCCGACGTGCAGCGACCCGGCCTCGAGCTCCCGGATCGCCCTGGCGGTGTCGTCCATGACCTGGAGCGCGCGGAGAGCTCCGCGGCAGGCCTCGGCCAGCGTGCGGCCGGCGTCGGTCAGCCGCACCCGCCTGCCGCCCCGCTCCAGGAGCTGCAGGCCGACCGCCCGCTCGAAGTGACGAACTTGCTGCGTGACCGCCGCCTGGGTCAGGTAGAGGGCCGCCGCCGCCCGGGAGATGTGCTCCGTCTCGGCCACCTCGACGAACGACCGAATCTGCTCCAGTGTGAAAGACGGACGGCGCACGGCCGGATATTAGCTCGGCTTATCAAAAACATCACAAACTATTAGTCGGGAAATGCTTAATGAAACTTGAACGCCTGCGTTGTACCGCTAAGTTTCCACAGAGACTTGTTATCCACAGAAAGGAGGTGAGGGAAGGAATGGGAAGCTGGTCGCGTCGCCCCCAAAGCGGGCAGGGCATGGTGGAGTACGCCTTGATCCTTGTCCTGGTCTCGATCGTCGTCATCGTGATTCTTCTGACCATGGGCAACCAGATCAACAACGTCTTCTCGAACGTCGTCGCCGCGCTAGGCGCCTGACTTCGCCCGCCGGCCAGGCTGGGGCATAGTTAACGACCGTGCCCCAGCCGTGGTGGCGAAGCGCGGTCTTCTACCAGGTCTACGTCCGCAGCTTCGCCGACTCCGACGACGACGGCATCGGCGACCTGCCGGGCATCACCTCCCGGCTCGACTACATCCGCGACCTCGGCGTCGACGCGATCTGGCTGACGCCCTTCTACCCCTCGCCCCAGAAGGACCACGGCTACGACGTCAGCGACTACTTCGGCGTCAACCCCGAGTACGGCACGCTGGAGGACTTCGACCGCCTCCTGGCGCGAGCCCATGAGCTGCGCCTGAAGGTCCTCGTCGACATCGTCCCCAACCACACCTCGAGCCAGCACGATTGGTTCCAGGCCGCGGTCTCCTCCGCCGACAACCCGATGCGAAGCCGCTACCACTTCGCCGATCCCAGGCCGGACGGCTCGCCGCCCAACAACTGGACCTCCTCCTTCGGCGGCCCGGCCTGGTCACCCGAGCCGAACGGCAAGCAGTGGTACCTACACCTGTTCGCGCCCGAGCAGCCGGACCTGAACTGGTTCGACCCGGCGGTCCCGGCCGAGTTCGAGCGCATCCTCAAGTTCTGGCTCGACCGCGGCGCCGATGGCTTCCGCATCGACGTCGCCGCGGCGCTGTTCAAGCGCCAGGACCTGGCCGACCGGCCGTACATCACCGACCGCGTCACCGGCGCCCGGCGCTTCGACTCGACGTTCCAGATCATCGAGCAGCCGCAGCTGCACGACGTCTACCGGCGCTGGCGGCAGATCGCCAACGGCTATGAGCCCGCCCGGGTGCTGGTCGGCGAGATCTTCGAGCCGCGCCGGCACTCCAAGTACATCGTCCCCGACCAGCTCCACATGGCGTTCGCGCTGATCCAGCAGCCGTGGGACGCGGCCCTGTGGCGCCGCTCCATCGACGCGAGCCGCAGGGCGCTGCAGGGACCCGGGGCGGAGCCGACCTGGACGCTGGCCAACCACGACGTGAAGCGCCCGGTGACGCGGCTGGGCGGCGGGTCGACCGGCCGGGCGAGGGCGCGAGCAGCGCTGCTCCTCCTCGCCGGCCTGCCGGGTCAGGTCTTCCTCTACCAGGGCGAGGAGCTCGGCCTGGAAGAGGTCGACGTTCCGGATGAGCGGCGCCAGGACCCGGTCTTCCTGCACAGCGGCGGCAAAGAGAAGGGCCGGGACGGCTGCCGGGTCCCTTTGCCGTGGCGTAAGGGCGAGCCAAACGCCGGCTTCTCGACGGCCGGGCCATGGCTCCCCATGCCGGAGGGATGGGGCCGATATGCCGTCGACGTCCAGGCCGCGGTCGGCGGGTCCACGCTTGCCCACTTCCGTCGGACGCTGGCCGAGCGCCGCCGGCTCGCCCGCCGGCTCGCCCGGCGCCTGCAGTGGCTGACGGCGCCGGCGGACGTGCTGGCCTACTCGCGGGGGCCTCTGACGGTGGCTTGCAACTTCCGCAACCGGCCCGCAAGGCTCCCGGCGCCTGGAGGCTTGCTCCTGGGCAGCGACCCACTGGTGAGCGTCCGCCACGGCGTCCTGACCCTGCCGGGGAACTCGGCCGCCTGGCTACTCTAGGTAGGCAGGCGATGCCATGCGGTCGACGGGGGCGGCCTTAACCGGCTCCTAACCTAGGTCCTCAGACCACGAGGTAAAGTTCGCTCGTGGCCGTCGGAGCCCACCCCGAGCCCGAGCCGACGCCCGCCCTCGCCCCTCCCGCCTCGCGATACATCAACCGGGAGCTCTCCCGGCTCGATTTCGACGAGCGGGTGCTGGCGATGGCCGAGGACCCGCGCCTGCCGCTCCTCGAGCGCGTGCGCTTCCTCGCGATCTTCAGCCAGAACGTGGACGACTTCTTCCAGGTCCGCGTCGCGGGCCTGAAGGAGCAGGTCCTGGCCGCGATCTCGGTCGCTTCGCCGGACGGCCTCTCGCCGGTTGAGCAGCTGAAGGCGATCCGAGCCCGGGTCGAGAGCCTGGTCGACCGCCAGGTCGGGCTCTACAAACGCGAGATCGTGCCCGCGCTCGCGCAGTCCGGGATCGCGATCGTGCGCGCGGACGAGGTGAGCAAGCGTGAGCTCGCCCAGCTGCACACCGTGTTCCGGGAGCAGATCTTCCCGGTGCTGACTCCGCTCGCGGTCGACCCGGGGCATCCTTTCCCCTACATCTCTCACCTCTCGCTCAACCTGGCCGTGCGCGTGCGCGACCCGCAGCGCCCACGCCAGCCGCGGTTCGCGCGCGTCAAGATCCCGCCCGTGCTGCCGCGCTTCATCCCGCTCGTGGACGGCGAGCGATACGTCCCGCTGGAGGACGTGATCGCGGTCCACCTGCCGGCGCTCTTCCCGGGGATGGAGATCGTCGCCCACCACCCGTTCCGCGTCACGCGCGACGGCGACCTCGACGATGTGGACAGCGACGCCGAGGACCTGCTCGCGGCCATCCAGACCGAGCTGCGCCGCCGGCGCCGGCACGCCCGCGTCGTCCGGCTCGAGGTCGACCCTGGCATGTCGGCCGAGGTGCTCGACCTGTTGATGCGCGAGCTCGAGCTCCAGCCCGGCGACGTGTATCAGCTCGACGGCTTGCTCGACATGGGCAGCCTCTCGGTGCTGACGCGGCTCGACCGTCCGGACCTCAAGGAAGAGACGTGGACGCCGACGACCCAGCCGCGGCTCCGCGGCATCGGCGCCGAGGCACCGGACCTGTTCGCAGTCCTGCGCAGCGGCGATGTGCTCGCCCACCATCCATACGACTCGTTCGCAACCTCAGTCGAAGCTCTCATCGACCAGGCGGCGAGCGACCCCGACGTCCTCGCCATCAAGCAGACGCTCTACCGCACCTCGGGCCCGGCAAGCCCGATCGTGCGCGCTCTCATCCGCGCCGCCGAGCGCAGCAAGCAGGTGGTGGCGCTGGTCGAGATCAAGGCCCGCGGCGACGAGCAGGCGAACATCGGCTGGGCCCGGGCGCTGGAGGAGGCGAACGTCCACGTCGTGTACGGGCTTCTCGGCCTGAAGACCCACGCCAAGGTGACGCTCGTCGTGCGCCGCGAGGGCGGGCACATCCAGCACTACCTGCACGTGGGCACCGGCAACTACAACCCCAACACGGCCCGCGGCTACGAGGACGTGAGCCTGCTCTCCGCGGACTCCGACCTCGGCGCCGACGTCACCGAGCTTTTCAACCTTCTCACCGGCTACAGCCGGCAGAGCCGCTACCGCAAGCTGCTCGTTGCGCCGACCAACCTACGCACCGGCATCACGCAGCTCATCGAGCGCGAGGCGGTGGTCGGCGGCCGGATCATCATCAAGGTCAACAACCTGATCGACCAGGAGATCATCGACGCCCTATACGCGGCGTCGCAGTCGGGAGCGCAGGTCGACCTGCTCGTGCGCAGCATGTGCTCCCTGCGACCAGGGGTGCCGGGGCTTTCGGAGAGGATCCGGGTGCGCTCGATCGTCGGCCAGTTCCTCGAGCACTCGCGCATCTTCATGTTCGGCAACGGCGGCCGGCCCGAGTACTACCTGGGGTCGTCCGACCTGATGCCGCGCAACCTCGACCGTCGCGTCGAGGCGGTGGTGCCGGTCAGCGATTCCAGGCTCCGACACCGATTGCAGCAGATCCTCGATATCTCACTCGCCGACGACGTGCTCGCGTGGGAGCTCGGTCCCGACGGCGCGTGGCGCAAGGTGCCCACCGTCCTCGGCCTCAACTCCCACAACCGCTTCAAGGAGCTTGCGATCGAGAGCGCGCACGGCAACGGGGTGCACGGCGTAGCGAATGCTTGAAAGAGAGGTGAAGCTCGGGGCGGGCCCCGCGTTCCACCTCCCGGACCTGCAAGGCGTCGTCGAAGGCGTCGCCGTCGCACCACCCGAGACGCTTCGCCTCGAGACCGTCTACTACGACACTCCCGACCTGCGCCTGGCGCGCTGGGGCGTGTCCCTCCGGCGGCGCGCGGGCGAGGGCTGGACGTTGAAGCTGTCGCCGTCGCAGAGCGGCGCGGTGCTGGAGCGCGACGAGATCACCTTCCAGGGCGGCACGAAGCCGCCAAAGCAGGCGCTCGACGTGGTCAGGGCCTACGTGCGCCGGTCGGAGCTAGTGCCTGTGGCGCGGCTCTCCACGATCCGCAAGCGCGTGCGCCTGGTCGACGCCGCCGGCGCGCGAGTGGCGGAGGTGGTCGACGACGAGGTCTCGGTGCGCGACGGCCGGCGGGTGGCGGCGCGCTTCCGCGAGATCGAGGTCGAGGTCGGGGGCAACAACCGCGGGGACGGCATCATCACCCCGCTGGTCGCTCTGCTGCGGACCGCGGGCGCGGGCGCCCCCGACCCGACCCCGAAGCACATCCGGGCCCTCGGACCGCGCGCCACCGAGCCGCCCGAGGTCGCCCCGGAGCCGCTCCTTCCAGCGGCGCCGGCGCGTGACGTCATCCGCCACACGCTCGCGGAATCGGTGGCTTCGCTCCTGCGTCACGATCCCCTCGTCCGGACAGGCCGCGACCCCGAGGCGGTGCACCAGGCACGCGTCGCCACGCGGAGGCTGCGGTCGAATCTGCGCACCTTCGGTCCGCTGCTCGACGTGGAGTGGACGGAGCCGCTGCGCTCCGAGCTGGCCTGGCTGGCGACGGGGCTCGGCGCGGTGCGCGACCGCGAGGTGCTGCTCGAGCGCCTGCGGGAGCGCGCGAAATCGCTGCCCGACACCGACCGGCGCTCGGCCGCCGCGCTGCTCCACCTGCTGGAGCTCGACATCGAGTCGCTGCGCCAGAACCTGGCGACGGACCTCGACTCCCAGCGCTACCTCGACCTCCTCGAGCGCCTGGTCGAGGCCGCGCACTCGCCCGCCACGATCGGGGGCGCGGAGCAGCCTGCGTCCACGGCGCTGCCCCCGCTCGCGACCACGCCCTGGCGCAGGCTGCGCGCGGCCGTGCGCCGGCTGCAGGTCATCCCGACCGACGCCGAGCTGCACCGCATCCGCATCCTCGCCAAGCGCGCGCGCTACGCGGCCGAGGCGGTGGCGCCGGTCGCCGGTCCGGACGCGGCGAGCTTCGCGAAGGCCGCCGCCAGGCTGCAGACGGTGCTCGGCGAGCACCAGGACAGCGTCACGGCGCAGGCGTGGCTGCGGGCCGCGAAGGTGACCGGACGCCGCGCGTTCGTGGCCGGGGAGCTGATCGCGCTGGAGCGGATCGCCGCCGCCGACGCGCGTGCCGCCTGGCCGCAGGCGTGGCAGTCGCTCGACCGCAAGAAGCTCCGCGACTGGATGTCGTCTGCGGCCGGCACGTAGAGGTTGCGCACCTTCTACGTCGTCCGGCACGCGAAGGCCGGCAGCCGCGGCCACTGGACGGGCGACGACCGCCTGCGTCCGCTCAGCAAGAAGGGGCAGAAGCAGGCGGATGAGCTGGTGTCGGTGCTCGAGGCGCTGCCAGTCGCGGCCATCTTCTCCAGCCCGTACCTGCGCTGCACGCAGACGGTCGAGCCGCTGAGTCGCGCCCGCAAGGTGCCCGTCAAATCCTCGATCGAGCTCGCCGAGGGACACGGGCTCGAGGGCCTCAACCAGTTCGTCAGCAACACCAGGCTCGACCACGCGGTGCTGTGCACGCACGGCGACATCGTCTGGGAGCTGGTCGAGGACCTGGTCGCGCGGCACGTCATCCGGGCCGGGGACGGCGGCTTCGAGAAGGGCTCGACGTGGGTGCTGTCGACGAAGGACGGCGTGCCGACGAAGGCGAGATACCTGCCCGCGCCATGATCGTGGGGTCTCCGCA
>VBEK01000134.1:2500-29679 GCA_005889135.1 Chloroflexota bacterium
AGCACGTCGAACGCCGACTCGACGACGCAGATCACCGACGCATCGCGCCGCGGCGACTCGCAGATCGCACACACCGGCCCCTCGGCGATGTTGTAGCAGCGCTCGCAGTAGCCGATCCGCGCCTTCACCTCCTGGATGGCCTGCGCCAGCGACTGCGCGCGCACGCCGTCCACCCGCAGGAGGTGGAACGCGAGGCGCTGCGCCGTCTTGGGCCCGATGCCGGGCAGACGTGACAGCTCCTGGATCAAGCGCTCCAGCGGTTCGGGCAGCGCGGGCATCGAGCCTTACAGGAGTCCGGGCGGCAGTCCCAGGCCGGAGGCGACCGACTGCATCTTCGCCGCCGCCATCTCTTTGGATCTCTCCATCGCCTCGTTGACCGCGGCCACGACGAGGTCGGCGATCATCTCGGGATCGCCCGCCGCGTCAGGATCGATGCGGACGGAGACCAGCTTTTGGGCGCCGGTGGCGACCACGGTCACCGCGCCGCCGCCCGCGCTGGCCTCGACGGTCTCCGTCTCGAGCTCCTTCTGGACCTTCTGCATCCGATCCTGCATCTGCTGCACCTGGCGCAGCATCTTCATCGGGTCCTTCATTCCGACACTTCTTTGACTCGCGTCACCCGGCCGTCGAAGCGACGCACGATCTCGCGCACGAACGGATCATCCTCCGGGCTCGCCGGCCGCGGCACGGACTTCGCGGCGTCGTTTTCGCGGAGCCGGAAGTCGATCTTCACTTCGTCGCCGAGCCAGGCGCGCACGTGTGGGATGAGCTGCGCGGATTGCTCCTGGGCCTTCTTGTGGTGGAACCCGTACTTGAACCACAGCACCAGGACCGAGCCTTCGACCTCGGGCTGCGCGTCGAGGTATACCGCGCGCACGGTGCGGTTGAGCTTCTCGAGCACCTCGTTCCATCCGCCGACCGGAGCGACAACCTGTACCTCTCCCCTCGAGGGAGAAGCCGCCGGTGCAGTCACCTCTCCCCTCGGGGGAGAGGTCGGCGGCGCAGCCGCCGGGTGAGGGGTCGCTTCCGACTCCACCGCCAGTCGCGCCAGCGTCGCCTCGACCAGGAACCGCGGCTCCGCGTGGCGCCGCACCTCCCCGTCGAGGTGGAGCAGCGCATCGAGCACACCCGACAGGCGACGCGCTGTCGCCTGGTCGTGCTTCGTCAGCGCCGCCACCAGGCGGTCCCGGCATCCCTCCATCAGCCCGCGCACGACCTGCCGCAGCTCCGCCCCCTCGGCGTACACCCGGTTCAGCTCCGCGAGCGCCTGCTCGGCCCGCCCCGCGAGCACGTCGTCGAGCAGCCCGTCCAGCAACCTCGGGTCGGCGATCCCCAGCAGCGACCGCGCCGAGTCCAGGGAGATCGGTCCCGACGCAAGTGGAACAAGCTGATCTAGCAGCCCTACCGCGTCGCGCATCGATCCCTGGGCCGTGCGCGCGATCAGACGCATTGCGTCCGGGTCGACCTGAACCTTCTCCGCCGACGCGATGTAAGAAAGACGGGAGACGATCTGCTCCTCCGAGTGCCGGCGGAACACGAACTGCTGGCATCGCCCGATGACGGTCAAAGGAATTTTCTGTGCGTCGGTCGTGCACAGCACGAACACCACGTGCCCCGGCGGCTCTTCCAGCGTCTTCAGCAGCGCGTTGAAGGCCGGCTCGGTGAGCATGTGCGCCTCGTCGATGATGTAGACCTTGAAAGGCCCCAACGCCGGCGCGAGGTTGACCTTCTCGCGCAGGTCGCGGATCTCGTCGATCCCGCGGTTCGACGCCGCATCGATCTCGATGAGATCCAGGGCCGACCCCGCCGTGATCTCGCGGCACGAGTCGCAGCTGTTGCACGGCTCCGCCGAGTCGCGCGCACGGCCGGTGCAGTTCAGTGACTTCGCCAGCAGTCGCGCCGCCGAGGTCTTCCCCGTTCCACGTGAGCCGCTGAACAGGTATGCGTGCGCGACGCGACCGGAGATGATCGCTCCCTGCAGCGCCCGCGACGACGCATCCTGGCCGACCAGGTCGGCGAAGGTCTGCGAGCGGTACTTGCGGTAGAGGGATTGGTACTCAGGCATATTCAGTCACCGATCTTCGCACCGCCCCTCACTCAGGCTCTCTCCCCCAAGGGGGAGAGAGGTTAGAGGTACGGATCTAACCAGGTGGCCGCGCACCCTCGCTTCGATCGAAGACCCCCAGCCCGGCGGCGCGGTTCCCGGCTCCGGCCCGGATGGCTGCGGCACCCCCAGGTTCTCTCCTTACCGCTGCTTCCTTCCGGACCTGACGGGGTTCGGAGACCCGGGCTGCGCAGGTCCCGACCTTCAACGCCGTTTGCCGCGGCCGGTTCTGAAAACCTTGACCTCAGCGACGGAATTCGGTCCGGCTAAGGCGGATTGCCGGTGCAGGGTACCGCCAGCACCCCACTTAGCGCGACCAGCGCCAAGTTTACCCGGCCTCCGAGATTACATCCGGATTTCGAGAAAGCAGCACCGCGCCCACTTAGCGCGACCGTGCCAAGTTTACCCGGGCTGCGCCGCCCCGGCCGGACGGCGACCGACCGCCCACGCCAGGTGCGCGAACGTAGCCACCGTCGCCGCCGGGATCACGATCTGCGCCGCGGCGAGAAAAGCGCTCGAGTCCTGGTGCAGCGCGCGCAAGAGGCAGACCCCGCCGACCAGAACGAGGATCAACGCCGTCGACAGCTGCCCCGTAAGCGTGTGCCGCAGCTCGGGCCGGCGGCCCAGCGCAAGGAGCACGCCGCCCGCCAACGCCGGGAGCAGGTAGCGCGCGACGATCACCAACCCAAGCCACAGCGGGAACGTGCCGCCGAGGGCAAGCCCGATGCAGAGGGCACCTGCGAAGAGTCCGTCGACGACGGGATCCAGGCCGCCGCCGAAGTTCGACGGACGCTCGAAGCGTCGCGCGATGGTGCCGTCAACGAGGTCGGTAAGCCCTGCGATCGCGACAATCACCGCCAGCTCGGCGAACTGGGCGTCCAGCGCGTACATGAACGCCGGGCCGGCCAGGTATGCCCGCGCCAGCGAGACCTGGTTGGCCTCTCCCGGGATGAAAGCTCCGATGACCGCGACGGCCACGAACCACGCGACCAGCCACGCCGGTGCGCGAGCATTCAGCACCCACACCAGGCCGAGGCCGACATACACCACGCCGGCGCCCACGCCGGTTCGACCGATACGCACTTGACCGTCTAGTGTGGCGACGGCACCGGACTTGGCGCCGGCGGCACATACGGCGTCTGCCCCGGGTACGGGTTCGCGCCGCACGGGTACCGCGGCTCTCCGACCCCCTTCAGGAAGAGCTCGTTGAAGCCGCCGGTGGCGATGTAGCCGCCGTCGTAGGAGCACACCTGGCGCGTGACCACGCCCGGCGGCTGCGTCCACATCGCCGGCCACTGATGCGTCGCGTAGTACTCCTCGACGAACGGCTTCCACACCGAGACGCCGACGTTCTCGCCGAACAGCACCGACGTCGGGCACTGCCACCCCGACGGCGGAAAGTTCGTCGCCAGGTAGGCGAACCCCGAGTCGCACTTCGCGCCCTCGTTGATGTGCATCAGCGATGCGGCGACCGCCAGGTTCGGCGTGTAGCCGATGAAGATCGACCCCGTGTAAGCCTCGGTCGTCCCCGACTTGCCGGCAACCGGGCGCGCGCCCAGCCCGCCCAGGTAGAGCTTGACCGGGCCCCGAAGCAGGTCCGTCATCACGTACCCCAGCTCGGGCGTGATGACCTGCACGTGTCCGAAGTTCGCGTCGAACGCCTCGAGGACCTTGCCGCCCGCGTCCGTGATGCGCAGCACCGCGGTCGGCCTCACCCGGTAGCCGCCGTTGTCGAACGCCGAGTACGCGGCCAGGTGCTCGGCCATGGAGATCGCGTCGTGGCCCAACGTCGTCGCGACCCCATCGGGGTTCTCGATCTGCGCCGACACTCCCAGCGAGTGGAGCAGCGCGACCACGCGGTCACCACCCGTCTGCGAGTACGTCCACAGCGCCGGCAGGTTGCGCGACTGCGCCAGCGCCGTGCGCAGCGTGATGTAGCCCTCGTGCTTGCCGTCCCAGTCGCTGAACGTGTGCCCGCCGATGACGCCCGTCTGGTCGTTGAGCAGCGATGCAGGCGTGACCAGCCCGGCCTGCAGCGCGGCCGCGTACGTGTAGACCTTGAACGACGACCCGACCCCGCGCCAGCCCAACGGGTCCATGCCCGTGAGGTTGATCTGGCCGCGGATGGCGGCGTTGTTGTAGTCGGCGCTGCCGACCATGGCGAGGACCTCGCCGTCGGCGGGGTTCATGACCAGCATCGCGCCCGTGTTGACGCCGCGGCGCGCGTATGCCTTCACGCCCGACTTCACCCACTTGTCGGCCGATGCCTGGACGTTCAGGTCGAGGGTCGTCGTGATCGTCAGCCCGCCCTCGTAGAGCGCGAGCTCGCCGTACTTCTTCTTCACGTACTGGACCACGTAGTCCACGAAGTGCGCCGTCAGCGGGTTGTGCGCGGCGGGCAGGAGCTTGTGCGCGGCGACCATCTTGTCGACCAGGTCGCCGGCGAATATTCCGTCCGCGCTCGCGCGCGACAGGTCGTGGACCGCGACCAGGCTGTCCAGCACCTGCCGCCAGCGATCCTTGGCCGCGTCCAGCTCGTCGGGGGTCCCGAACGGGTCGTAGTCGCTCGGCGCCTGCGGCAGACCGGCCAGAAACGACGCCTGCGCCCAGTTCAGCTCCTTCGCGTGTACCTGAAAGTAGGTCTCGGCCGCGGCCTCGGCGCCGTACGCGCCGTTGCCGTAGTTGATGGTGTTCAGGTACAGCTCGAGGATCTGGGCCTTCGAGTAGCGCCTCTCCATCTCCTCGGCCAGAAGCAGCTCGCGGAACTTGCGGCTCACGGTCCTGCTCTGCGCCTCCTCGGTGTCGAGGACGTCGTTCTTGACGACCTGCTGCGTGATGGTCGAACCGCCCTGCGCGAAGGACTGGTGCGTGAGGTTGAATGCGACCGCGATGGCAAGCCTTCGGTAGTCGACGCCGGAGTTGTCGTAGAAGGTCCGGTCCTCGGTCGCGATGGTCGCCTTCTGCAGGTAGACGCTGATCTTGCTCAGGGGCACCACCGTGCGGTTCTCGTGGTACAGAGCCTCGATCAGGTTGCCGTTGCGGTCGACGATGCGCGTGGTCTGGTGCAGGTCGGACGTCTGGATGGAGTCGAGCGACGGCAGGTCGCCCGCGAAGTAGTCGACGACCCCGATCGTCGCCCCGGTGCCCATGAGTCCGGTCGTGGCGACCACGATCAGGGCGACCAGGGAGAAACGCAGCAGCCGGTGGCGCGATCGCTGCCTGGTGTGGCGGCGGCGGGGGTTGGGCGTCCGACGAGTGCGGGCGCGCTTTTTGTGCGCGGTCAGGCGGGACCTCCAGGACGGTTGGTGGGACGTTGTGCGGGTTCTCTGGCCGGGGAGTTTACTACCTGAGTCCCAGGGCTTCCGCCCCCTGGTCCGCGAGGCCCAGGATCGGGTTCCCGAGCAGCCCGTAGCCGGCGACCAGGGCGCAGAAGACCACCGCGCCCGCGGTCGAGAGCACGGTCACCGCCGGAAGGGCGGCAGCCGCCGGGCGCCGAGCCTCGTCCACGGGGCTCTGTATATAGAGGACGCGGAGCGTGCCGACGACCGCCGCCACGCTCAGGACAGAGCCCAGCAGCCCCAACCCGAGGAGGACGAAGTTCCCGCTCTGGGCGAGCGCGGCCGCGACGGCGAGCTCGCCGAAGAAACCCGCCAGGGGTGGCGCCCCGGCCAGGGACAGGAAGGCGAGCGCGAGGCCGGCGGCGCGCACCGGCCGCACCGCGCCGAGGCCCGCGATCGCGGTCTCGCCCGCCTCCGCCCGGCCCAGCAGCGCCGGGCCGCATGTGGCAGCGATGCCGAAGGCCGCGAGCAGGAACAGCGACGCCGCGAAGCCGGCGCGGAAGTGGGTCGAGAGCCCGGCCGCCACCCAACCAAGCTGGGCCACCGCGAGGTAGGCCATCCGCGGCCGTGGGGAGCGCACCGCCAGGGCGGCCGCCCCGCCGCCCACCATCGCGACTGCGGCGACGGCCACGGCGTAGGGTGCGAACACCGCCGGCAGCGGCGCCACCGCGGCCACGATCTTGATCGCCACCGTCGCCGCCGCCACCGTGACCAGGCCGATGACGAGACCCGCGCCCAACGGCGACGCGCCGAGGCTGATGGGCAGCGGCCCGACGTGGAAGGGAGCGATGCCCGCGCGCACGGCAAGACCGCCGAGCAGGAGCAGCATCGGCACCGCCAGCGCCACGGTTGGAGCCCGGCTCGCGAGCACGTCCCGGATGGCGACCAGGTCGGCGTTGCCGGTGCTCGCGTACAGGAACGCGAGTCCGATCAGCACCAGGGATGTGGCCACGCCGCCGACGACGAGAAGGCGCAGGCCGAGGTCGGGGCGCCGCAGCGCCACCATCACCACCGCCGCCGCGGCCGCCAGCTCGAGCCCGGCCCACAGTCCAACGAGGTCGGCGGCCGAGGCCGCGACCATCACCCCGAACGCCGCGAGCAGGGGCATCGCCAGGCCCAGGTACGGCGAGTCCTCAGCCGCCCAGTCGGCCGACGCCAGCGCCACCGCGGCGATGGCCAGCGCGGCCGCCTTCGCGAACAGCGCGAAGCGGTCCTGGACGATGGCGCCGCCGAAGAACGTGGTCAGCGCCGCGCCGGCCCACAGCTCGATGCCGAGGGCGGTGAGCACGATCGCCGCCGCGGCGAGCGGCAGGAAGCGCCGCCACGCGGACGGCAGGACGGCAAAGCGCCCGAGCAGCATCACGACCACGGCGGTCGCGAGCATAAGCGCCTCCGGGACGAGGACTAGGTACCTCACTGCGTCGCCGGCGCGGCGGGCGTCGGCAGCACGTACGGCGACGCGATGTCGGAGATCCCCGCCGACATCTGGTTGATCAGCCCGGGGTCGAAGAGCGGCACCTCCGTGCCGGGGATCTTCGGCCCGCCCGGAAAAAGCCCCACCCACAGGAGCGCGCCCGCAAGCAGGCCGAGGTACCAGGTCTCGCCAAGGGACACGTCGGAGACGCCCGGCGCGTCGGCGTTGGGCGCGCCGAACAGGACGCGGCCGAGGATCACAGCCAGCGCCACCGCGCACACCGCCAGGCTCGCGGCCAGGGCGAAGGCGCCCAGCGGCTGCGTCTTGAAGGCCCCGAAGAAGGTCATCACGTTCACCGCGAACGTGGCGAGGATCGGCACGCCGAGAAGCGCGAGGGCGGCGATGACCAGCAGCCAGCCGAGGTTGGGCATGCGCGGGGCGAGGCCTCCGAGCAGGGCCATGCTCCGGGTCTGGGCCCGGTCGGAGAGGGTGACGCACGCGCCCGCGATCAGCGCCGCGGCCAGCCCGCCCGCGAAAAGCCCGAGCACGCTGCCGGCTATGCCCAAAGGCGACACCGCGGCCATGCCCATGACCGTGATCCCGCCCGGGACCATCGCCAGGTACGCACCCGCGTGCCGGATGTCGAGCGTGCGCAGCGCGGCCAGACCCGCGTACCCGACGGTGAGCACGGCGAGCGCGGCGAGCAGCGGCGACAGCAGGTGCGCGGCGACGGGCTCGGCGCCGATGATCGTGCGCAGGATGAGGAACGCGCCGAGCCGCGAGGCCGCGGTGGCGACGATGACGACCACTCCCGGCGGCGACTCGGCGAGCACCTCGCGCGCCCAGCCATGCAGCGGAAAGAGCGGCAGCCGCGTCGCGGCGGCGACGATCATCGCCATGCTGATGCCCAGCTGGACGCGGGGCGAGATCGTGGCCTTGAAAAGATGGTCCATGTCGAAGCTCGTCCCGCCCGCCGCCGTGTACAGCGCCAGCGCGCCCACCGCGAGCGCGGCCGTCCCGAATCCCCAGTAGCCGACGAGCCGCCACGCCGCCGAGATCCGGCGCGGCCCGCCCCAACCGATGACCAGGAGCGCGATGGGCACGATCGACGCGCCCCAGAACAGGACGAGCATGAACATGTCGCGCGACGCGATGGCGCCGTTGACCGAGGACTGGGCGAGGAGCAGGAGCGCGAAGTAGGCGCGCACCCGCTCGCGCACGTTCAGCGACGCCAACACCGCGGCCACGCCGGCGAGCCCCGAGAGCATCAGCATCACGAGGCCCGCACCGTCGATGCCGAGGTGGTAGGTGACACCGATCGCGGGCAGCCACGGAACCTTCTCCTCGTACTGCATCGTGGGCAGGAAGTTCTCGAACTGGCTGTAGCCGATGAAGAAGACGAACAGCGTGCCGAGGTTGGTGAAGAACGCGATCTGCTTGATCAGCGTGTCGTAACGGCCGCGCGGGTTGGGGATGAAGGCCAGCGCCACGGCCACGGCCGCAGGCACCCAGATGAGCAGGCTGAGCAGGAACGGCGAGGTGAACAGGCCCGCGCCGGGGGCGGGTACTGGCGACGGCGTTGCCTGGCCGATCACGGTCAGCAGCGTCATCGCGCGACTCCAGGCGCAAGGAGCGCGAAGACCACGGCGAGCACGATCGCCAGCGCCATCACCAACGGAAGCGCGGGGGCGCGCACCGCGCCCAGCGCGAGCTGGCCCGAGGCGGTTGCGAGGCGGCCGAGCGCGCCGTCGCCCGCGGGGATCCAGTCACCCAGCCTGCCGGCGATGTCGGTCGCCGGCGCCACGACGAAACGCTCCACGCCGGCAGACACCAGCGCCGTCCCGCGCGCCAGCCACGCGCCGCCGAGGGCCGTCGCGGCCAGCGCGCCGTCCCTGCCGCGCGAGTACGTGGCGGCGCAGGCGATGAACCCGAGCACCGGCACCGCGACCCAGACCGCGACTCCGATCAGGGCAGGCGCGGGGTGTTTCGCGCCGTCGAGGAAACCAAGCCAGGCGGTGATGAAGGTGGCGGCGAGGAACGCGGCCGACGCGACCGCGAACCAGTACGGCCAGCCGAGAGCCTCCCGAGGCTCGCGCACGCGGTCGGGCTCGAAGGCGCGGCGCCGGCGCAGGGGTCCGAAAGAGACGCTGAAGAACACGCGCAGCGCGGCGATCGCGACCAGCAGCGAGGCCTCGCCCAGCG
This sequence comes from Chloroflexota bacterium, assembly GCA_005889135.1. GTDB lineage: Bacteria > Chloroflexota > Dormibacteria > Dormibacterales > Dormibacteraceae > 40CM-4-65-16. The sequence continues at coordinate 11,559 of VBEK01000134.1, forward strand.
CGACGCCGAGCCAGGTGCGCGTGCTCACCCCGAGGGCCAGCGCGCCGGTGGTCGTCAGTCCGAGGAGCAGAGCGCACAGAAGCAGCGCCGCCGCGCTCCTGCGCATCCGCCGCCACGCGTCGCCCATCTCGGCAAGGTCGTCGGTGCGCATCGCGTTCGAGATGGTCGTGACGGCGAGCAGGGCCCCCGCGCGGGCCGGGGCAAGGGCGAACACCGCGGCCACACCGGCGACGGCGTAGGTGGCCGGCGGGTGATAGGCGGCGTTGATCACCACGGCGGCCGCGATGGCGACAACCGCCGCGCCCGCGAGGGACACGGCGCGGCGCGGTTCGTTGCCCACCAGAGCGAGCGCCGCGGCGATGACTGCCGCGACGCCGCATGCCGCGAGCAGCGCCTGCATCGTCTGCTGATTGGAGGACGCGAAGATCGGGGTCAACCGGTAGAGGACGACGATGCCGGCCACCGACCACACCGACTGCACGATCGCGGACGCCGCGGCGGGCGCGGTCACGGCCGTCTGCGTGATCCACGACGTGAAGGGCCACAGCGCGATGCGGCCGCCGACGCCCACGAACAGCAGCACGGACGCGACCACGAGAGACCTCACCGTCCACCCGGGGTTGGTGTGCAGCACCGGCACCAGCGTGTCGAGGGTCTGCGTGCCGTACCGCGAGTACAGCCACGCGATCCCGCTCAGCAGGCAGACGTCGGTGAAGAACGGCAGCGCCAGGGCGACGCGCGCACGCGCGGCCGGCTCCGCCACCCCCCAGCGATGCGCGAGGAGAAGGTAGGTAAGCGCGCCGCCGATCATCCAGAAGCCGAAGAGCTCGGCCAGGTCCCAGCTCATGAGGATCCCGGAGCTCGCGAAGAGCAACGCCGTCACGGCGGCGTGGAAGCGGGCGGCGCCCGGCTCGGCGCGGCCCATGAACTGGTGCCAGCCGAGGGCGATGAACGCGCAGAGCTCGATCGCGAGCAGCGCCGCCACCGTCAGGTGGTCCACGTGGAGGACGAGCTGGACGGTGAAGGTCTGGAAGCTGCTCGGCCCCGAGAACGCGACGGAGAGGTTGATGTACTGGTACGTCGCCACGTAGGGCGCCGCCTTCCTGGTGAGGCCCCAGAGCACCAGCAGGGTGACGACAAGCATCACCGCGGTGCCGAACATCGCGGTCGCGGACGCGGACCGCCGCGTGCGCACGCTCGAGAGCGCGAGCAGGAAGGTCGCGAAAGGCGCGATCAAGAGGAGGGGAACCGCCCACGGCAGCGCCGTGGTCGGGTCGGGGAACGCGAAGCCGCCCGGCCTGCTGCCGGATGCCGCTCCCGACGCCGCTGCCACGATCTGCCCGGCGAGGGCGATCAGATTCAGCGAGCGCTCTCCCGGCCGGCGATGCCGAGGCCCAGCCCGAGCAGCGCCAGGGCGGCGATGGCAAGCAGCACGGCCAGCTCCTGGCCGAGCAGGTGCTGGCCGCCCGCGGCCGCGAAGCGCGCCACGCCCGCGAACGCGACACCGACGCCGGCGAACATCACCGGGATCGACGCGACCGCGGCGCTCGCGTCCCGCCTCCACGCGGCCCCGAACGCGCCGGCCGCGACCACGCCGCCGGCGACGAAGAAGACCGCGACGAGCGTCGGCGTCACCGGGCGCGGTCCCGCATTCGCCACGCGGCGGCGGCGCCGGCCGCTGCGGCCAGCGCGAGCGCGGCGATGGCCTCGGTGGCGAGCGTGTCGTGGGCCAGCAGCAAGTTCGCGACCGCGCCCAGGTCGAGCGGCCCGGCCGAGTACCTGGCGGTCACGAAGTCGCCGCGGAAGGCGACGTACGCGAGCACTGCGAGCAAGGCCGCGGCGCCCGCCGCGCCAACCTGCCTCCACATCGGGCTGACCACGCTCTCGACGCTGCGGTAGCCGGGCCCGGCGACCAGGACGGCGCAGCCGAGATAGCAGACCAGCGCCACGATGGCCGCGAAAGCGGCCGACAGCGACACGTAAACGCCCGCCAGCCCCGCGCCGGCGGCCGCCATCGCCAGTCCACGCAGGTCGCGGCCGGGCATCAGCGCGACTCCGAGCCCCCCGAGAAGCAGCACTCCGGAGGACACGTAGAAACCAATCGCGTGGAGGGAGTCCATGGACACTCCGTGGTGATGAAAGGCGCGGCTATCTGCCGGTTTTGCCGTCAGGCTCCCGGGTCGCGCCAAGCATACAGAAAGCAGGCTCCCGCAATTACCGCGAGGGCGGCGGCCGCGACGAGCGTCGAAGGCGCGGGCCTTGAGTTCGCGGAGGCGTAGACGAAGGCTCCCAGGATGGCGAGCCAGGCGAGTCCAAGCGGCACGCCCATGATCCGCAGCAGGCGCCAGCGCCGCATCGCCCGCGAGAATTGCGCCATGGCCGAAGTATTGCAGGAGGGGTTGGTGGAGTTTGCCAACCGCTTTCGCCAGCCGCCGGCCCCCGGCGTCGAGGTCATCCAGACCTCGCGCTACCGGGTCACCCTCCAGCCCGACTACCCGATCCCCGGGCCGAACAGCGCATCGTGGGTCCGCGCCCCCGCCTCTGAGGCGGACGACGTCATCAGGGAGGTGCGCAAGATCTTCGGCTCTCGAGATCTTCCGTTCATGTGGATCCTGGACCCGGACACCGAGCCCGTCGACTTTCCCGATCTCCTGGCCGCGCACGGCTCCCTGCCCGAGCCGCACTCGCCCGAGGTGGCGGTGATGGTGCTCGGCATCGGCTCACCGATCGAGGCGCCGTCCATCCCGGGCCTCATGCTGCATGACGCCCTCGCGGACGCGGAGCTCTTCGCGCAGGCCGACGCGGTCAACGCGGAGGCGTTCCACGACTCCGCCCGCGACGCCGGGCCGCGCGAGCGCCGGCGCCGGGACATGCTCGCCGCCGGCAACCGGCTGGTGCTGCTCGCCACGATCGCCGGTGAGCCCGCCGGAAGCGCCGGCCTCACGCTCTACCCGCCCGCGAGCGCGATCATCAACGGCGGCGCCGTGCGCGAGAAGTTCCGCGGCCGCGGCGTGTACCGGGCGTTGGTGGCGGAGCGCTTGCGAATGGCCCGAGAGGCCGGAGTGGCGGGGCTGTCCGTCTGGGGCGGGCCGATGTCGGCGCCGATCCTGCAGCGCCTTGGTTTTCAGAAGGTCGGCTGGCGCAGGTTCTACCTGGACGAAGGTCCGAACTAGCGTCAGCGAATTAGGCAAGCGATTCCACCCACGCCCGGTGGAGCAATCCATACCTGCCGACCCCCGCCCGCAGCTCCTCCGGCGTCCCATCCTCCACGATCCTCCCCGCGTCGATCACCAGCACCCGGTCCGCGATCTCGACCGTCGACAGCCGGTGGGCGATGATGAACGCCGTCCTGCCGCGCAGCAGGGTCCGCAGCGCTCGCTGCACCAACCGCTCCGACGGCAGGTCGAGCGAGGATGTCGCCTCGTCGAGGATCAGCACTCGCGGGTCGGCGAGGAACGCCCGCGCGAATGCGACGAGCTGCCTCTGGCCCGAAGACAGACGCACGCCCCGCCGGCGCACATCTGTCTCGTATCCGTTCGGCATCGCGGCGATGAAGTCATGCGCGCCGATGGCCCGGGTGGCCGCCTCCATCTCCTCCAGCGTCGCCGACGGCCGCCCGAAACGGACGTTGTCCCCTACCGTCCCGGAAAAGAGAAAGCTCTCCTGCGTCACCACCGCCACCGCGCGGCGCAGGTCCGCCACACCCACGGACCGCAGGTCCACGTCGTCCAACGTCACGCGCCCTGACGTCGGGTCGTAGAACCGCGCGATCAGGCGAGCCATCGTCGTCTTGCCAGCCCCGGTCTCCCCCACCAGCGCCACGATCTGCCCCGCCGGCACGGTCAGGTCGATGTCGTGCAGCACCGCCTTGCCCTCGCGATACGCGAACGTCACGTGCTCCAACGCCACCGCGCCGCGCGCCTCCGCCAGGGCGACCGGTTCGGCGGGCTCCCGCACGGTCGGCTCCTCCTCGAGCACGCCCGCCAGCTTCTCCAGCGCCGCTCCGGCGGCCTGGAACACGTTGTAGAACTGCGACAGCTCCTGCAACGGGTCGAAGAACTGGCGCAGGTAGAGCACGAACGCGGTCAGCACTCCCAGCGTCACCTGTCCCTGCGCGAACAGGTACCCGCCGTACAGCAGCACCGTGGCCGTCGTGAACCGGCCGAGCAGGTTGATCGCCGGCCCGAAGGTCGACACCAGCGTGTTCGACCAGATGTTGGCGTCGCGGTAGCGGGCGTTGACGTCCTCGAAGATCTCCTGGTTGCGCGGCTCGCGCCGGAACGATTGCACCGCGCGGATGCCGCCAAGAGACTCGACGTAGTGCACGATCACGAGCACGATCGCCATCCGCACCGCGCGATAGGCGCGTGCGGAGTTGACCCGGAACCAGTACGTGAGCCCGAGCACGACCGGCATGACGATGAGCGTCACCACGCCGAGCCGCAGGTCGAGGTGCAGAAGGATGGCGGTGATCGCGACCACCGAGATCACCGACGTGATGACCGAGGTCAGCCCCGTCGCCAGCAGCTCGTTCAGCGCGTCGATGTCCGAGGTGAGCCTGGAGATGATGCGCCCCGACGTGTAGCGCTCGTAGAAGGACAGCGACAGCTCCTGGACATGCGCGAAAAGCATCCGGCGCAGGTCGAACAGGATGTGGGCGCCGATCCGCCCCGACAGGCGCAGGAACAGGTAGTTAGCGACGGCGTTGACGGCAAGCGCCAGCAGCAGCACGCCGACGACCAGCACCAGCGCGCTGAAGCTCCGGGCGCTGATGCCTCGGTCGATGCCAAGACCGACCAGGTACGGAATCGACAGGTACGCCGCCGACCGAATGAGGATCAGGAGCGCCGCCAGGGCCATACGCCAGCAGTACGGCCGGGCGAGGTTGACGAGCAGCGCCCGGCTGCGCCTGCGCAGGAGACCGGCGACGGAGGGCGAGAACTCGTCGATCTCCTCGGCGGCCACTCCGCGCCAGGAGTCCGCGCGCGCCACGCTCACACCACCGCCTCCTCGTACTGCTGCGACAGGAGAGCGCGGTAGAGCTCGTTCGAGCGCATGAGCTCGGCGTGCGTGGCCACCTCGACGACGGCGCCGCGGTCGATCAGCGCCACGCGGTCGGCCAGCGCGAGCGTCGACGGCCGGTGCACCACAAGCAGCCCCGTCACTCCCTTGAGCACGCGCGCCAGCGACTCCTCGATCGCCGCCTCGGTGTGCACGTCGACAGACGAGAGCGGGTCGTCGAGGACGAGCACTGGCGGCGCGCCGAGCACCGCGCGCGCGAGCGCCAGCCTCTGCCGCTGCCCGCCCGACAGCGTGTAGCCCTGTTCGCCAACGCGCGTCTCCAGCCCCCACGGCAGCTCCCAGACGAAACCCGCCTCGGCGATCTCGATCGCGCGCTTGAGCTCCTCGTCGGAGACGACCGGCCGGCCCATGACCAGGTTCTCGTGCACGGAGGCGGAGAACAGGATGGGGTCCTCGAACGCGAAGCCGATGTGGGAGCGGAGCGAGCGCAGAAGGATGTCGCGCACATCGACGCCGTCGAGCAGCACGGCGCCCTCGGTGACGTCGTACAGCCGCGGCACGAGGTAGGCCAGCGTGGTCTTTCCGCTGCCCGTGCGGCCGACCAGACCCACGGTCTCGCCCGGCTCGACGACAAGGTCGAGGCCTCGCAGCACCCACTCGTCGGCGCTCGGGTACTTGAAGCCGACGCCGCGAAACTCCAGCCGGCCCCGGCACGTCTCGAGGGCACGCGCCCGCGGGCCATCGGCGATCTCGGGCCTCGAGTCGAGCACCTCTCTGAGCCGCTGCGACGCGGTCTGGCACTCCTCAGCCATCGACAGCACCCAGCCGATGGCGTCCATCGGCCAGGCGAGCATGAAGACGTAGTTCATGAACGCGACCAGGCCTCCGATGGTGAGCCGTCCCTGGACCACGTTCAGCCCCCCGAGCAGTAGCACCGCGACCAGTGACAGGTAGGGAAGGAAGTTCATCTCCGTCCACACCTCGGCCCGGGCCTTGATGCCGTCGAGGCTCGTCGCCCGCACCATGCGCGCCTCGTCCTCGAACCGCTTCTGCATCAGCGGCATCCGTCCAAAGGCCTTGACGATGCGGACGCCGGTCGCCATCTCCTCGATCGTCGTCGTCAGGTCGCCGCTCAGGTCCTGGAGCCGGCGCGCGATGACCTTGTACTTGTCGTGGAAGACGTTGCTGAAGACCGCCAGCGGCGTCATGCACAGAACGACGACCACCGCCAGCTGCCAGTCGAGCTGCAGCATCAGCACGAAGACGACGGCGAACGTGACGATCGTCTGCAGGAACCAGATCAGGCCGAAGCCGACGAAGCGGCGCACGGTGCCGATGTCGGCGACGGCGCGCGACAGCAGCTGCCCCGACTGCCAGTTGTCATGGAACGACACCTGCAGGCTCTGGAGGTGCGCGTAGAAATCGTTGCGCAGGTCGGTTTCCATGCCGAAGGACGCCACGCCCGCGAAGTGGCGGCGCATGACGATGAGCACGAACTCGAGCGCGCCGATCAGCACCAGCAGGCCCGCGTATGCGGCGAGGCTGTTCAGCTGGTGATGGGTGATGGGCCCGTCGATGATGTGCTGGATCACCTTCGGGATCGAGGCGGCCGCGGCGAGGCTTCCCAGCTGGGACGCGCCGAAGATCACGACCAGCCAGACGTACGGCCGCAGGTACGGCACGTAGCGCCTCAGCGCCAGAAGACCCAATGGAATGAACCCTCAGAAGGCGGCGGGAACTGAGAAGTTTAGGGCTCAGCCAGGTCGCGTATCGAGACGATCCCGACCACCTTTCCGTCCTCGACGACAGGCAGGTGGCGGAAGCCGCGGTCGAGCATCGTCCGCAGCGCCTCGTCGGTGTCGGTGTCCGGTCCGACGGTGGTTGGGTCACTCGTCATCCACGACACGACCTCGTGCCTGGCCGCGTCGTGCGCCTGCGAGATGGCCCGCACGGTGTCGCGCTCGGTGAAGATGCCGAGCAGCCGGTCGCCCTCCATGACCAGGACCGAGCCGACGCGGTTCTGAGCCATCAGGGCGACGGCCTCGCCGACCGTGTCCCCGGGTCCAACGGTGTAGAGACGGCTCGCCATCACGTCCCGGACGCGGCTCGCCATCTCGAAATCCTATGCCTGAGCCGGGAAGGCGGCAAGGAGGGCGGTGGCGCCCACGACGAGGATGGCCGCAAGGGCCTCGAGGCGCGCCACCGGTCGGCCCGCCCGCCATGCGAGCGACAGGCCGAGCATCGCCAGCACCGCCGCGCACTTGACCAGCAGCACGAGGCCGTAGGTCGTGGTCCACAGGTCGCTCACGTCACGGAGCTGCTCACCGGCCTGGAGCACGCCGGTCAGCGCGGTGACGGCGAAGGCGAGGAGGGCGACACGTGCGAAACGCTCGATCAGCGCTCGGGCTTGTGGGCTGCTCCAGCCGTCCGGCGGTCGCAGCGAGGCCAACGCCATGATGCCTCCCGCCCACATACCGGCCGCCAGCACGTGCACCACCACCGCGAGGTCGAGCCTGGGCAGGACCGACCGCGGCGCGAAGACGACAAGTCCAAGCACGCCGGCCAGCGCCGCGACCAGGGGAATGCGCAGGGATGGATTCGCCCACTGGATCTTCGGCGTCATCTGTCCCAGGCGCCTGACCACCAGGGAGCCGATCGCGCCGAGGAGCCCGAGGTACTCGAGCCAGTGGAACGCCGCCGCGACGAGGTCAGGCGGCGGCCGCGATGGTGCCTCCGCCCAGCACGCGCGTACCCGAGTAGAGCACCGCCGCCTGCCCAGGCGCCGCGCCAAGGAAAGGCTCGTCGAGGGTCAACCGGCCGTCCTCGTAAGTCGCCGGGATCGCCGGCGAGTGGTAGCGCAGCCGCGCCTCGCAGCGCAGCGGCTCCGGCTCCCGGCGGTCGATGAAGGTCACGTCCTCGAGAACGAGCCGCCGCACGGCGAGCTCGTCGCGGCGCCCGACGACGACGCGGTTGCCCGGCGCGTCCACGCGCAGCACGTACCACGGGCCCGGCTCCGACAGGCTCCCGAAGCCAGTCCTCTGCCCGACGGTGTAGAGCGCCGTGCCGCGGTGGGTGCCGAGCTCGCGCCCGCTCGCGTCGACGACGGCGCCGATCGCGACGGGCAGGCGCGTCGCCAGGTACTTCGCGGTCTCGCCGCGCGGGACGAAGCAGATCTCCTGGCTCTCCGCCTTGTCGGCCACGGGAAGCTCGAACTCGCGCGCGTGCTCTCGCACCTCCGCCTTGGTCATGCCGCCGAGCGGAAAGACGATGCGCGCCAGGCGCTCGCGATCGAGGTGGTAGAGCATGTAGGACTGGTCCTTGGCCGGGTCGATCGCCGCGTGCAGCTCGCCGCCGTTGAGGACGCGCGCGTAGTGGCCGGTTGCAAGGCGGTCGAAGCCCAGCGCCAGCACCCGCGCCAGCATCAGGTCGAAGCGGACGAAGGCGTTGCAGCGCACGCAGGGGTTGGGCGTCCGGCCTTCGAGGTAGGCGCGGTGGAAAGGCTCGATCACCCTCTCGCCGAACTCTTTCTCCAGGTTCCAGCAGTAATAAGGAATGTCGAGCAGGCTCGCGACCCGTCGGGCGTCCTCCACGGCCGACAGCGAGCAGCACCCGCCGTGCCGCGCCGCCTCCGCGGTGTCGTCGCGCGGCCACTGCTGCAGCGTCACGCCGACGACGTCGTGGCCCCGCGCCTGTAGAAGCGCGGCCGCGACCGACGAGTCGACGCCGCCCGACATGGCGACGGCAACCCTCACTTCCTGTTCTCCACGATGTGGTTCACCACGATCTCGGCATCCTCTCCCACACCGTAGAGGACGGCCGACTGGCCCTTGCGCTGGAAGTGCACGCCCATGAAGTAGAGGCCGGGCACGTCGCTGCGTCCGTCGGTCTGGATGGGGAAGCCCATGTCGTCGCAGACGTCGGCGTGGACCCAGCCGTAGTCTGGGCGGAATCCTGTGGTCCAGATCACGGTCGTGACGCCCTCGCGTTCGAGGTCGAGCTCGGTCCGGCTCCTGAGGTTCACAGCCTCCGGCACCTCCCAGGGAATCTCGAGCCTGCGCTTCTCGCAGAAGGCGCCGACCCATTTCATGAACAGGCGCGAAAGGTCGTCGCCCGCCTGCATGCTCTGAGCCAGGTCGTCGCCAAAGCGCACCGTCCCGTCCTCGGCGCCGACGAAGCGGCCGAGCAGCTCGACGCCCATCTCGCTCAGGGTGCGGTAGTGGAGGTCATGGCCGCCCTCGTGTCCGGTGGTCAGGGGGTTGCTGAGCAGGCGCGCGGCCGGCGAGGGCAGCTGGGCGGGAGTCCGGTTCCAGAAACCGGACTCGACGATCCACCAGACCAGGTCGTGGCCGCCCATGCGCCGCGGCGCCCAGGGCGCGCGGCCGCACGAGAGGAAGACTTTGCGCCCGGCATGGTGCAGCTCTTCGGACATCTGGCACCCCGTCTGGCCGCCGCCGATAACGAGCACGGCGCCTTCGGGGAGGGCGCCTTCGTTGCGGTACTCCTCGGCCAGCAGCTGGTTCAGGCGCGCGGGCATCTGCTCCGCGGCCGGCGGCCGGTGGGCGCGCTGGTAGCCGCCGGTGGCGACGACGACGGTGCGGGCGCGAAGCGTTCCGCCCGGCACCGTGAGGACGAAGCCGTCGCCGTCCCGGTCGAGGGCGGTGACCGGACAGCCCTCGCGCACAGGCGCGCGGAACGACTCGACCCAGCGCTGAAAGTGGTCGACGATCTCGTCGCGCTTGATGTAGCCGTCGGGGTCTGGGCCTATGTACTCGCCGCCCGGGAGCCGCACCGTCCAGTTGGGCGTGACGAGACAGAACGAGTCCCACCGCCGGGAGCGCCAGGTCTCGGCGACGCGCCCGGACTCGAGGACGGCGTGGTCGATGCCGGCCCGGGTGAGGAACCAGCTTGTCGCCAGTCCTGCCTGCCCGGCCCCGATCACGGCCACATTGACGTCGGTAGCCACGCCCGATAGTTAAGGGGATGGCGCCGGGCGACGTGCGGGCGGGCCGGTGGTGACGACGCGAAGGTGACCTCGGGTACCGTCTGACCGCCATTGGAAGTCAGGCTCCTCCGCTACATCGGCCGGCGGCTCGTGATCGTCTCGCTGGCCGCCCTGACGTTGAGCTGGGCGGTCTTTCTCCTGATCCACACGCTGCCGGGGAACCCGTTCTCCGGCAGTGAGCGCATGACCTCTCGCCGCGAGCAGATCCTCCTCCAGCGCGCGGGATTGACCGATACCTATCCCGTCCAGTACCTGCACTGGCTCGAGAGCTACTTCACGGGCGGGATGTCGTCGCTCCTCTACGCCGAAGCGTGGGTGAGCATCCGCCTCGGCCTGCTCGCAGTCGCCTTCATGCTCATCTTCGGCATATGGGCCGGCGTCGCGGCCGCTGGTCGTCGCGGCACCCCAACCGACCACGCGCTTCTGCTGGGCACGTCGGTCGCGTACGCGGTGCCGAACTTCGTCTGGGCGATGTGGATCTCGTTCTTCGCGACCGCGCTGCTCTACCGATGGACCGGAGGGATTCTCTACGTCGACGTCAGCTGGCACAGTGACCCGATCCATTGGCTGCTGCCCGCCATCGCGCTTGCGCTTCCCCAGGTCGGCTTCGTCGCGCGCATCGTCCGTGCCTCGGTCCTCGACGCGCTGGCGCAGGACTACGTCCGCACAGCCTGGGCAAAGGGCCTGACTCAGCGCGCCGTGCTCATCCGGCACGCGCTGCGCAACGCCCTCATCCCTCTCGCGACCGTGATGGGCCCGATCGCGGTGGCGACGCTGATGGGCTCGATCGTCGTCGAGACTGCGTTCAGCGTCCCGGGGCTTGGACCGGACCTGATCAACTCCATCTTCAACCGGTCGTACTTCACGGTGACCGGGATCTTCACGTTCTACTCGCTGCTTGCGGGGCTGGCGATGCTCACCGTGGACATCGCCTACGCGGCGATCGACCCGAAGATCCGCTACTAGCTACTCGACCAGGTCCCCTTCCGCCGGTTCCACCTTCACTCCCTTGGATTCCAGGAACGCGACCCCCCGGTCCAGCTCCTCCGGCTCCCCCGACACCTCGAGCAGCACCCACCCGTGGTCCTTCGCCACGTCGGCGCGCCGGATGTTCGTGACGATCTCGAAGTTCCGCCCCAGCTGGTAGATCACAGGCTCCTTCACCAGCGAGGGCCCGAAGATCAGCTTGAGGCGCCGCCGTCCCATGTCGAAAGTGTGCAGGAATGACGGATTTTCGGCCAGAAATCGGGCCGTTTCAGCGCACTTTCGCGGCAGAGCTACGCGGAACGACCCCCTGCCACCGCCGGGACGATCGCGATCTCGTCGTCGGCCTCCACCTTCGCCTGCAGCCCCGAACCGAGGCGAACGTCCTCGTCGTTCAGGTATACGTTCACGAACTGGCGCAGCTGCCCGTTCTCGTCCAGAAGCCGGTCGCGGAATCCCGGGTAGCGCGCGTCCAGGGCCTCGATCGCGGAGGCCAGGTCCGACGCCTCGACTGGCACCGTCACCTGCCCATCAGACAGGCGCCGCAGTGGTCCGGGGATTCGAAATTGAGCCATGGCCGCTAGATGTTCACCTTCTGGCGAAACGACTTCATCGTCGGTTCTATTTCGACCCGCTTGGCGTGCCCGTTCGCGGTCGCCAGCACGTCCGCGGTCTTCAACCCGTGCCCGGTCACGTACGCGACCACGGTCTCGTCGCCCCTCCACCGCCCCGCGCGCGCCAGCTTGGCCAGCACCCCGATCGTCACCCCGCCGGCGGTCTCGGTGAAGATCCCCTCGGTCCGGGCGAGCAGGCGCATCGAATCGACGATCTCCTCCTCGGTGACCGCCTCGACGACGCCGCCCGTCTCCCGCGCGATCCGGTTCACGTAGATGCCATCGGACGGGTTGCCGATGGCGATCGAGCGCGCGATGGTGTCCGGCTTCACCGGCAGCACCCGCTCCTCCCCGGACACGAACGCGTTGTAGACCGGCGCGCAGCCGAGGGCCTGCGCGCCCGTGAACGCGGGCACGCGGTCGGAGCGCACCAGCCCGTACTCGACGAGCTCTCGCGCCGCCTGCCGGTGCCGCACGAACTGGCACCCTGAGGCGATGGGGATGATGATCTCGTCCGGCAGCCTCCATCCCAGCTGCTCCGCGGTCTCGAACGTCAGCGTCTTCGACCCCTCGGCGTAGAACGGCCTGATGTTGATGTTGCAGAACGCCCACGGCGTCGACTCGAGCAGCTGCGAGCACAGGCGATTGACGTCGTCGTAGTTCCCGCGCACGGCGACGATGTTCGGGTCGAATACCGAGATCGAGGCGACCTTGGCCGGCTCCAGGTCGACCGGGATGAAGACGAAACACTCCAGCCCCGCCCGCGCCGCGTACGCGGCCACCGCGTTGGCGAGGTTCCCGGTCGAAGCGCACGCGATCGTCTCGAACCCCTGCGCCCGCGCCCAGCTGATCGCCACCGACACGACCCGGTCCTTGAACGAGTTGGTCGGATTCATGCTGTCGTTCTTCAGGTAGAGGTTGCGCAGCCCCAGCTCCGCGCCCAGCCGGTCGGCCTTGACCAGCGGCGTGAACCCCTCGCCCAGCGTGACTATGTTGACCGAGTCTTCGACAGGCAGCAGGTCGCGGTACCGCCACATCGACTTCGGCCCATCCTCGATGCGCTCCCGCTTGACGAGCTTGCGCATCACGGCCTGGTCGTAGACGGCGTCGAGCGGCCCGAAGCACATCTCGCACACGTGCGTGGCCTGGAGCTCGTACTCGGCGCCGCACTCGCGACAGCGCAGCCCGATCACCTTGGGCATGAGAACGCTAGTTTAGAGAGCCGAAATCCGCAGCCACCACGACAGCCGCTCGCCCGGAGCCAGCACCGGCGACGCCGTCCCCGGCTCGACGGCGACCTGGCGGTAGCCCCCGATGTCGCCATTGCACATCCAGACCGCCACCTCGGGCGTCAGCGAGGCGTCCCAGCCGACCTCGACCCCCACGCCGGAGGGCCACCGCAGCGAGACCCGGTCCACCGAACCTCGTGGCAGGACGATCTTCTTGCTGGCACCCTCGGCGAGCTCGCGCGGCACGTCCGCCCCCACCTCCATGCCCGCCTCGTACCGGAACAGCGGGTGCGCGCACCAGTACGCGGCGTGCGGTTCAGAGCCCACGTTTCGGTACACGTAGCGGACCTCGACGGCGTCGCCCAGCTCGACCCAACGCGTGAGCTCCCACGACACGAGCCGCCCGCGGCACCGCATGTAACCCGTCGCCAGCACCTCCCACGGCAGCCGCCAGGCCTCCCCGTGGTCGGGCAGCGCGTCGGTCTCCTCCAGGTTCGGCACCATCTCGTCCCAGCCGAACGCCCCGCCCTCGACAAACCCTTTCGCGGTAGGCTCATCGACTCCGATGCCCTGGTCCAGGAGCTCCTCGCCGTCGAGGCGCAGCGAGACGATCCGCCCCCCGCGCTCGGGACGCGCCTCCAGCTCCCACCGCCCGGCCGCCATCCTCATCGCCGCGATGCTAGCCGCGTGCGGCACTCAGTCCGCACACGTGCAGCCGACCCAGACACCTGTCGCCGCCGTCCAGGCCTCTCCCGCGCCGGCCGGCCCGCCCTCGCCTGCGCCGCAGCCCTCGCACGTCTTCGTCATCGTGATGGAGAACCGTTCCTACAGCCAGGCCATCGCCGGCTCTTACACGGCCCAGCTCGCCCGCCAGTACGGCGTCGCGAGCAACTACCGCGGCGTCACACATCCGAGCCTGCCCAACTACCTCGCCATGACCTCCGGCAGCACCTGGGGCGTCATCAACGACGGCTTCCACTCCCTGCCGGCCGGCGGCCTCGGGGCTCAGCTGACCCAGGCGGGCATCACGTGGCGCGCCTACATGGAGGGCATGGGCTCGGACTGCATGCGCAGCGGCAATGGATACGCCCTGAAGCACGACCCCTTCCCGTACTACGGGAGCGCGTGCCCGCCGCAGGTCGTCCCCTTGAGCGGCTTCGCGCAGGACATGGCGGGCGATGTGCCGCGATTCGTCTGGATCACCCCCAACCAGTGCCACTCGGGCCACGACTGCTCGACGGCGACCGCCGACGCGTGGCTGGCGTCTTTCGTCCCCCAGATCCTGGCCACGAGCGCGTGGAGGGATGGCGGTGTGCTCTTCGTCACCTGGGACGAGGGCGAGGACAGCGCCAACTCCGTGCTGACGATCGTCATCCACCCCGGCACGCCGGTCCACGCCAGCGAGATCGCTTACAACCACTACTCGCTGCTCGCGACCATCGAGGACGCGCTCGGCGTACCGCGGCTCGGCGCCGCCGCGAACGCCTGGGCGATGTCCGACCTGATGGCGAGCGGCGGCTAGCCGGCCCGCAGACCCGCGCGGCCGAGCGTGCCCGTCCAGGTCGTGATCGTGTCGAGAAACTCTTCGTCGACGGTGACGCCAAGGCCGGGCCCGGTCGGAACCCGCAGCCGCCCGTCGCGCAGCACGAACGGCTCGGTGACGTCGCGGTGGTAGTAGCGGTCTGAGGCGGACGTGTCGCCGGGCAGGGTGAAGTTCGGCATCGCCGCCATGGCGACGTTGCCCGCGCGACCGATCCCCGTCTCCAGCATCCCGCCCATCCATACCGGCACGCCCTTGGCCGCGCAGAGGTCGTGGATGCGCCGCGCCTCGAGGTAGCCGCCCACACGACCGGGCTTGACGTTGATGATCCGGCACGCCCCGATGGCGATCGCATCCGCGGCGGACTGGTAGGTGTGGATGGACTCGTCGAGGCAGATGGGTGTGCGTACAACCTTGGCCATCTCGGCGTGCGCGAAGACGAGCTCCTCGCGCATGGGCTGCTCGATCAGCAACAACCCGAAGGGGTCGAGCTCCGACAGGTGCTGCGCGTCGGCGAGCGTGTAAGCGGTGTTGGCGTCGACCTGCAGCGGCACCTCGCCGAACTTCTCCCGTACGGCGCGTACCGGCTCGACGTCCCAGCCAGGCTTGATCTTCAGCTTGATGCGCCGGTAGCCCTGGTCGAGGTACCCACCGACCACGCGCACCAGCTCGGCCACGGAGGGCTGGATGCCCACCGAAACGCCGCAGTCGACCGCCTCGCGCACGGCCCCGAAGAACTCCCCGAACGATCTCCCCGCCGCGCGCAGCTGCGCGTCCAGCAGGGCCATCTCGATCGCGGCCTTGGCCATGTTGTGTCCGTGCACCGGGTGCAGGAGCGGGGCCACGTCGGCGGCGTCAAGCTCACGACCCCACAGCCGCGGCAGAAGGTGGTGGATGAGGACGTGCTGCGCGCCGTCGACGTACTCGGACGAGTAGGTGGGCTCCTCGCCCGCCACGCACTCGCCCCACCCTTCGCCGGCGTCGGTGATCGCCTTCACGAGCAGCACGTCGCGCTCGGTCTGGACACCGAACGACGTCTCGAACGGCGCCACCAGCGGCAGCTTGATGCGCCGCAGCTCGACCGCCTCGAGCCTCATGCGCTGAGCCTATCGAGTTCCTTGACGTCCTCGTCGCTCAGCGCCAGCTCGGCCGCCGCCGCATTCTCCTCCAGCTGGCGCACGCTCGAAGCACCCGGGATGGCGACCACGTTCGGCTTGCGCACCAGCCACGCCAGGGCGACCTGCGCCGCGCTGGCTCGGTGCAACTCCGCGACCTCGCGCAGCGCTGCGACCAGCGGCTCGCGGCGGGCACGTGCCGAGGCGCTGAAATCGCCACGGAACCGCCGGAAGTTGGCCGGGGGCGAAGACTGGTAGCGCCCTGAGAGCAACCCCTGGCCGAGCGGGCTGTAGGCGACCACGATCCGCCCCTCGCGCTTAGCCCAGGGCACGAGCTCGCGCTCGGGACCGCGGGCGACGAGAGAGAACCGCACCTGGTTCGACAGCACCGGGCCCCCCAACGCTCGCTCGCACGCCTGCCACTGCGCGAGGTCGTGGTTGCTGACGCCCACGTGCCGCACGAGCCCCTCGTCGACCAGGCGCCGCATCCGTGGCATCGTCGCGCCCGGAGGAAACAACGGGCTGGGCCAGTGCTGCTGGTACAGGTCGATCGCCTCGACGCCAAGTCGGCGGGCGCTGCTGCGCGCGCGCGAACCGGTCATGAATGGAAGCCCGACTGGAAAGACCTTGGTGGCCAGAAACACGTCGTCGCGCCGGCCGTGGATCGCCTCACCGACGATCCGCTCCGAGCGGCCGAGGCCGTAGATCTCGGCCGTGTCGACCAGGTTGATCCCCAGGTCCAGGGCCCGGCGCACGATCTCGCCCGCCACCCGGTCGCCGTACTCGCGGCCGTAGCCCCACTCGGTCGAACCGAACTGCCACGTGCCCAGCCCGATGACGGAGACGCGGGCCCCGCCCGCCTCGACGTATCTCACCCCACGAGCCGGTCGTACACGATCTGCGACCACGATTCCATCGCCAGGTAATACATGCGCATGTCGCGCAAGGTCAGGAGCTCGCCCGCGAGCTTGTCTGTCTCCCGGATGGAGATGTCGGGGCTGTCTCCCTCGACCAGGAACACCACGCCGAGGTGGACCTTGGACACCGGCGACGAGTCCTCGTTCAGGAACCCGAGGAGGCTCGCCTCAAACCGTCCCTCGTAGACGACCTCCTCCTCCCACTCGCGCTTCAGGCCGTCGAGGATCGGGTCGCCGGCCTGTAGGTCGCCGGGGTTGATGTGCCCGCCGACGCCGAGCGAGTACTGCTTGCGCAGCCGCCGCTCCGAGGACGCTCGCAGACGGTGCGTCAAGAAGTATCTGTCGCCGTGGCGGAAGACCACGTACGGGATGACCTGCTGAAAGCTGGGGTCGTTCTCGACCTCGGCGCGGGGCTTGAAGAAGTGGCGCTCCCGGATCACCACCTGGTGGCGCTCGAGGTCCTGGCTCACGAAGCCGTGCCAGGCGCCGTCGGGGAAGATGTCCTCGCGGCGCACGCACAGCACCTCCTCCGCGGCTGCTGCCCTCACGTCGAAATCATCCGCATCAGGCCGCGGCCAAACACGGCGATCAGCTCCGCCGTGCGGTCGAGCTCGTCTTCCCGGACGGGCAGGAAGTAGATCCACGCCGCCTCCTCGGTCGCGGTGGTGATCATGGTCCGCGCCGAGTCGGCGCTCGGGTTGCCGCAGGGTCCCTCGGCGTCGGCGACGCAGATCCGCCCGCCGACGTTGACCCGTTCCTTGCCGATCCCCTCGTACTTCTCCCCGTCCGTGCCGAGACGGATCACCAGCTCCCCGCCCTTCACCTTGCCGAGGTCATAGAGGCCGACCGGCACCTGGAGCTGCACCGACATCGCGTTGGCCACGTCGACGAGCGAGTTTATGCGCGGCAGCGGCTCGCCTTTCTTGAGGCGCCGCAGCAGCGCCTCCGACGAGGGCCGCATGCGTGTGGGATCGGTGCCGAACCGCCGGTACAGCTCGCGCGCGCGCTCGATCGCGCCCACCTCGCCGGAGCGCGCAGCCTGCGCCGCGCGCTTCACCTCGAGCTCGAAGTCGTCGCGCGGCGGCGTGACCTCGAGCTCGTACAGCTCGAGCGCCACGACTTCGACGGGGAGGTCGCAGCGGACCTTCACGCGAGGTAGTCGAGCTGGTCGAAGAACTCGGGGTACGAGATATCGACGCACTCGGCGCCCTCGATCTCGGTCTTGCCATGCGCGATCAAGGCCGCGACCGCCAGCGCCATGGCGATGCGGTGGTCGCCGACCGAGTCCACGCGCGCCCCCTCGAGCTGGCGAGGACCGTTGATGACCCAGCCGTCCTCGCTCGCGGTGATGTCGGCGCCCATCGCGCTGAGGCCGGCCTCCATCGCGTAAAGCCGGTCGGACTCCTTGACCCTCAGCTCGGCCGCCCCTGCGATGACGCTGCGGCCTTCGATCTGCGTCGCCGCCACCGCCAGCACCGGCAGCTCGTCGATCATCCGCGCCGCCATCGCCGCGTCCACGTTGATCGGTCGCATGTCGACCGCGCGCCTCACCCGAAGGTCCGCGACCGGCTCGTGCGCCTCGAAGCGGGGGTTGGCGCGATCGATGCGAAGCCCGACCGTCGTCAGGAGGTCCGCCAGCGCGGTGCGCGTCGGGTTGACACCCACGCCGAGGAGCCGGACGTCGGATCCGCCCACCAG
>VBEK01000031.1 GCA_005889135.1 Chloroflexota bacterium
ATCTGGCGCGGCACGCCCTTTTATGCCATCGCCTTTCTGGCCGGCATGCAAGTCATCCCGCTCGACCTCTACGAAGCGGCGCGGGTGGACGGCGCGACCCGCTGGCAGCAGTTCACCAACATCACGCTGCCGATGCTGCGGCCAGTGCTGCTTGTCGTCCTGCTCCTCTCCACGATCCTGACCTTTGCGGACTTCCAGGGACCGTTCGTGCTCACCAACGGCGCCCCTTACAACAGCACCCAGCTGCTCTCCACCTGGGCTTACCAGTGGGGCATCCCTGGGGGTGCCATCGGCCTGGGTGCCGCCATCTCGCTGGTGCTCTTCCCGCTGCTCACCCTGGTGGTCGCCGGCGTGCTCTTCATGCTCCGGAGGCCGGAGTAGATGGCCTCTGTGGCGCGGCTCAAGATGGGAAAGCCGGGGACCGGCCGCATGGTCGGCGACAAGTTGGTCGGCCGCGCGATCCGCATCTATATTCCATTGCTCCTCTTGCTGGCAGTGACGCTGTTCCCGTTTTACTGGATGGCGATCACGTCGTTCAAATCGGCGTCCGAGCTGTTCGATTTCTCGGTCAGCCCGCTCTGGGTCCGTGAACCCACCCTCGACTGGTACAAGCACCTTTTCACCCAGACGAACTTCCCGCACTGGGCGCTCAACACTGCGGTGGTGGCAACCGTCTCCACCCTCATCTCCCTCTTCTGCAGCGTCCTGGCCGGCTACTCGCTCGCACGCCTGCGTTACCGCGGCGCCGATTCGATCGGTTGGGGAATCTTCGTCACCTATCTGGTGCCGCCGACGCTGCTCTTCCTACCGCTGACCTTCGTCATCCGAGACCTGCACCTGTTCAACAACCTGTGGGCGCTGATCCTGACGTATCCAACCTTCCTGATTCCCTTCTGCACGTGGATGCTCATGGGCTTCTTCAAGAGCATTCCGCGCGAGCTGGAGGAGGCGGCCCTGGTGGACGGCGCCACCCGCATCCAGGCAATGTTTCGGATCGCCATCCCCCTGGCGCTCCCTGGCATCCTGGCCGCGGCCCTCTTCGCCTTCACCCTCTCCTGGAACGAGTTCCTCTACTCGCTGATCTTCCTGAACGACAGCCTGGTCAAGACCATCCCAGTTGGTGTCACGCAGGAGCTCATCCACGGTGACGAGTTCTTCTGGGGCGAGCTGATGGCTGCCGCGCTCTTGGGCTCCGTCCCTGTCGCCGTGCTGTATTCGTTCTTTGTCGACCACTTCGTGGCGGGCATGACCGCGGGTGCGGTCAAGGGCTAGCTCACCCCCTTCATGGGGAAGTACCGCCACAGGCGGGGATGGGGCAGCGCCGAAGGTGCCGACCGCGCCCGGACCAAAGCCCCGGCCTGGGGTCGACTAGGATTTTGCAGTGGCGTCCGTCACTTACGAACACGTCACCAAGAAGTTCTCGGCCGACACCACGGCCGTCGATGACCTGAGCCTCTCGATCAAGGACACCGAGTTCATGGTCCTGGTCGGGCCCTCCGGCTGCGGCAAGTCGACCGCCCTGCGCATGCTGGCGGGCCTGGAGGACATCACCGCCGGCCAGATCAAGATCGACGACCAGGTCGTCAACGAGATGCCTCCACGCGACCGAGACGTGGCCATGGTCTTCCAGTCCTACGCGCTTTACCCACATATGAGCGTGTTCGACAACATGGCTTTCGGCCTCAAGATGCGGGGCAGCTCCAGGACGGAGATGGATTCCCGGGTCAAGGAGGCGGCCCGCATCCTCCGGCTGGACCAGCTGCTCGCCCGCAAGCCACGCCAGCTCTCCGGTGGCCAGCGGCAGCGCGTTGCCCTCGGCCGCGCCATCGTCCGTCAACCTCGGGCCTTCCTGCTCGACGAGCCGCTATCCAACCTGGACGCGATGCTCCGTGTGCAGACCCGGATCGAGCTGCAGAAGATGCACCAGCGACTGGGCACTACCTTTATATATGTCACCCACGACCAGGTTGAGGCGATGACAATGGGCGACCG
Source organism: Chloroflexota bacterium (assembly GCA_005889135.1). Lineage (GTDB taxonomy): Bacteria > Chloroflexota > Dormibacteria > Dormibacterales > Dormibacteraceae > 40CM-4-65-16. The sequence continues at coordinate 1,993 of VBEK01000031.1, forward strand.
GATCGCGGTCATGAAGGACGGGGTTCTGCAGCAAGTTGCGCCGCCGCGGGAGATCTACGACCAACCAGTGAACATGTACGTGGCTGGTTTCATCGGCAGCCCGCGAATGAACTTCCTACCGGTTACGGTCTCCGACCATCAGGCGAAGGCGTCGGGTTTGGAGCTCAACCTGCCCAAGGCGCCCGGCGTGGCGCACGGCATCCTCGGCATCCGACCCGAGCACTTTCTGCCAAACGTCTCCAGCGATGACGCCGTCATCGATCTCAAAGTCGAGGTGCTCGAAGTCCTGGGGGCGGATCAGTACCTGTACGGCAAGGTGGGGTCGGACGACCTGATCGCACGGGTCGATCCTCAGCTCAAGGTCAGCGTGGATGACCGTGTGCGCCTGGGGGTCAACATGCGGCGGCTGCATCTCTTCGACGCCGAGACGGAGAAGGCCGTCTTCTAGAACCCACCGTCAGTGCTTGACGCGCCGTCTCTCGATCAGGTCGTCGGCGTCGAACTCCGGAGAGCGCACCCAGCTCAGCAGACTTTGCTCCGCGGCAACGACTCGCTCGGCTGCCGCCGGCAGCTCGCCCGCGATCTCGCGTGGGATCAGCAGCACGCCGTGCTGGTCGGCGTGAATGAGGTCTCCGGGGCTCACGCGCAGCCCGCCTACCGTCACTGGCTCGCCGGCAGACTCCACGCGCACATAAGCGTGCGAGACACCCGGTCCGGCGGCGAAGAAATGGAAGCCCATGGCGCGCGCCTCTTTCAGGTCGCGCACGCAGCCATTCGTTACGCACCCGGCGCATCCCAGGGCGCCGAAGATCGTCGCATTGACCTCGCCCCAGAGCGACCCGAGGCCGGGCGGCTCGTCGAGGTCCTGCACCACCACCACGCGCGGCCCCGCTACATCGCGCACGTGCTGGTAGAGCGCCGTCTGGTCGCCATGCCCCGGACTCTTCGCACGGATGGTTGCAGTCGCGGCGTAACCCACCATGGGTCCGAGGTCGGGGAAGAGGCAGCGGATCTCCATCGACATGTACCCCTCGTCGCGAGGCCGGACGTCGAATGTCTCGATGGCGTTGCTCAAGGTGGGCGAGTCGAATCTCTGCAGCGCCTCCAGGATCGCGGGATCGATCGGCGCGTCAGTAGCCAGTCTTGGCGACCTCGCGCTTCACGCCGCGCAGCGCCTCCAGCACACGGGCCGCGCCGCCGCGCAGAAAGACGGAGTCGTTGTCCACGTTGAGCATCCGGAATCCGGCCTCACGCCAGCGGATCGCCGTGTCCGGGCCTGCGCAGTGGATGCCGGCGATCAAGCCTCGGCGCTCGCACGCTTGCAGGATCGTTTCGATCAGGCGCCGATGCTCGGGGGTGCTCGCGGTGGCGTCGGGCTTCATGCCGTGGGTGACGGCGAGGTCGTTGGGCCCGACGTAGACCCCGTCCACGCCTGGCGTCGCCAGGATCTCGTCCATGTTCGCCATGCCCTCGACGGTCTCGATCATCACCATGCAAACCACCGCCCGGTTGGCGCTCTGCGGTCCGAAGCCGGTCGTCTGCAGCGCGGCACGGGTCGGTCCCCAGGAGCGGTAGCCCTGGGGCGGATAGCGACACGCGCCGGCTGCCCTGCGCGCTTCCTCTTGGGAGTTGACCATCGGCACGATCACACCCTCGGCGCCGGCGTCGAGCGCCTTCATGATCTCCGCCGGCTGGTTCCAGGGCACACGCACAAAGGCGGGCGTCCCGGTGGCAGAGAGGGCCTGGAGCATCGGCAGCATCTGGTCATACCCGATCAACCCGTGCTGGGTGTCGATGCAGACCCAGTCATAGCCTGCCCGGCCCATCAGCTCGGCCGTGAACGCGCTCGGGATGACGCACCAGCCGCCGACGGTCGGCTGGCCCCGCTCCCACAGCTCGCGCAGCGTCGTCACCTGAAATTCAGCGGTCTCCCTCTCCCGCGTGAGCGGGAGAGGGTCGGGGTGAGGGCGTGAGAGTTCTAAGTCGAGCCCCGAGCCTGACCCCATTGACCACGTTGGAGGGCTCATCGCCATCCAGCACGCGGGTCAAGTTGTCGCGCACCACCTCGAGCACTCGTGCCTCCGCCTCCAACGTGGCGCCGCCGACGTGCGGGGAGAAGAAGACGTTCTCCATCCGCCGAAGCGGGTTGTCCGAGGGCGTCGGCTCCTGCTCGAAGACGTCCAGCCCGGCGCCACCCAGGTGGCGCGACTCGAGGGCGGCGACGAGTGCCTTCTCGTCCACCACCGGCCCGCGGGAGGCGTTGATCAGATACGCCCCCTCCCGCATGCGCGCCAGCGCCACGGCGTCGATGAGGTGGTGGGTTTCCGCGCTCAGCGGCACGTGGACGCAGACGACGTCGGCGAGCTCGAGCAGCTCTCCGAACGAGACCCGCTCCACACCCGCAAAGCTCCTCTCCACGACGTCGGCGTAAAGCACGCGGGAGCCGAAGGCGAGCAGGCGAGTGGCCAGCGCCAAGCCCACGTTGCCCAGGCCCACGATGCCGACCGTGAGCGCGCCCAGCTCGCGCCCCATCATCTCGGCTTTGGGCCAGCCGCCCTCCCGCAAGCGCCGATCGCCCCAGGAGCCCCGGCGGATCAGGTTCAACATGGCCATCACTGTCCAGTCGGCCACAGCGTCCCGGTTGTAGCCGGCAGCGTTGGCGACAGCAATTCCGAACTCCGCCGCGGCGCGGTCATCGATGACGTCATAGCCGACCGCGGGCATCTGGATCAGCAGGCAGCGGGTCATGTGCTGGAGGACCTCGCGCGGCAAACGGTGGGCGTGGCGTTTGTCTCCGATCACGAGCTCGGCGAGGGTGCACTCTCGCAGCACGGCCTCGGGAGCGGGCGGGTCGGGGACGGTCACCACCTCCACGGCGTGACGCCCGGTCAGGAGGTCTTCGACCTGCTTTTTCGAATAAGGAGACAAGCAGACGATGCGGGCGGGCACCTGTGGTCAGGCTATCACCCAGGCCGGTACGCTCGCGTCGAGAAGCTTCAGGAGGAGATGAGCATGGGTTCGATGACCAAGGTTGCCATCGTCACCGGCGGCGGCACTGGTATTGGGAGGGCCGTGGCCCTTGCTCTCGCGGGGGAGGGCTATGCGGTCGTCGTGGCCGGCCGCCGGAAAGAACCGCTGGAGGCGGTCGCTGCGGAGGGATCGAAGCTGGGCGCGACAATCCTCGGCGTACCCACCGATGTCAGCGACGCAAAGTCAGTCAGGGCTCTTTTCGAAAGGACCGTGGCAACGTTCGGGCGATTGGATCTCCTGTTCAACAACGCAGGTGCATCAGCTCCGCCAGTACCGCTCGAAGACCTGACCTTCGAGCAGTGGAAAACGGTCGTCGACGTAAATCTCACCGGCGCCTTTCTCTGCACGCAAGAGGCGATCAAGGTCATGAAGAACCAGCAGCCTCGCGGTGGACGGATAGTCAACAACGGGTCCATATCCGCCCACGCTCCGAGGCCGAACTCCGCTCCGTACACGGCGACGAAGCACGCGATCACGGGCTTGACCAGGTCGACCTCGCTGGATGGGCGCAAGTACGACATCGCCTGCGGCCAGATCGACATCGGCAACGCCGCCACCGAGATGACCCAAGGCATGGTGAGGGGCGTGCCGCAAGCGAACGGGGAGATCGCGGTCGAGCCGCGCATGGAGCTCGAGCACGTGGCACGCGCGGTCCTGTACATGGCCGGCCTCCCGCTCGAGGCCAACGTTCAGTTCATGACCGTGATGGCCACCAAGATGCCGTTCATCGGTCGAGGCTAAGGTGGTAATTCGTTCGTGAGCAAAGCGATTCCAAGCCATCCCCTGACCGGGATTCGTGTGATCGAGGTAGGCAACTACATGGCCGGGCCGTTCTGCGCGATGCAGCTGGCCGACCTGGGCGCCGACGTGATCAAGGTCGAGAATCCGGACGGTGGCGACAGCGCGCGCGATTCGGCTCCTTTCCTGGAAGGTGAGTCGTCGCCTTTCATTCGGCTCAACCGGAACAAGCGCTCTCTTGCGATCAACCTCAAGGCACCAGAAGGCAAGGAGCTGTTCCGGGAGCTCGTCAAGGGCGCGGACGTCATCGTCGAGAACCTTCGGCCGGGAACGATGGCGGACCTCGAGCTCGATTACGGGCGGCTGTCGGCGCTCAATCCACGATTGGTATACGTCGCCGCTTCGGGTTGGGGGCAGACTGGTCCTTACGCTCAGCTGCCGGGGCTGGACATCATGGCCCAGGCGATGAGCGGGCTGATGTCGATCACCGGTGAGCCAAACGGCAATCCGGTCAAGGTCGGCGTGCCCATCTGCGACCTGGTCTGCGCGCTGTATGGCACGATCGGCGCTCTCGCCGCACTGCGTGTACGCGAAAAGACCGGCCGCGGCCAGTTCATCGATGTGTCTCTCTTCGAGGCGGGGGTATCGCTGGAGGTGTGGGAGGCGGGCCGCTACTTCGCGACCGGGGAGGTGCCAGGGCCTCTGGGCTCCGCCCACCAGGCCGCGGCACCCTATCAGGCGATCCGCGCGGCCGACGGCTACTTCACCGTTGGCGCCACCACTCCACGCAACTGGCGCTCGCTCTGCGAAGTTCTCGACCACCCGGAATGGGCGGATGAGGAGCGTTTCAAGGACAACCCGTCGAGGCATGCGCGCCGGGACGTCCTGATCCCCATGATCGAAGAGGTGACGTCACGCCAACCGCGGGCGCACTGGGTGTCGATGCTTCAGCAGGCGGGGGTGCCTTGCGCCGAGATCCAGACCTACGACCAGGTTTTCCACGACCAGCATCTGCAGGCCCGCCAGTTCTTCTGGAAGGGACGGCATCCCAAGGTCGGCGACGTGGAGCAGATCGGCTCCCCGATCCATCTCTCCGAGACGCCGGTCCGGAAATGGCGGGCGGGGCCCGCGCTCGGGGAGCACACTTCGGAGGTGCTGCGGGCGCTCGGGAGGACGGAGGCCGAGATCTCGGAACTCAAGACCAGGGGTGTCCTGGGCGGGACATGAGCGAGGATGCGGCGCGGCCTGTTGAGCCGGAGCTGCTCGAGGAGCGGCGCGGCGATTCAGGCCAGATCGTCTGGCTGACGCTCAACCGCCCGCAGGTGCACAACGCCCTCACCTTTGCGATGTACGAGCGGATCGGGGAGCTCTGCCTCGAGGTCAACGCAGATGCTTCGGTCCGGGCGGTTGTGATCACAGGCGCCGGAGGCCGCGCGTTTGCCGCGGGCACCGACATCTCGCAGTTCCGCGCCTTCGACAAGGAGGAGGACGCGCTCGCTTACGAGGAGCGTATGGACCGCTGCCTGGGTGCGCTCGAGGGCGTACGGGTGCCGACGATCGCGGCGATCGCGGGGGCCTGCACCGGCGGTGGCGCCGGCATCGCGGCCGCCTGTGACCTCCGCATCTGCACTCCGTCGCTCAAATTCGGGTTCCCGATAGCGCGGACGCTTGGCAACACTCTCTCGATGGCCAACTTTGCACGCGTGACGATGTTGATCGGCGCCGCGCGCGTCAAGGAGCTGATCTTCACGGCTCGGCTGGTAGGCGCGGACGAGGCGGCGGCGATCGGGCTGGTGAACGAGGTGGTCGCGTCCGAGGAGGCGTTGGAGCCGAGGGTTATGGAGATCTGCGCCACGGTCTCCACCAACGCACCGCTCACCCTGGAGACCGCCAAGGAGGCGCTGCGCCGTGTCCGCGTGCAGATGACTCCGCCGGACGGGGGTTCGGACCTCCTGATCAAGGCCTACATGAGCGAAGACTTCCGAGAAGGGATCGAAGCGTTCTTCGCCAAGCGCCGGGCTCGGTGGAAAGGCCGCTAAGGGGTCACCGACCGATCACAGCGACGCGACGACCTAGATCATGCCGCCGACAACAATCTGACCCGTCAGCCGGAATGATGTCGATAAGCAAGCCTTCGAGGAAGATTATCTGGACATGGAATTTCGCGAACTCATCCGCCGCCGGCGCATGGTGCGCAGATTCGAGCAGCGGCCGATACCAGACGAGGTCCTGAGGCGTGTACTCGAGCCCGCTAGGCACGCGCCATCAGGCGGATTCAGCCAGGGCTTCGACTTCATCGTCTTGGCA
>VBEK01000036.1 GCA_005889135.1 Chloroflexota bacterium
CGGGCTGTCGACGTACGTCGACCGCTGGGAGCTCATCCTGGGCGCCCTGTTCATCGCGTTCGTGCTGTTCGTGCCGGGTGGCCTGGTCGGCCTGGTGCGCAGGACCTGATTGTGGAGGTGTCCGCGAGCGGGCTGACCGTTCGCTTTGGGGCGCTCGCCGCGCTGAATCACGTCGACCTCGAGGTTGCCGCCGGCGAGCGGCGCGCCGTCATCGGTCCCAACGGCGCGGGCAAGACGACCCTGCTGAACGCGATCGCGGGCGAGCTGCGACCGACGGAGGGTTCGATCCGCCTGGGCGGTCGCGACGCGACACGACTCCCCGCCTGGCGTCGGGCCCGACTGGGGCTCGGGCGGACGTTCCAGCGTTCGACCCTTTTCAGCCGGCTGACCGTCGCCGAGAACGTCGCCCTCGCCGTACGCGCCCGCGACCGCAAGGGATGGCGCTTCTGGCCTCTTCGCGATCGTCCGCTCGAGGACGAGGTGGCGCGACGACTCGCGGCGGGCGGCATCGCGCACCTCGCCGACCGCCAGGCCGCCAGGCTGGGCCACGGCGAGCGCCGGATCCTCGAGGTCGAGCTGGCATTGGCGGCGTCTCCGTCTGCCCTGCTGCTGGATGAGCCGATGGCGGGCCTGTCCGGCGACGAACGACGGACCACGCTGGAGCGCCTTGGCGCCCTCCCCGATGACGTGACCGTGGTCATCGTCGAGCACGACCTCGACGCGGTTTTCGCGCTGGCCAAACGCATCACCGTCCTCGACCACGGCGTCAAGATCGCCGACGGGACCCCGACCGAGGTGCGCGCCAACGCTCGCGTACAGGAGGTCTACCTTGGCGCGATCTGAGGCGACGGATGACCGGCTCGTGGTCAGAGGCCTGACGGCGGGCTACGGAGCAAGCCTCGCCGCCCGAGACGTGTCTTTGCGGGTCGGTGTCGGGGAGGCGGTCGCGCTTCTGGGCAGGAACGGCGCCGGCAAGTCCACGACCCTGATGGCGATCGCCGGCGCGCTTCAGCCCAGAGCCGGCTCGGTGGTGATCGATGGCACAACGGTGAGCGGCCTACCCGCCTACCGGATCGCGCGCCGGGGCCTGTCCCTGGTCCCGCAAGGCCGTCGCATCTTCAGCACCCTGAGCGTGCGCGAGAACCTGACTCTGGCGTCCCGCGGGGGTGACCTGGCCCAGGTTTTCTCGCTGTTCGAGATTCTGGCGTTGCGCTCGGCCGGCGCGGGGAGCACTTTGTCCGGCGGCGAGCAGCAGATGCTCGCGATCGGAAGGGCGTTGATGACACGCCCGCGTCTCCTGCTCCTGGACGAACCCTCCGAAGGCCTGGCGCCGCAGGTGGTGCGCAGCCTTGCGGAGCTGATCAGCCGGCTGCGACGAGAGGTAGGTGTGTCGATCTTGATCGCAGAGCAGAACCTGGCTCTGGCGTTCGCCGTCGCCGATCGCGTCTACGTGATGGAACGTGGGGAGATCGTCCACGAGAGCATGGTCAGCGCGTTCCGCGACGACCACACGCTCCAGCGGCGATACCTTGGCGTCTAGTACAGGTGACTCGCATGGCATCAGCACGCGCGGTCGGTCAGACGCCCGACGACGAGCGGACCGTGCGCGAGCTGGGCGAAGTCTCGTCCTGTGCCCAGGGCGCGGGGTTGAAACCCTTGACGATCATCCAGACGGCGAGGCTCATCTCCCACGCAAACACCGGCAGCGCCGTGACGGCGCCCCACGCCGACGTCTGTCCGTAGAGCCCGAACAGGACGGCGGTGCCGGAAGCGAAGATCAGCGGGCCGCCGACCAGACCGAGCACCGCGATCACGCGCGGCACGAGCCCTGATCTGAACATCAGGTAGGCGAGCAGCGACGTGTTGACTCCCAGGGCGAGGTTCGGGCCGAACAGGAAGGTCCAGTCGTGCATCGCGACCAGCGCGCGGCCAGCGACGACCAGCGAGGCGCCGCCGGCGCCTGGCTCGCCGGCGAAGGCTTGCCGCAACGTGACGACCGAGAGCAGGCTCATGATCCCGACCACGATCACCGTCGCCTCCAACACGCGGCCGGCGACGTAGCCGAGCGCGGCGCCCTCGTTCTGGCGCCGAACGATCGGAAACAGGGTGACCGCCGTGCCCACGACCGAGATCGCCAGCAGGATCTCAAAGAACGCCCCCAGAAAGACCGGAGCGTCGCTCCCGGACCCGCCGAGGATGTAGTCGCGGCGATGAAGGACGTCCTGATAGAGGATCAGGCCCACGATCGCCGCCGCCGCGGCGACGATGAAGAACACTCCGGCCACCAATGCGCTCTTGCGAGTCGAGCTCACTTCCGTTCCTCCCCAAGCTGATCTGTGATCGCCGCGATGCACCCACATCCCAGGTGCTCGAGTCACGGCGCAGCGCGAGCCAGCCAGTGCTCGTCTACATTGACCCGGAGGTGCGATCCGCGGTGCTGCGCCGGCTCGAAGGGACTTTCCCCTACATCGCAGAGGTCGTCAAGGTCGTCGACCACGATGCAGGGTCGGTGGTGGGTCCGGCTGGAATGGCGCGGGAGAAGATCGTGAGTCGCCCCGCCCTAATGACCTGGATGCGCAGGACGTTCGCGGTAGCGTTCCTCGCCGTTGCCGCGAAGCTGGCCTTGGCCCAACGCTGAACCGATCCTCCGAGCCTACGAGCCGCGGCGCTCTCGCCACTCCGGGTGCTTGCGGAAGAGGCCTCCCCACTCGATCCCGTACCACCTCTCTTCTCGATAAGCCGGCAGCTCCGGCACCTCGGACGCGTTGAGATCGGTGGCCACTCCCTGCTGGGTGATTCGCTTGATCCGCTGGGCCGGGATCTCCGCCAGGCGCCCGCCCTTCGTCTTCACCGCGATCCCGTGGAAGATGTCCTCCTCTTCGTCGCCGAGTAGGGATTCCGCCGTCCCGATCTCCTCGCCATCGGCGGTCACGACGCGTGCCCGGTAGGGCATCGCCGTCCACGCCACCGCGTCCTGATCTTCAAACATCGGTCACCCTTTCACGAGTCTACGAAGAGCTCGAAGCGGGGGCATAATTCTCTGACCAGAGTCAGAGAATGGACAACGCCGTGATCCCAAGTGTCCGCGCCTTCAACCGCTTCGTCGCCGAGCGCATCGGCGCGGTCTCCGACACGTTCCTCGGCCGGGACCGCCCATACGGGGAATCACGCATCCTCTGGGAGGTCGGGAGCGACGGCACAGACATCCGGGAGCTGAGAACTCGACTCGGCCTCGACTCCGGCTACGCCAGTCGGGTCCTGCAGTCCCTCGAGCGCCAGGGACTGGTCATCGTCAAGCCGGCTGCCGAGGACGGGAGGGTGCGCCGGGTGCGTCTCACCGGGAAAGGCCGCGCCGAGAGGGCGACGCTCGACCGGCGGGCGGACGCGGTCGCGTGGAAATTCCTCGAACCCCTTACCGAAGAGCAGCGGACCAGGCTCGTCGCCGCGATGGCGGACGTGCACCGCCTGCTGACCTCCTCGATGGTGAGCATCGAAGCCGAGAGCCCGAGCACAGCCGACGCGCGCTGGTGCATCGACCAGTACTTCCAGGAACTCAACCGGCGGTTCGATCAGGGCTTCGACCCGGCGCTCAGCATCCCAGCCGACGCGCACGAGCTCGTCCCGCCTCGTGGCGCCCTGCTCATCGCGCGCCTGCGCGGCAGTCCGGTGGGATGCGGCGCGGTCAAGTTCCACGGACGCGCACCCGCCGAGCTCAAGCGGATGTGGGTGTCGCCGGACGTCCGCGGGCTCGGCGTCGGGCGGCGGCTGCTGGTGGCGCTCGAGCGCGCCGCCCGCGAAGCCGGGGCACGGGTGGTCCGGCTCGAGACCAACCGCACCCTCAAGGAGGCCATCCACCTTTATCGCACCAGCGGCTATCGCGAGGTGGGCCGGTTCAACGACGAGCCTTACGCCCACCACTGGTTCGAGAAGCGGCTTACTGCCCCGCAGCGACCTTCCAGAGGTAGCCGTCCGGGTCGGCGAAGTAGCCGAAGTACCCCCACTGCACCTTCTGCGCGGGCTTCACGATCTTCGCCCCCGCGCGCTCGGCCTGCGCCAGGACCTCGTCAACGCGCTCCGAGGACTTGACGATGTAGTGCAGGGTCACGCCGCTGAAGCCACTGCCCTCGGGCGACACGCCGGCATCGGCGGCGAGCGCCTCGCGGGGGTAGAGCCCGAGCGTCGGCGAGCCGTTGCCCAGCTTGAAGGACTTGTACTGCGGGTAGTCGTTCTCGATCGGGCATCCCAGGCCCTCCGCGTAGAACTTCTTGGACCTGTCCATGTCCTTGACGCCGATCAGAATCGCGTTGATCTCCGGGTTCACAGCCATCCTCCTTGTCACATTACGGTGATTTCGTACGACACCCCTATGTCGGATCACGCGGAGGGAATGTGACAGGGGACGAGCAGGGCTGGCTCGGCGAGCGATTCGAGGAGAACCGCTCCCGCCTGACCGCGATCGCCTACCGCATGCTCGGCTCGGGCAGCGAGGCGGACGACGCAGTGCAGGAGGCGTGGCTGCGCCTCAGTCGCTCGGACGTCGACGCCATCGACAACCTAGCCGGCTGGCTGACCACCGTCGTCGGCCGCGTGTGCCTCGACATGCTTCGCTCGCGCAAATCCAGGCGCGAGGAGCCGCTCGACTCGGGCGTGTACGAGGCGGCAGAGAACCCCGAGCAGGAGGCTGTCCTGGCCGATTCGATCGGGCTCGCGATGCTGGTGGTGCTGGAATCGCTCACGCCCGCGGAGCGTGTCGCTTTTGTGCTGCACGACATGTTCGCCATGCCGTTCGAGGAGATCGCGCCCATCGTCGGCCGCTCCGAGGTCGCGACGCGCCAGCTCGCAAGTCGCGCCCGGCGCCGCGTCCAGGGCGCCGAGCCGGCGGGCGGCACGAGCGTGGGGAGTCGGCGCGAGATCGTGGACGCCTTCCTCGCCGCGTCGCGCGGCGGCGACTTCACGGCGCTGCTCGCGCTCCTCGATCCCGACGTGGTCCTCATCGCCGACGACGCGACCGTTCGCACCGGCGGCATAGACAAGGAGGTGGTCGGCGCCGAGCGTGTGGCGGCGCAGTTCGCGGGTCGGGCGCGGGCCGCCCAGGCGGCTCTGATCGACGGCGAGCCGGGCCTGGTCTGGGCCCCCGGGGGAAAGGCCCGGGTCGTGTTCGCCTTCACCTTCCGCGAAGGCAGGATCACCGGTATCGATATCGTCGGCGACGCGGACCGTCTTCGCGAGCTGGACGTGGTCATCCTCTAGCGGGACGACATCTACGCGCCGGCGGTGAAGGCTCGCTAGAGCGGGGGCGGCAGCGCGGCCAGCAGCGAGGCAAGGGCGATCGCGGCCGTCGCGAGCGCAAGCTCGAGGCGACGCCGGCGCACGACCACGGCGAGGATCGCGCCGGCCACGACCAGGATCTTGGCGAAGAGCGCGGCGCCGTACTCGCTGGTGAACAGCCCAGCGCCGAAGCTCGTGTGCACGAGCGCCAGCACCAGACCCGTGGCGAGGGCCGCGCCGAAGGTCAACGCCGCGTAGCGAGCGAAGCGGGTGTCGGGCGTGCGCAGGAACGCGGCCACGCCCCCCGCCCACAGGCCCATGGCAGAGACGTGGACCGCAATCACCGCCTGGCCGGCCACCGGCAGCTGCGGAAATGCGTGGGCGCTCGCGCCGTCGAGCGCGGCCATCGCCGCGCCGGCGGCGAGCACTGCCCAGGCGCGGTCGGTCGCCAGCAGGGTCCACGCGAGCAGCGCCGCGCCAAGGCGCAGGCCGAGGATGCGCCCGAAACCAGAGCCGAGGACGGCGATCGCGGTGTCACCGTCGAAGGACAGGCTCGCCAGCTGACCGAGAAAGGAGAGGGGTTCGGCGAGGATCAGCAGGCCGACACCGGCCGTCACGAGCCGGCCAAAGCCAACGCGGCGGCGGACCAGCAGCCGGTAGGCGACGACGCCGAAGGTCAGCGCGAAGCCGGCGAAATGCACCCAGCGCGCGATCGCCTGCAGCGCCAGCCCGAGGGGCGTCGCAGTCCCGGCCTGCGGCAAACCGAGCAGACCGGAGTAAGGGTTGTCGCTGCGCCGGCCGACCGCGAAGTCGAAGGTTCCGCGTGAAGGATGCGTATCCGCGGCGTACACCTGCCAGAGCACGACGTAGGTGCCGCCCTCGGAGGCGGTGAGCGGCGCCGTCAGCACCGCGCCCCGAGCGCTGACCTCGGCGGCGACCTGCCGCCCCGACGGCGCGTAGACCTTGATCCCGGTCCCGGCGGGGGTGACGGGCTCGGAGAAGACCAGCGTCACCCGTTCGGGCGCGGACTGCAGCAGCGCCCCGGCCGCGGGGTCGGACTGCAGGAGCAGGGCGTGCGCCTGCGCGGCCTGCGGAAGCAGCGCGGCGGCGATCGCCAGGGCGGCGACCGCGAGGCGCCGCGTCCGGCTCAGGAGTAGGCCGCCACCGGCTCGCGGACCTCGACCCTGCCCGGTCGCTCCCGAGCGATCCGCAGGACCAGCCCGGCGGCGACAAGGCAAAGCAGCCCGGAGCTCATGAACGCGATCTGGTAGTCGCCGAAGAAGGTGCGCACGGCGCCGGCGGCGAAGGCGATCGTCGCCGCCCCGAACTGGTGCGCGGCGAAGATCCATCCGTACACGATGGCGAAGTTCTGCGCCCCGAAGACCTTGCGCGCGAGCTGGACGGTCGGCGGCACTGTCGCCACCCAGTCGAGGCCGTAGAAGACGATGAACAGGATCAGCGCGAACTGCGGGCTGCCGAAGACATAGGGAAGGAGCAGCAGCGACAGGCCGCGCAGGCCGTAGTAGAAGAAGAGCAGCCAGCGGCTGTCCACACGGTCGGTCAGGTAGCCAGAGGCGAGCGTGCCGACCACGTCGAAGATGCCGATCACGGCGAGCAGGCTGGCGGCCGTGACCTCGGCCATGCCGTGGTCGATGGAGGCCGGGATGAGGTGCGTGCCGATCAACCCGTTGGTCGATGCGCCGCAGATGAAGAAGCTGCCGCCCAGGAGCCAGAAGTCGCGCGAGCGCACGCCGATGCGCAGGCCGCGGAACGCATTGACGATCGGGCTGCCCGTGTTCAGCGGCGTGGCGTCCGCCTCGCTCGCGCCGTAGGCGCGCACACCCACGTCGCTGGGGCGGCTGCGCATGAAGACGGCAACGAGGGGCACGACGGCGATCGCGGCGAGCGCGACCGTGATCGCGGACAGGCGCCAGCCGGCGTTCTCCGCGAGCCAGCCCAGGACCGGCAGGAAGATCAGCTGCCCGGTCGCGCCGGCGGCCGTAAGGGCGCCGAGGACCAGCCCGCGGCGCTGCACGAACCAGCGGTTGGCGACGGTGGCCGCGAGGACGGACGCCATACAGCCTGTGCCGAGGCCGACGACGACCCCCCAGAGGATGTACAGCTGCCAGGGCGAGCTCATGACGGTCGTCAGGAACGCGCCGGTCGCGACCGTCGTCAGCGCGCCGACGGTGACCGCGCGCACCCCGAAGCGGTCCATCAACGCCGCCGCGAACGGACCCGTGAGGCCGAAGAGGATGAGGTTGATCGAGACCGCGACAGAGATCACGGCCCGGTTCCAGCCGAACTCGTTCTCCAGAGGGACGATCAGCACCCCGGGCGTGGCACGAAAGCCGGCCGAGCCGAGCAGGGCGATGAACGTCACGACCGCGACGACCCAGGCGTAGTGGACCCTCTTCATCCGCCTGCGAAACCTAACTCGTCGCCGGGCTGAAGATAGTCAGCTGGATAGCGTCCGGGCCCACGAGCCTCACGTTGCGGTCACCCCAGGGCGTCGCTACCGGGCCTCCGATGACCTCGGCTCCGGCGGCCGCCAGCGTTCGGGCGGCGGCGTCGCTGTCCTCGACCTGAAACGCGACGCGCACCGGGCCCGCCACCCGTCGCCCGACCTCGATCTCGTCGATGGCCGCCGCCTGCGCCTCGTCGAAAAGCTCCAGCGTCGCGTGGCCGGCGTCGAGGAGCACGGCGTGCCCGCCGTCGTTCTCGAAGGCTGCGACCTGCGGCAGGCCGAGCACGTCGCGGAAGAACGCGACCGAGCGGTCC
>VBEK01000215.1 GCA_005889135.1 Chloroflexota bacterium
CAGGGCAATCCCAGGTGCGCTTGAGGCAGTTACTACTCTGCCGGTCGGCAGGTTGGGCGCCAGGAGAGCCCGCGGCGAACTGCCGCTGACCAGACGCTGGAGGGCTACGTTCATTGCGTTGCGTGCCGTCGTGACCACGGCCGGGGTTGCCTCCGTGACGCTCCTCTTGTTAGTACAAGCAGTCGTCCCCGACGCATGGCGACTCACAGTCCTAGGCCTCGCGGCTGGAGCTTTCGGGGTGTTTGCGGCACTCGGGCTTCTCTACTCTGCTCTGCGACCAAAGGGCACGCTTCATGCGGACAGAAGCAACCAGCGCTGGATTGTTCTGCACGACGTTCACCCCAGCTTCGTGGCGGCTGTCGAAGCGATTGAAGCCGATCGCCCTCACTCGGGAGCAGCCAAGTCTAGGTGAGCTTCGAGCGCAGCTAACCGTTGTGGGCGCGGCCCCACTGGCAGCAAGTCGTCGACAATTTGCCGAAGGCTTGGGACGCCTAGTTGGAATTGAGGCTCCTTCGGCGACTTCGGTTCGCGTTATGGAATGGCCTTTGAGTTAGTGTGGGCCGGAGCTACCGTAACGCGAACCAGCTACACGTTCGCGGCCAGATCATCCGGCTGATGAGATCAAACAACCGAAGGCGCTGGCTTCGGGCCACTGCCGCGTCGCCCCGAGCCGGGTCGGAGAAGCGGTAGAGCTCTTTTCACGCCAGCCGCATGACCCGGAGGCCGACCGCTGGTCGCCACCCACAGCACGACGCCGAAGACAACGGGCGGATTTCTAGAATCTTCGGGTCAGTAGCCTGAGCGAGCATGAAGAACCTGCCGAAGGTATTGCTCCTTTGTTTCGGCCTTTTCGCGGTTGGGATCGGCTCTACCGTGGGAGGCTGGATCATTCATCGGCAGAGTGTGCCCGGCGGCGACGTCCCGAACTTCAGTCTGTGGCTGGTTGACGCGGTCGGTCGAGTCGGACCGCTCTTGGCGTGACCGGCGGGCGGCGAGGCATGGTACGCCGTAGTTTCTCTAACGCGAACCCGACGGGGTGCGATATCCGCGAGTGCCGGCGGAAGCGGGAAATTCGACCATCGCAAACCCGCGAGTGCCCGGCGCACGTGGGTTTCGCACCGGCAGTGGTGGACCGAAGTTTCCGTAACGCGAACCAGACCCTTGAATCCGAGTGGGACACAGTTCCGCAAACCTCGCGCTTCGGCCTGGAGTCCGCCAGTCTGATCTGATGTCCCGCGGCCCTTGGCCTTGGCGCGAATCTATCTGGGTCGTGTAAGTATGTGGCTCGTAAATGCCGATACCCCTTGCAATACTTGCTTTAGCGGCCGGGTCGGGTCTCCTTCTTGCGGGATCTGCCATGGCAAGCAACTGGCACTCCTGGGCTGATAGCTATGCAGGATGGTTCAAGTCCAACTTCGGGTTCCTGGCGTTCGGCACATCTCCAATTTCCATGCGCGTCCTTGGTCTGATTTGGATCGGCATTGGAGCTGTGGTTCTCGTCGTTACCGTGATGCAGTTTGCAGCCAGGGGCCGGCTGTAGGCTGGAACCTGTCGGTTCACCCGCATCGAACGCCTGCGAGAGTGGCGCCTTCGGTTCGCGTTATGTAAAGCTCGACCAATTCTGGTGGGCCGCGGTGGACTCGAACCACCTACCTCTGCGTTATCGAGCCACGAGCGTGCTCAATTCGTCGACCGAGTGTTCGTAATGAACCAGTTCGGTCCGATCTGAGCCGGGGTGCCAGTCGAAGCTCAGGTGCTTTCCACGTGGCCGAGCGATCTTGTCGAGTTCGGTTGAGGGGATGAGCAGGCATTGGTCGTCGAACCGCCGCTTGTCGTCGTGCCACGCGAGGACCACGAAGTAGGTCGCCGCCGACGGGCGCATGCTCGATGCCAGGACGCTCACGGTGCCGCTCGGATGCGCGGCATTGACCCCGATCGTCTTGATCTGGATTCCCAGGACGCGACCGCTCGTCATGTGACGGACCACCAGCTCAGATGTCTCAAGGTCGGGGAAGCAACGGAACAGGTTCAGCTCTGAATTCTCAGCGAGCAGCCGGATGACTTCGGATTCGCCCAGAAAGCCCAGCTCGCTTCGCCAGTCGCGCGCCGGTTCGGTCAGTTCGAGCGCCGGCGCGAAGCCGAACCGCTCCGCGAGCCGGTCAGTCGGGATGAGGAAAGGCAGCCAGCGGCTGTCTGACCTCGGGTTCATGCCGAAGCCCATCGAATAGACCGGGCGGCCGTCCCAAGTCGACAGCTCGGCGAGCCGCTTGAAGTCACGCTCGACAACGACCAGCATCGTTGGCCCCAGACCGCCTTCGGTGATCAGGCCGCTGACCAGCAGCGCGTCGTCGTTACCAAGGCTGTCTGCCCAAACGACCAGGTGCACCTCGCCGTCCATCAGCGCCGACCGGCCCTTCGCCTGCACCGCGATGTAGACGTCGTCGGTGCGGCGATGAACAAGAGCGTCGATTCCTCTGTCCGCGAGCGGAAGGAAGACATGCAGCATGCCCCGCGATTGCTCAGTCAGCAGCGCCCACAACCTGAATTCGAATACCTGCCCGGAGGCGCTCGCCTCCTGCCGCGTCCACGGTTCACTCAGTTGCACAGCTTCTCCGCGGTTGCCAGGTAAACCTCGATGCATCTCTCAACCGACGCCAGGTCGACCCACTCGACGTCGGCGTGCGCGCCTTCGCCAGCGGGGCCATAGCACACGGTTGGGATGCCGGCCTCGTTCATCAGCGCCATGTCCATCCAGTACGCGACGCCGATCGGCTGCGGGTCGCCGGCGGCTTCGCCGACTGCCAGACTCAACGGATGGTCAGCTGCCACCTCTGACGGTGGGCGCTCCAACAGCACTCGTGCACCCTCGATCTCGTCCTTCCCGGATTCGCCTGGGATCGTGCGGCGCTCGATCTTCAGCACGCATCGCGATGGATAGGTGGAGAACTCCTGGCCACCCTCGATCAGAGACGCATGGATGGAGCCTGTTCCCAGCAACGGGTGGCGGCGGCCGACCCGCAGTGTGTTCTCCAGGTCTTTGACTCGGACCAGCGTTGGGGCCATCAGCGCGATCGCGTCCACGCCGATGTCGGCGC
>VBEK01000037.1 GCA_005889135.1 Chloroflexota bacterium
ACTCACCCGTCCCGGGCATGGGCAGCCACGGCTGGCCCTTCGCGACCTGCGGGTAGTAGCCGGCGCTGATCAGCCCGATGTTGCCTCTGTCGTCGGCGTAGACGAAGTTGTGCGTCGGCGAGAGCCATCCGCGCAGCGCCCTGGTGAAGTCGCCCCAGTCGCTTGCCCGGTCGATCGCGAGCAGGACGCTCAGGTCCTGCGAAGGCAGGTTGCCGGTCCAGTAGACGGAGGTGGTTTGCCCGCGCTGGGAGATGACGGGCCCGTGGACGCTCCACCTGACCTTCAGGTGCTCGGTTGCGCCGCCGAGCACGGGGATGTCATAGGACAGCGTCGTGTACGCCTTCCAGTCGCCTTTCCAGAAGTCCATCCCGATGCTCACGCCGGCAACGTGGTAGCCGGGAGACTCCATCGACAGCTGAAACCAGATCGCCGGCAGCGTGAGGTGCAGGTGAGGGTCGCCGGCGAGGAGAGCGCCGCCGCTCGCGCTCTTGCCGGCCGCCACGGCCCAGTTGTTGCTCGCTCCTCCCCGCGAGATCAGTCCCGCGGGCAGCGCGGCCATGCGGTCGTAGAGGGGCTGGGCGCCGCTGAGCATCTCCGCGGGGGGCGGAATCTGCTCGATGGGCGCGATCGCCGGCCGCGCATAAGGCCCGGTGTCATATGGCGATTGCTGGTTGGGGGGCAGGGTCGGGAACCACTCGTTGGCCAGGTCGGCGCCGAGGGACTTGGTGAGCAGAGCCATGGCCAGCGGTGTGTCGGTGAAGTTGAGCGTCTGCGTCATGTCGCCCTTGATCAGCAGCGAGTCGACGGGCGTCCACGGCTTCGGCTCGTAACCCAACAGGCTGAACATCGCGTCGAGGGTGTGCGTCGACCGCGCCTCGTCGATGCGGTCGTTCACGCCCTGCGCGTACGCCAGCAGCACGTCGTGCCCGGGGTCGCTCGCCGGCAGCTGCTGCCATTCCAGCTGCGCGGTCTTGAGCAGTCCGAGCTGCAGCTCGAAGCGGTCGCTGTCGAGCGCGGCCTTGCCCACGACCTCCGACAGCCGGCCTGCGCCCTGGCGGCGCATCAGGTCCATCTGAAACAGGCGGAACCGCGCGTGCACGTAGCCGGTGGCGAGAAAGAGGTCGTGGTCGGTCCGGGCGGTGATGTGGGCGGTGCCGTCGCTCTCGAACAGCACCCTGACCGGCTGCTCGAGTCCGGCGAGGCGGAAGGAGCGGTCCGTGACCTGGGCGTCGGCGGCCATGGTCCACCCGCCGGTGACGGGGTTGAAGGCGGGGCCGAGCGCGGGAAGTCCGGGAGCGGGAAAGAACGCCGCGTAGAGCACGGCCGCCGAGACGACCACCGCCCCGAGCAGGTTGAGCACGCGGAGCGCGCCCGGCCTTCGCCTCGGCCGCCGCGCGGGTGCGATCGCGGGCGCCGCCGGTCGTTCGGCGACGGCGGGCTCGGCGGTCACGCCGCACATATTGCGCCCTCGAACCCCTCACCCCTGCAGGGGAGAGGGAGGCCTACGCCTCTTCTTTCGCCGCTTCTTCCTTGCCGCGCTTGGCGATCTCGGCCACCACGGCCGGGTCGGCGAGCGTGGTCGTGTCGCCGAGCGGGCGGTTCTCGCTGACGTCGCGAAGCAGGCGGCGCATGATCTTGCCCGAGCGCGTCTTCGGCAGCTCCGGCGTGAACACGATGTTGGCCGGCGCGGCGAACTTGCCGATCACCCTGCCGACGTGGTCGCGCAGATCCTTGAGCATCTGCGGCGAGCCTTCCTTGCCGCCCTTGAGGGTGACGAAGGCGACGATCGCCTGCCCGGTCTGCGCGTCATTGCGGCCCGCGACCGCCGCCTCGGCCACCGCCGGGTGGCTGACCAGCGCGCTCTCGACCTCGATGGTGGAGATGCGGTGGCCGGACACGTTCATCACGTCGTCGACGCGGCCGAGGAGCCAGAAGTCACCGTCCTCGTCGATGCGCGCGCCGTCGCCGACGAAGTAGGTGTCCTTCCAACGGTCCCAGTAGGTCTGCTGGTACCGCTCCGGGTCGCCGTACACGCCCCGCAGCATCGCCGGCCACGGCTTGCGGATGACGAGATAGCCGCCGCCGCCAGGTGGGACCTCGTTGCCCTTCTCGTTGTAGACGGCCGCGTCGACGGTCGGGAACGGCTTGGTCGCCGAGCCCGGCTTGAGCGTCGTGATGCCGGGCAGGGGGGTGATCAGGATCATGCCCGTCTCGGTCTGCCACCAGGTGTCCACGACCGGCGTGCGGTTGGCGCCGATGTGCTCGCGGTACCAGACCCAGGCCTCCGGGTTGATCGGCTCGCCGACGGTGCCCAGCACGCGCAGCGAGCTGAGGTCGTGCTTCTCCGCGTACTCCGGCCCCCACTTCATGTGCGTGCGGATCGTCGTCGGGGCCGTGTAGAGGATGTCCGGCTTGTAGCGCTCGACGATCTCCCACCAGCGGTCCTTCTCGGGGAAATCCGGCGTGCCCTCGTAGACGATGCCGGTGGTGCCGTTGGCGAGCGGACCGAAGACGATGTAGCTGTGCCCCGTGACCCAGCCGATGTCGGCCGCGCACCAGTAAACGGACTTGGGCTTCACGTCGAAGATGTAGTGGTGCGTCGTCGCCACGCCGACCAGGTAGCCGGCGGTGGTGTGGACGATGCCCTTGGGTTTGGCGGTGGTGCCGCTCGTGTACAGCAGGTAGAGCAGGTCCTCTGAGTCCATCGGCTCGCAGGGACACTCTTTGGGATCGTCGCTCACGTCCTTCAGGACGTCGTGCGCCCACACGTCGCGGCCCTGCGTCCACGCGACGTCTCCGCCGGTTCGCCTGACCACGAGGCAGCGCGTGACGGTCGGCGACTCCTGCATCGCGGCATCGGCGTTGGCCTTGAGCGGGACCCTGTTGCCGCGACGCCAGCCCTCGTCCTGGGTGATCAGCAGCTCGCACTGCATGTCGTTCATGCGCCCGGCGAGGGCCTCGGCGCTGAACCCGCCGAAGACGACAGTGAAGGGGGCGCCGATGCGCGTGCAAGCGAGCATCGCCGCCGGCAGCTCGGGGATCATGCCCATGTAGATGCCTACGTGCGTGCCCTTCTTGACGCCAAGCTTCTTCAGCGCGTTGGCGAGGCGCACGACGTCCTTCTGCAGCTCGCCGAAGGTGATCTGGCGGCGGTCGTTCTCAGGCTCGCCTTCCCAGAAGTAAGCGACCTTGTCCTTGAGACCGTGCTCGACGTGGCGGTCGACGCAGTTGTAGCAGACGTTGAGCTTGCCGCCGATGTACCACTTCGCGTAGGGGGGCTTCCACTCGTACAGCTCGGTCCAGGGCTCGAAGAACGTGACACGTTTGGACTCGTCGGACCAGAACTGGTCGAACGCGCGGCCGTAGATCTCGGGTCTGGCGTTGGCCTGCTTGGTGAAGTCCGGGCTGGGCGGATACCGCCGCTTCTCGATCTGAAGCGTCTCGATGGCATGTCCGCTCGCCGCGCTCGAACTCAATTCGCTCATTCCGCCAGTATGCCCGGGTCCGCGTAAGGGGTGCCGATCGCGCCGTTGACGCTCTAACCTTGGAGCCCAGGAGGGCTCGCCGGGGGAATCCGAGCCGACCTGAGGGAAGGAACTGGGGTGCAGCCAGGTATCGTCGGGTTGCGTGGTGCGCTGATCGCCGCCTGGGAGGCGGACCTTCGCGCCGTGCGCCAGGACGCCTTCGACGTCGGTCGGGCCCGCGAGGCGCTCGTGTTCATCCAGCGCTTCTACTCCCTGATCTCGGACCTCCGCACGCCGATCCAGCGCGCGTGGGGACCCCAGGGCCACGTCCACGTGGTCGACTCGCCGGACCTGGCCGGGCCGGGCCCGCGCGTCTCCCAGACCAGGATTCGCCTGCGCAACCACGGCGAGTTCGTGGCCGTCGAGCTGTTCGCCTACGCGGATGGGTCGCACAAGCCCAATCCCTCGGCGGGACTGGACCGCGACATCCGGGTCGTGGACGTGGATCCGCTGGCCCTGGTGAACGAGCTGTACCGGACCGCGGTTGACTTCCTGCAGGCCGCCCTGGGCCTCGACCTGGTGCTCTCTGGGTCGGCGTGGCTGTACGAGCACGTGGCGGCCAACGACTTCGTCGAGTCGGGGCGATGGGCGTCGCTCGGCGAGGTGTACCGGTCGGCGACGCGCGAGTACGCCGTCTCGGACAGCTTCGAGAACGTCGCCGCCCTCTTCGCGCCGAAGGCCGAGCACGCGGGGCCGAACGGCGCCAACGGCTCCGGCCCGGACTTCGAGCTCGTGCTCTCCCTCGACCAGCTGCAGCGCTACCGGGAGCCGCAGCCCGACCTCGGCAACTTCCTCCAGCTCGTGCACGCCGCGGTGGCGGCGGACCAGGAGAAACGCTCGGTGGCGAGCGCAGAGGTCGCTTCGGCGCAAGGGCTGGGCGGGCTCGCGGTCACCAAGCTCGGCCGGCTGGTCGCGGACGCCCCCGACGTGTGCCGTGAGGGTGAGTTCGCACCCGACTACTCGTCATGGACGTTCCTCCCGTCCTACAACGTGCACTTCTTCCGCCGGGTGCACACGATCGACGACTTCCTGGTCGTCCAGGCCTCACTCGTGCCGCGAGTGGCGATCGAGGGCACCACGACCACGACGCCGGGCGAGGGCGGGAAGGGTTTCAAGGTCGAGGAGGGCGCGTCGCTGCCTGACGGGATCGTCACGTTCCTGATGACGGACGTCGTCGAGTCGACGCCGCTCTGGCTGCAGAGCCGGGCGTCCATGTACCACGCGATGCGCCGCCACGACCAGCTGCTGACCCAGGCGATCGAGGCCAACGGCGGGATCGTGCTGAAAGAGCGCGGCGAAGGCGACTCGTTCTTTGCCGTCTTCCTGCGCGCCACCGACGCGGTGGTGGCAGCAGTCGAGGCGCAGATGGCGATCGATTCTGAGCAGTGGCCTGAGCGGCTGGCGCTCGCGGTGCGCATGGCCGTGCTGACCGGCGAGGCGGATGCGGCCGACCGCGACTACCGCTCACCGGCGGTCAACCGGTGCGCGAAGCTGCGGCGGCGGGCGGTGGGGCGGCAGATCCTGGTCTCGGAGTCGACCTACTCGATCGTGGCCGACATCCTCCGCGATGACATCCGGCTGGTGTCGGTCGGAGAGCGCCGGCTGGAGGGCCACGACCGGCCGGAGGAGATCTACGTGGTCGCGCACCAGGAGGTGGATCTGGTCGGCAGCGTGGCCGAGGACGAGGTCCTCGCCTGAACCCGACCGTCCAGACCTGTCGATTCGCGCCGTAACCGTTCGTCGTCGTGGTTGTGGGTGCGATCGCCTGGAGTAGCCGGCTCCACGAACCCGATACCCTCAATGCCGTGAATTCTTCCAGCGTGCGCTCGCGATTCCTCGACCGGGGCTCCGTGATCCTGGTGGGAGTGGCGGCGGCCCTCTGGGCTTTTGACGCCTACTTCCGGCCCGGGCTGACCAAGCAGCTGAGCTCCGGCCAGATCGTTCTCGTCGAGGATCTGCTGATCAGCCTGTGCCTGGTGCCGGTGATCGTCGTCAACGCCGCCGAGCTTCGCCGGCTGAGCGGGCGCCGCTGGTTGGCGCTGGCCGCGATCGCGGTCGGGCCGCAAGCCGTGGCCACGGTGCTCTTCACCAAGGCCATCGGGTTCTCGTTCGCGAATCCAACGGCGCCCAACTTCGACGTCCTCCACGAGGTGTACCTGCTGTACCTGCTGCAGCCCGTGTTCGGGGTGGTGTTCGCGCGCGTCTTCCTGGGCGAGAGGCGCAAGCGCGCGTTCTGGCCGCTGGCGGCGGTGGCCCTGGTAGGCGTTTACCTGATCGTCTTCGCCGAAGACCCTGCGGCCCCGTGGCAGATCCGGCGCCCCGAGCTCCTGGCCGGGCTGCTGGTGCTGGGCGCGGTGGTCATGTGGGCGGGAGGGACGGTGCTCGGGCGCTACGCCCTGCAGGACGTCAGCTTCCCGGTGACAACCAGCATGCGCTTCGTGCTGGCGCTGCCGGTGCTGCTTGTGATCGTGTTCCTGGACAAGGGCGCGGCGGCCTTCAGCGGGTACTCCCTCGGGCAGCTCCCGAGCTTCCTGGGCATCGTCATCGTGCCGGGCCTGCTGGCCATGCTCCTCTACTACCTCGCCCTGTCGCGCACGCCGGCGTCGCTGGCGACCATCGCCGAGCTAGGTTACCCGCTGGCGCTGTTCCTGATCTTCTCCCTGCCGGCGCCGGTTGGCCAGGCCGCGCCCCTGCGCCCCATCGAGCTGCTGGGCGCGGTGCTTCTGGTCACCGGGGTCGTGACGCTGAACTTCTTGAAGGCGCGGGACGTCGTCGAGCTGCCTCGCGAGCGCCTGGCCGGCGCCACGCGGACCGCGTGAGGAATTTGAGGGGAGGACGGAATGGCACGCGAATACGGGACATCGGTGGAGACGAGCGCCGCGCCGGAGAAGGTCTGGCGTATCTGGTCCGACATGTCGACGTGGGGTGAGTGGAATCCGAACGTGGAGACGATGGACTGGTCGGGCGGCTTCGTCTCGGGGTCGACCGGGGTCATGAACACGAAGGCTGGGCAGCACCACAAGATGCAGCTCGTCGACGTGCAGGCGGGACGGAGCTTCGCGCTGGTCACGAGCGTCGTGCCGGGGACGAAGTTTCGATTCAACTGCCGCATCGAGCCCGCGGCGGGTGGCAAGACGAAGGTCGGCCAGACGGTCGAGGTCGGCGGACCGCTCGGGCCGGTGCTGGGCGGGATGATGGGCCCGCAAGTGTCGAAGGAGTTCGGCACCCTGCTGAGCAACCTGGCGCGGAAGGCCGAGACCACATAGGGTCCGCGGTCGCCTGGCTACCTACATATAGGTAAGGACGCGCGCGCTACGGGCGCCGGCTGAAAGCCGCCGACGACCGGCGCCAGCTGAACCACAGCCCGGCGGCCATCGCGAACGCGAACGCGAAGAGAGCAGCTGCGAGCACCGACGGTCCGACCCTGCCCACGCTGATGGCGCCGATGAGCGGGCTCCAGTCGACGGTGGCGGCCGCGTTGAGCCACGCGATTAGGCCGCAAGCGAAGGCGAACAGCGCGATGTTCCAGCGCCTCTCGTCCCGGGACATCTGCTTGAAATCGAGACGTCGCCGCCGGGCCGTCACGGGAACCCGGGCGATGCGCGTCAGCAACGCCAGCCACGCGACGAGCATCACGACCCCGATCGAGAGGGCGATCCACGGATACGCGGTCTTGTCGATCGGGGAGAGGTCGGCCGAGCCGGCCCACGCGGCCATCGGCAGGGCCCACATCAAGCTCGTCAACGCGGCAAAGCCCGTGCGCCCGAAGCGGTCGACGAGGCTTTGCATCAGAGGGAGTATCGCTCCGCAAGGTACTGATCGAACGTGATCAGGCCGACTTTGTGATCGGGGCACGTGAGCTTTCCCTCGGCGACCTGGCGACCAAACTGAAAAGGCACCGGCATGTTGACCAGGCGACGCTTCTCGTTGCGCGCCGCGAGCCACGACTGCGCGATCGACTCGAACGTGCGGACCTCGGGTCCTCCGAAGTCCGCAAGCATGCCCGCAGGCTCGCCGCGCGCGACGTCGACGACGCGGCGCGCGACCTCGCTCGAGTCGACGGGTTGGAACTGCCAGCGCAGGGGGATGGCGGTGATGCCCGGCACGCGCGAGAAGCCGCGCAGCAAGATCTCCATGAACTCGTGGAACTGCGTCGCGCGCAGAATCGACCACGGCACGCCGCCTTCCTTGATCACACGCTCCGCGGCGACCTTCGTTCGGTAGTAGGGGTAGCCGACTCCGTCGATGCCGACGATGGAGACGAAGACGATGTGGCTGATGTCCGCCGACCGTGCGAGTTCCAGAAGGCGGCGAGTGCCGCCGACGTCGGTGGAGCGACCGCGCCAAGGTTCACGTGTGGCCGACGCGGCGTGGACGACGACCTCCATGCCGGCGAGCGCCCTGGCGACGCCCTCACCGGTCCGGATATCGCCCTGGACCGCGTCGACGTGACCGCGCGAGTGCCGGCTCAGGATGCGCGCGCGGTGTCCTGACTGGCGCAGGAGCTTGACGACCTGACGGCCGAGAGTTCCCGTCCCGCCCGTGACGAGGATGTTCACCTAGTCGTTCATCCCGAGGTGCTCGCCGAAGAAGCTCAAGACGCGGCGCCACGAGTCTTCGGCGGCGGCCGCGTCGTAGGAGGGCCTCCCCTCGCTGAAGAACGAGTGGCGGGTGTCGGGGTACACCTTGATGTCGTGGGGGACGCCGTGGCGCGCGAGGGTCGCATCTAGAGCTCGACCCGAGGACGCAGTGAAGTCGCGGCCCGGGTAGGAACCGACGATAGGACAGGCGCGCCTGACGACGTCCAGGGGACGCGGGTTGGTGGCGTAAAAGGGAGCGATCGCCTTGAGGCGGGAGTCCGTGCATGCCCACGCGATGGCGAAGCTTCCGCCCATGCAGAAGCCGATCGCGCCGAGCCGCTGCGCGTCGACCTCGGGACGCTTGGCCAGGTAGGTGAGCACGTCCTTGAGGTCGGCCACGCCGTAGCGGTTCACGGAGCCGAGGAGCAAGCCCGTCATGTAGCGGGCCATGCAGATCGCCCGATTGCGGCCGGTGAGGAGGTCCGCGGCGAGGGCGGCGTAGCCGGCCTCGGCCAACCGGCGGGTGATGTCGCGCATGTTGTCGTTCAGGCCGTACGCCTCGTGGATCACGACCACGCCGGGG
>VBEK01000038.1 GCA_005889135.1 Chloroflexota bacterium
GGTTCGTCGACGTGCTCTCGCAGTACCAGACGCTGGAGCACGCGGCCCGGACGGAGCGCCTGCGCGACCTTTCCCGGCTGCTGGCGGAGCTCAACCAGACGGCCTGAGAAGCCGGCCCGGGAAATTTACATACTCTTGACCTTCCAATTTCCAGGACAGCTTGTGTAAGCTGCAACGAAATTCGGGCTGCACCGTTATACGGGTCGAGGTTTTACGTCGATGCAACGGTCAAAGTTGGAATCGGACAAGGGCAGATGCGTGTGCGGCCGGCGCCTGAAGGACGCGGCTATCTTCACCTACCGGTCGCGAACTGACCGCTTCCTGTTCCACCGCTGCGAGTGCGGCACGGAGTGGACCGAGCACCACGTCGACATCGACCCGGCCGACCCCGTCACCTCGGACGAGGTGATCGAGGTCCACAGGCAGCTGGCGAAGTTCGAGGGCTCGATCGCGGAGTTGCTACAGCCTCACTCAGCCTGACGCCCCGCCCGGCGCCCGTCCGGGGTTAGCCGTAGCAGGGGTTAGCCGTAGCAGTGGAAGATGGTCGCCCCCGGGTTCAGGCCCCCTCGGAAGGAGTACTCGGTGCCCGCGGGGACGTACATCCAATCGCCTGCCTTTAGCTCCCTACCGTCGCCCAGGAGGATCGAGCCTGAGACGATCACGCGAAACAGCGCCCGTTTGTGCGCGTGCGTGGGGACGATGGCTCCCGGCTGGACCACGGTCAGGAAGTAGAGCGACGGACCGTCGATCTTGACAGGCAGCTGCCACTGGTCGATGCCGGGCGGCATGCCCTGTCGATACTGATCGAAGAGGATGTCGTTCACGCCAGGGTCGAGGGACGTAATGACGCCGTCCCCGAGCCTCTCGAGGGCAGCCGCGACGCGCTGCCTTCCCTCCTCGCCCTCGATGATCCGGTCGTCCGGGGTGTACTTGTTCTTCACGCGATAGCCCCTCCCTGAGAGCCCCTGCCGACTGCGCCTGTGAATCCGCTGAGAAACGTACTCATGTCTGAGCCCTTGTCAAGCTCGGGGCGTGATGCCATGGGCGATCGCCCAGGTCGCGACCTCGGTACGTGACCTGACGCCGAGCTTGTCGCGGATGCGCTCGACGTGTCCCTCCGCCGTGCGCTCGGCGATGAACAGGCGCCCCGCGATCTGCTTGTTGGTCAGCCCGCCGGCGACCATCGCGGCCACCTCGCGCTCCCGCTTGCTCAAGGGGCCGGCGTCGACGTCCTTGTCCTGGCCCGCGTCACCGCTGAGGCTGTAGTCGAGCGCCCGCTCGGCGTTCATCTCCACGCCTTGCTGCCAGGCGTCGTCCGCCTTGCGTGACCCCAGCTTCGCCTCGGCGCGACCTTTCATCGCGTCGAGATGATGCTTGCGGCTGGGCCACGCGCTGAGCGACCACTCCCGGGACATTCGCTCCGCGACGGCGGCGAGGCGGAGGGCGCGTTCGAAGTCGCCGTGCGTGCCTGCAACCAGCGCCAGGCCGCCGACGCACCAGATGGCGCCGAACGGATCGCTCAGTCTGCGAAAGGTCGCCAACGCCTCGCGCCAGTGGCTCTCCGCCGCGGCCGCGTCGCCCATCTCCAGCTCGACGTTGGCGATGCTCTCCAGGTACCGCGCGGTGAGCGCCCGTTCGCCGGCCGCGCGGCTGTACGCGATGCACTCTGTCAGCATCTCCCGCGCCTCGGCAAGGTTGCCCTGCTCGGTCGCCAGGACCGCGGCCTGGTTCTGGACCTCGATTGCGAGCCCTCGGTTGCCGGACTCCCTGAGCAGGGGCAGCGCCTCGTCGTACATGCGTCGCGCCGCGTCGAGCTCGTCGCCGGCCTGGTAGACGACGCCGGCGCCGGCCAGCATGTGGGCGAGCAGCTGCTTGTCCTTGAGCTTGCGCGCCGCGGCGATGCTTGCATCGGCGAGGGATCGGCTCTTGACGTAGTCGCCCTGCCTGGCCGTGTGGCGAGCGGCGAGGTTCATCGCCCGGGCCCGCGGCGCGCCCTGGACCGCCGGCCGGTCGAGGAGCTCCAGGAGCACCTTCAACGCCCGGGCCTGGTCGCTGTAGCCCGCGTCCGCGACCTCGAGGGCGAGGTCGAGTCCGCCGTCCTCCAGGTGGTCGCGGGCCCAGGCCAGCGCGGCCCAGAAGTTGAGCGCGTCGCGCGACGTCCACTTCTGGGAGCGGAAGAACTCGAAGTGCCGGCTGTGGGTCGAGTCGAGCTCGCCGGACTCGCCCAGCTTGACCAGCGCGTACTCGCGATGTGATTCGAGCAGCCGGAAGCGGGTGCCGTCTTCGTGCCGGTCGGCCACCACCATCGACTTCTGGACAAGGCCGGTCAGGGTGGCGAGCACATCGCCTCCGGCCGGATCGGAGGCGACCGCGCGCGCCGCATCGAGGGTGAACCCACCCTGGAAGACGGCGAGGCGCCTGAACAGCTTTGCTTCGGCGTCCGTCAGCAGGCGGTGGCTCCAGTCGATCGCGGCCGTCATGGTCTGCTGGCGCTCAGGCGCGAGGCGCGAGGTGGACGCGAGCACGCGAAAGCGGTCATCGAGGTTCGCCAGCACCTCCGGCTCGGACATGACGTCCAGGCGCGCGGCGGCCATCTCGATCGCGAGCGGCAGCCGGTCGAGGCGCTCGCAAATGCGCGCGACGGTGTCGCTGTGGGCCTTGACGTTGAAGTCGGGCCGCACCAGGACCGCCCGCGCCTCGAAGAGCCGCAGAGCGTCGCTCTCGATGAGGGGAGACAGGGGCCACCGAGCCTCGCCCGGGATGCCCAGCGGTTCGCGGCTCGTGGCGAGGATGGTCACGCTCGGACAGCGCTCGAGGACCGCATTGCAGAAGCTCGCGCTTGCCGCGATCAGGTGCTCGCAGTTGTCGAGTACGAGCAGTGCGTGCCGGGTCGCGAGCCAGGAGGTGACGACGTCGATCGGCTTGCCCCGGCCGGGCAGCTCGGCGGTCGCGACCACGGTCCCCACCACGTCGTCGGCGCCCGCCAGCTCGATCCACCAGGCGCCGTCGGCCCAGTGGTCGGATGCGGTCCGCACGAGCTCCGTCGCCAGGCGCGTTTTGCCGGCGCCGCCCGTGCCGATGATCGTCACCAGCCGCGACTCCCGGAGCAGGCTCTTGAGCGAGCGCAGCTCCGCGTCCCGACCGACGAACTTCGTCAGCGGCTGGGGCAGACCTTTCGGGCGCGCCACGGTGGCCGCCGAGTCCATCTCGGTATCTTCTCGCAGCTTCCCGGCGAAGCAAAGATGCGCCTGCTGAACGAAACGAAGAGAGGGATCCGTTGATCCCTCTCTCCGCAGGTCGCACCCTTGGGGGTCGAGGGTGCATTGGGGACTCCGTTACGGAAGGATTCCGTGGTCGGGCTGCCGCTCCGCCGCCGGTGAGCTGCTCAGGTACTGGTTGTAGAAGTTGGGGTCGTCGACGATGATCCGGCTACCGGACTTGGTCGCGATCTCGTTCTGCGCCCAGCCGGGCAGCTCGGCCTTGGACTGGACCGGGTTGTCCTGGCGCAGGATGGTGCCCGGCGCCGCGTGATCGACGTTGGCCTGGACCGGGTTGTCCTGGCGCAGGACGGTGCCCGGCGCCGCGTGGACCGTGGCGTTCCCTGTGATGCCGGAAGCGCGGCCCTTGAGCACGTCGTTGGCCATGTAGCCGCCCATCGCGGCCAGGCCCATCGCGACGACCACGAGCGCCGCCGCGACGAAGGTCTTCGGAACCGCCGCTCCGTTGAAGGTTGCTCTGGCTTCCAATTTCTGTTTGTTCTCCTCTTTTTGGTGTTTGGTGAATGGAAGAGGGACGGGCTTTTGGCCGTCCCTCTTCGGGGCTTGTCCGCTACTGGCCGTGACCCTCGCGCACCGAGCGCGAGTCCCAACCGGGGTCATACGCTGCCGGCTTGGTAGGCAGCACCCGGGTGAGATCCGAGTCAGGACCGTGCGCGCCGGCCGCGAGTGACGCGTCGTCGCTCGCGATCTGGTTGCCGGTCGTCCGAACGCCGTTGCTGATTCCGGCCGAGCCCTGGATCCTCTCCGCGTTGCGGTCGAGGAGGCCACTCTGCTGGACCGGGTTGTCCTGCCGCAGGACCGTGCCCGCGGCGGGGTGGACCGTGGTCTGAGTCGATGCTCCCGAGCCGATAAGGCTCTTGCCAACGACTCCGGCGGCTCCCGCCAGTGCGATCGCCGCGCAGGCGGCGAGCAAGACCATTAGGACCTTTGGAACGGCGCTTCCCGCGTACGTTCGCCTGATCTCCACTTCCTTGTCTCCTTGTCTGGATTCGGTTGCTTGCGCAATCCGTTGAGGGGGAGATTAGGAATCAGGCGGTAGGGCTCAAAAGGTGGGAATCACCTGAAAAGAGGAGGCAGGTACCTGTTTTCAGGTACCTGCCCGGGTGACTGATCTAGAGCGCGTGCGCCTGGGCCAGGATGTCCTGTCCCTCGGCGATCATGCTCTTGAGGTCCTGCTCGCTGGCGAGCGGGCCGCCGAAGGTCGCGTTGGTGAGGGCGGTGCGCATGCGTGCCTCGAGGGCGTCGCGCTGCGTGGTCAGGTTGGCGATGCTGGTCTCCGTCGCCTCGTACACGGTTTCGTCAGTGCTGGTGATGCCTCGGGTCGAGGCGGTCAGGACGTCCATGCTGTAGGGGCCGAACGGAGCCGCGAGCTGCTTGTAGACCTCACGCACACGGACGAGCGACTCATGGTGAGCGCGCAGGTCGCGAGAGACCGCGGACGTCTCGAGGAAGTCGACCAGGGCCGCGCCGTCGGGCTCATAGCTGTCCTTGAGCCCGAGCAGGGCGAGGATGGTCGGCCGGATGTCGGCGTGGTCGGACCACACGTCGCTCGTCCGGCCGAGGTGCTTCACGCCGGGGCCGACGAAGCCGAGCCACGTGCGGGCGATGTCCTCCTGGATGTCACCGTGGCTGTAGGCGAAGTGGTAGTCGATGCACGGGTTGCTGCCACAGCTTGGGTTGGCGTCGGTCACGAAGTAGTCGGGAAGGGCGAAGGCAGTGAAGTTGGGCGTGCGCTTCGGATCGGCGTTGACCATGTGCAGGGCCTTTTCCGTCACTGGATCGGCGATCCGAACAAAGACGGGCGCGGGAGAGCTGCTCAGATAAGGATCGGTTGCCTGGACGCCCATCACGTTCCGTTCCATCTGGCGCAGCGTCGGATTGGTGCGCACGGGGTTGCCGTTGACATAGAACGCCGGCGCGGAGTCGCGGTGGATCGAAAAGCTCGGGGTCCCGGCCGGGAGCTTCGCCTTGATGTTGAGGTTGACCTCGCCGACCTGGTTCGAGGGGCAGGCCGGGGTCGTTGTCCAGGAGCAGTTCGCGTGCGACCAGGCGAGGGTGCCATCCGCCTGCGGTATCCCGTCTCCTCCGGCGAAGTGGTCGCCCTCGTCCGCGGTGAACTCGAACAGCGTGTTCGACTTGTCGATGCCGTCCGCAGCGAGGCGGGCGAAAAACGTGCCGAAGGCTTCGTCGTAGTCGTGCAGCTGCTGCACGTAGTCGGCTTCGCCGGGCCCTGAGGCGCGGGGGAAGTTCGGGTTGAAGGGAGCGGGGAAGGACGAGGTGTGGTTGTCGTGGGCGTCGCTGATGTAACCGAAGGTCACGGGCACACCGGCCTCCTGCATCTGGGCGACGTAGCCGAGGGTCACCTTGGCGGGCATCCCGTCGAAGCCGGGAAAACCGTCCTGGCCGAACGGGTCCTGGATCTTGTGGCCGGTCGTGTCGTTGACCCAGGTGTTGCCGCCGTTGATCGCGGGGTTGACGTACTTGGCGCCGAACAGCGCCTTGAACCCCAGGTAGCCGCCGGGTTCGTCGGGCAGCCGGTCGACGCGAGAGTTGGTGACGTTCGTGGCGTTGGCGTTGCAGATGCCGCCGTCGACACCGCAGTGGATCGCGAAGCCGATGAAGTCGGTCAGCGCCTTGGCCCGCGCCGCGGTGCCGCTGGGAGCCGCGTTGGAGGCAACGGCCTCGTTCCACTCGGGCGAGCCGGTCCCGAAGACGCTGGACATGTCGCCGAAAGGTCCGGTGCCGGTGTTCTCGAGCACGACGTTGGCGGTCGAGATCGCGCCGTAGTCACAGCCGGCGCGGGTGAAAGGCACCCATGGCGCCGGGGCGTTCTTTGGACCGCTTGCCGACGGGGTGACCATGTTAGGCAGGGGGTCCTGGACTCCGGTCGAGTCGTCGACCAGGTCGGTCCAGTACTTGAACGCGGTCGAGAACGCGGGATTGTTCGCGTTGTTGAAGTAGAAGTAGGAGTTGGTGACGTTCATCCCCATCCGATCTGGGTACAGGCCGGTCAGGTTGGTGAGGATGCCGGCCGCGGTGTGGGAGATGAGCACGGTGTGCTCGTTGTCGCTGAGCGTGCCGTTGTCGGTGAGGAAGTTGAGCAGGTTCGGCATCTGCTCCAGGTCGGAGGCCACGTTGTCGCGGTCGCGGAACAGGTGCGTGTTGTCGAAGACGATGCTGACGACGTGCTTGATGCCGTTGCCGAGCGAACAGTTCTGCGATTGCTGTGGCGCCGCCGGGGCCTGGGCTGACGCCGGTCCCGGGAGCATCGCCGCCACCAACGCCGCCATGGCGGCGAGCCGGATCAGCCGTCTCATGCCAAACCCCCTTGTCCGCTGACAGGCCGACTGCTAATGGCGGGCCCCCTCGACTCGCCGTACCCCGAACCTAGCCGGCATCCGGCGATGCGCGGTTTAAGCTCGATTTAAGAATCGACCTTATTGCTGGCCGGGCGGCCTGTCAAGCGCAGGCGGTTTTAGTTCAGTCGCGGGGCGTGCCGGGCCACCAGCGGGTCGCGCGGTCGGCGTCGGTCAGACGGGAGTCTGCGCCCCAGCCGGCGGCGCCGATGATGACGACAAGAGCGAGCACTACGACTATCCAGAGCTCCATGGATTGAGTCTTCCCCTGATGAAACTCCGAAGCAACATGAATTTCCGTCGTAAGATTCCGCCATGCCGGATAATTGGCAGAGCGTCGACCTGAAGCACCTGCGTGCGCTTCGGGCGGTTGCGGCCAGAGGGACCTTTTGGGCGGCGGCCGAGGAGCTGCACGAATCGCTCTCCACGGTCAGCGACCACGTCGGGGCGCTGGAGGCTCTCATCGGCCAGCGGCTGGTGGAGAGGTCGAGAGGCCGGCGGACGGTCGAAGTGACCGAGGCGGGTCGGCTGCTGCTTGGGCACGCAGCTGCGATCGAGGCGCGGCTGAAGGCGGCGGAGGCGGACTTCCGGGCGTTTGCGGCTGGCGTGTCGGGCAGTCTGCGCATCGGCATCTACCAGAGCGTCGCCAACAAGGTGCTGCCCGAGACGCTGCGCCGGTTCCAGGCCAAGTGGCCGGAGGTCGACGTACGCGTGGAGGAAGGGGACCACGACGTCGAGCTGGTGGACGCCGTGGAGCGCGGGGAGCTGGACCTTACGTTCGCGATCCAGCCCATTCGCGAGGGACCGTTCGAGGTGCGCGAGCTGATGCGCGACCCGTACGTGCTCCTGGTGCCGGCGGGGTCCGCGCGGCGGTGGGCGCGGCCGTCGGTCGCCGACCTCGCGGAAGCGCCGATGGTCGGGTACCAGCCGGGCAAGCATCAGGAGCTGGCGGAGGACTTCCTGCTGGGCCGCGGGGTACGACCAAGGTTCGTGTTTCGGTCCAACGACAACGCCACGGTGCAGGCTATGGTCGCGGCGGGCCTAGGCGTCGCGCTGTCGCCGCTGCTGGCGGTCGACGAGAACGACCCCAAGGTGCGGGTGCTGCGGCTCTCCGAACCCGTGCCTCCGCGGGTGCTGGTGGTGGTGTGGCACCGCGACCGGTACCGGTCACCGGCGGCTTCCGCCTTCGTCGACACGGCGGTGGCGGTGGCGTCCGAGATCGAACGCGCGCAGGCGGGATCGCTGGCGAGGATGAGCCGAGGGCGGCGTTCCGCGTAAGTAGGGTAGGTTGATCGTGTAGGAGCGGATCCTAGTCTGGGAATTCGCCCACTGTCGATGGGGCGACGGCAGCACCTAGAATTCCATCTCTGATCCGGGATAGCTCAACCGGTAGAGCAGGCGGCTGTTAACCGCAAGGTTCGGAGTTCGAATCTCCGTCCCGGAGCCAATTTCGAATTCGAGACTCCATGCCCGCGTACGGCTACTTTTCGTTAGTGCAGCAACAGTGCAGCAACGGTGCAGCAACCGACCCTCGCAAGTTGACGGACCGACCGCGTGGCCGCGTGACGCCGCCGTCAACCCGACTGGCAAGCGGCACTTACAAACTAAACTCCGTCTCCGTGACTGAAGGCCGGCGGCGCCTTGTCGGCGCTTTCGTCGGCGCGCTTGCGGGTCTAGTTCTCGCGCCATTGGTGGTTCTGTTGGTCGTGGTCGCCTCGGGCGCATTCAAGATCAGATGGCCCACGTCTCAC
>VBEK01000135.1 GCA_005889135.1 Chloroflexota bacterium
TCGAGGTGGATGAACTGAAAGCGCGGACCCAACCGCTCGCACTCCGCCTGCAGGGCGCCCCACAGCTCGCGGTCAGGAGTGTTGTTGTCGACCACCTGCACGATGAGGTCCGGGTAGTCGAGCTTGGCGAGGGCCGCGAGCGTCTCGGTCACGACCTCCATCGGCTCGCTGTAGGCCGGGACCTGGATCGCAACCTTGGGCAGGTGCCTGGGGTCCGCGGCGTGCGCCGGCTCCGAGCGCCGGCTGAGCGTGTCGACGATCTCGAACAGGTAGGACATCGACAGCGTCAGCGCGGCCAGCTCGAGCAGCAGGAGCAGCGAGGATGCCATCAGGTAGAGGGGACTGCGGGCGACGAGGTAGGTGAGCGCGCCTGCGTACACGAGGTAGGCCAGCGAACCCAGGCCCGCCGCCGCGAACAGCTGCGCGCCAAGCCAGCTCCACCGGCGCATCGCGAGCCAGGTGGCGAAGGCAGCGAGGAGCGCCACGACCCCCAGGCCGTACTCGAGGGCCCGGATCCCGCCGAGGAGCTCCGCCGCTAGCGTCGTCGCGGCGACGACCACGGCGCCGGCAGGAAAGCCGAACCAGAGCCGGGCGCTGATCATGCGCGGCACGAAGGCCGCAAGCGTGGTCAGCCCGCTCAGGGCGCCGAAGTACAGCGCGACGTGAAGCAGCACGTCATCACAACGCCGTCGTCAGGCTAGAGCCCCGTCGATTTACAGCGATTTATCGGAGAGTCGCGACTTTCCGAAGCACCCAAGGATGCTGGTCAGTCGCGACTATCGCGCGGTTTGGGCGGCCAGGATGCTGGTTAGTCGCGACTATCCGGCGCTTTGGCCGGCCAGGATGCTTGTTAGTCGCGACTATCGCGCGGTTTGGGCGGCCAGGATGCTGGTTAGTCGCGACTATCGCGCGGTCTGGGCGGCGAGGATGTTGGTTAGCGCGACTATCCGGCCTTGGCACCGTCCTTGCGCGGGAGCGCTCTCAAGGGAGTCTTGACAACCAGCCCGGAAACATGTACAAACGCGGCGTGAGAGCGCTCCCACGAAATGGCGCTGCCGGCAACGGCAACCCGACGCTTGAGGAGGTCGCGCGCGTGGCCGGGGTCTCCCGCGCCACCGCCTCGCGCGTCTTCACCGCCAGCCCGAAAGTCAGCCCCAAGGCGCGCCGCGCCGTCGAGCGGGCGGCTGAGAAGCTGCGCTACGTCCCCAACCGCGCGGCCCGCACTCTCGTCACCGGCCGCACCGACTCTGTCGGTCTGGTCATCCCGGAGCCAACGTCCTTCCTCTTCGGCGACCCGTTCTTCCCGCGCCTGGTGCGTGGCATCGGCGAAGTGCTGTCCAGGCGCCAGCTGCAGCTCGTCCTCCTGATGCCGCAGTCCAAAGAAGACGAGGCCAGGCTCGAGGGCTACCTCTCCGCCGGCCACGTCGACGGCGTGCTCATGGTCTCGCTGCACGGCAACGACCCACTGCCCGAGCGCGTGCACCGGCGGGGTACGCCGGTGGTGCTCGGCGGCAAGCCCAACGTCGACAGCCCGGTCAACTATGTCGACGTCGACAACGTGGGAGGCGCGAGGTCGGCGGTCGAGCACCTGATCAAGATCGGGCGGCGCCGGATCGCCACCGTCACCGGGCCGCTCGACATGGGCGCCGGGGTCGACCGGCTCCAGGGCTACCACGACGCGCTGCGACAGGCGGGGGCACAGATCGACCCCGTGCTCCAGGAGTCCGGCGACTTTGGCCAGCCCCGCGGGGCGAAGGCGATGGAGGCCCTGCTCCACCGACGCCCCGACCTCGACGCCGTCTTCTGCGCCAGCGACGCGATGGCCGCGGGTGCGCTCGAGACGCTGCGCCGGCACAAGCGCCGCGTGCCCCAGGACGTCGCGGTCGTCGGCTTCGACGACTCGACGATCGCGACCTCCACCGTCCCGCCTCTGTCCAGCGTGCGCCAGCCCATCGAGGAGATGGGTCGTGAGATGGCGCGCCTGCTCCTCGCCGGCCTCGACTCCCCACCGTCGGGCGGGAAGCGGGTGATCCTGGCGACCGAGCTCGTCGTCCGCGCGTCGAGTGGCAAGGGGGGCAGGGAATAGGAAGGGAGATAGCAGCTCGCGGAGGGGGACTTGCGGAATCAGCACCAAGGTGCAACAAAGGAGGTCATCTACAGGCCATGAAGAATTTGAGGAGCGCGGGGCGCGTCCTCGGGGCGACGGTCGTCGCCGCCCTGGCGCTCGCCGCGTGCGCTTCGGGAAGCACCTCGAGCAACGCCGACAACGGTCCGATCACGCTCACGCTGGCCACCTTCAACAAGTTCGGCTACAGCGACGAGATGCTCGCCCAGTACCACAAGCTCCACCCCAACGTCACGGTGGTCCAGAACATCGCGGCGACTTCGCAGGCAGCGCAGGACAACATGTTCACCAAGCTGGCCGCCGGCTCGGGCCTCGGCGACGTCGAAGCCGTCGAGGTCGACTGGATGCCCAAGCTCAAGCAGTACGCCAACCTCTTCGTCGACCTGACGACGCCCGAGACCAAGACACGCTGGCTGGACTGGAAGACCCAGGCGGCGACCGTCAACGGAAGGCTCATCGGCGCCGGCACCGATATCGGCCCGGAGGCGATCTGCTACCGGTCCGACGCCTTCGCCAAGGCCGGCCTGCCGAGCGATCCCGCCGGCGTCGCCCAGCTGCTGACCGGCGACTGGAACAACTACTACTCCGTCGGACAGCGATTCTCCGCCGCGCACACCGGCGTGGCGTGGTTCGACTCCGCCGGCGCCACCTACCAGGGCCTCGCCAACCAGTACCACAACTTCTTCGAGGCGAGCGACGGCACCGTGGTCGCGACAACCAACCCGGACGTCAAGAATGCCTTCGTCTCGGTGCTCAACGCGAGCTCGACGAGCTCGGCCCACCTCCAGGAGTGGGGCACCGACTGGAACGCCGGCCTCGCCAACGGCGCGTGGGCGACGATGCTCTGCCCGTCGTGGATGCTCGGCGTGATCTCGGGCAACGGCCCCAAGATCAAGGACTGGAAGATCGCGAACGTCTTTCCGAACGGCGGCGGCAACTGGGGCGGCTCCTACCTGACCGTGCCCACGCAGGGCAAGCACACGGCCGCGGCCAAGGAGCTCGCCCTCTGGCTGACCGCGCCGGAGCAGCAGATCGCCGCCTTCGTCACCACTGGCAACTATCCGAGCCAGGTCGGCGCCTACAGCAACCCCGCGCTGACCGGGGCCACCAACCCGTACTTCGGCAACGCGCCGATCGGCCAGATCTTCGCCGACCGCGCCAAGGCCGTCAGCGTCACGCCGTACAAGGGCGTGAAGTACGCGGCCATCATGCAGGCGGTGCAGGACGGCCTGACCCGCGTCGAGAGCAAGAAGCAGACCATCGACGCCTCGTGGGCGCAGGTGCTGTCCGACATCAAGGCTCTGAGCTGAGCCCGAGGGACTGGGCCGGACCTTCCGGCCCAGTCCACATTGCCACCCCACCGAGGAGCCTGTTGTGACAACCTCGACCCTCGTGGCCACGGAAGCGGCGCGCCGGGGCTTCGTCCTCCGGGAAAGCCTCGGCCGTTGGGACGTCAAGCTCTCGCCCTACCTGTTCATCTCGCCCTTCTTCGTCGTCTTCGCTCTCGTCGGGCTGTTCCCGCTCCTCTACACCGGCTGGGTCTCGGTGCACGCGTGGGACTTGCTCGGCGGCGAGCAAGGATGGGCGGGATCGGGCAACTTCGCCTTCGTGCTCGGCCAGCGCCAGTTCTGGGTCGCGCTGCGCAACACCCTCAGCATCTTTCTGCTCTCGGCGGTGCCCCAACTCCTGGTCGCGACGGCGATCGCGGCCGCGCTCGACACCAACCTGCGCAACAAGACCTTCTGGCGCATGAGCGTGCTCCTGCCTTTCGTCGTCATGCCGGTGGCGGTGACCCTGATCTTCGGCAGCATGTTCGGCGAGCGCTACGGCCTGGTGAACAGGACGCTGGCCGACATCGGGTTGGGCCCCATCCGCTGGCACACCGACCCGCTCGCGAGCCACATCGCGATCGCGACCATGGTCAACTTCCGCTGGACCGGCTACAACGCGTTGATCCTGCTGGCGGGCATGCAGGCCATCCCGCGCGATCTCTACGAGGCGGCGACGATCGACGGCGCGACCTGGCTGCGGAGGTTCTTCCGCATCACGGTCCCGCAGCTGCGACCGACGCTCATCTTCGTCATCATCACCGCCACCATCGGCGGGCTCCAGATCTTCGACGAGCCGCGGCTGTACGACCAGAACGGCCTTGGCGGCGAAGACCAGCAGTGGATGACGATGACCATCTACCTGTACAAGCTCGGCTGGACGCAGCTCAACTTTGGCCGCGCCGCCGCCGTGGCATGGCTGCTGTTCCTCGTCGTCGTCGCGATCGGGCTCGTCAACCTGGCGATCACGCGCCGAATCGCCACCAGCGAGGAGCGTGCGACGTGAGCGTGCTGGCGACCTTGAACCAGCGACGGGCGCAGGCGCGCATCGAACAGCGTCCCGGCGCGGCGGTCTACGCGTTCCTGGCCGTGATCCTCGCCGCCTCGCTATTCCCGTTCTACTGGTCCTTCCTGATCGGCAGCGGCGACGCGGGCACGCTGAGCGATACGGGGATGTCGTGGATCCCGGGAGGCAACTTCCTTGCCAACGCGCGCTCGGTGATGGACAACGAGAGCGTCAACTTCTGGCGCGCGCTCGGCAACAGCGTGGTCGTGTCGAGCGTCATCTCCATCTCGGTGGTCTTCTTCTCCACCCTCGCGGGGTTCGCGTTCGCCAAGCTCCGCTTCCGCGGCCAGCACGGTCTGCTGGTCTTCATCATCGGCACCATGTGCGTGCCGACGCAGCTGAGCGTCGTGCCGCTGTTCATCGCCATGTCCACGTTCGGCTGGACCGGCACGCTCGGCGCGGTCATCGTGCCGGGCCTCGTCACCGCCTTCGGCGTGTTCTGGATGACCCAGTACATCGCGCAGTCGCTGCCGGACGAGCTGGTCGAGGCCGCGCGGATCGACGGCGCGAGCCTGTTCCAGACCTTCTTGCACATCGCCGTGCCCGCGGCGCGCCCAGCCGCCGCGATGCTCGCCCTCTTCACCTTCATCATGTCGTGGACCAACTTCTTCTGGCCGTTCATCGTCCTGAACCAG
Organism: Chloroflexota bacterium; assembly: GCA_005889135.1. Lineage (GTDB taxonomy): Bacteria > Chloroflexota > Dormibacteria > Dormibacterales > Dormibacteraceae > 40CM-4-65-16. Next base: position 5,155 of record VBEK01000135.1, read on the forward strand.
TCCAACCCGACCCTGCCCGTCGCCCTCGCCACGCTGCAGGCCAACTATTTCGTCGACTACTCGATCGTTCTCGCCGGTGTGCTCCTCGCCACCGTGCCCTTGCTGGTCCTCTTCGTCTTCGCCGGCCGCCAGCTCATCGAGGGGATCATGCGCGGCGCGATCAAGGGCTGAAGGCAGTGCCTTTTCCGGCCGGTTTTCTGTGGGGCACGGCGACCGCGGCCGCGCAGATCGAGGGCGGGGCCCACGAGGACGGCAAGGAGGATTCCATCTGGGACGCCTTCGCTCGCGTGCCCGACGCCATCGCGCACGGCGATACGCCCGAGGTCGCCTCCGACCACTACCACCGCATGCCTGAGGACGTGGCGCTGATGAAGCGCCTAGGCCTGAGCGCCTATCGCTTCTCCGTGAGCTGGGCGCGCGTCAAGCCTGGCGACCGGGAGGTCAATGCCAGAGGCCTCGACTTCTACGACCGGCTCGTCGACGAGCTGCTCGAGGCCGGGATCACACCGTGGCTGACCCTCTACCACTGGGACATGCCGCAGGCGGTGCAGGACAGAGGAGGATGGGCCGGCCGCGACACGGCGTATCGCTTCCGCGAGTACGCTGGCGCGGTCTTCGCCCGGCTGGGCGACCGGGTCATGCACTGGACGACGTTCAACGAGCCGCTGTGCTCGTCGCTCATCGCCTACGCCAGCGGCGAGCACGCCCCGGGCCTGCGCGACCCGCGCGCCGCGCTCGCGGCCGTCCACCACCAGCACCTCGCCCACGGCTTGACGTTGCGGGCGCTGCGCGAGGGCGCCGCTCACAAGGTCGGGATCACGCTCAACCTGACCAACGCCATCCCCAACAGTCCGCACGACCCGGTCGACGTCGAGGCAGCCCGCCGCGTCGACGCCTTGTTCAACCGCATGTACCTGGAACCGGTGCTGCTCGGGCGCTACCCCGGCGACCTGCTCGAGGACGTGCGCGAGTTCGGCCTGGCGGCGCTGGTCCGGGACGGCGACCTAGAGCTGATCGGCGCGCCGATCGACTTCCTGGGCGTGAACTATTACCACGACGACAGCGTGTCCGGGCACCCGCTTCCCGCCGATGCGCACCGCAACATGACGCCCACGGTGCGGTCGAAGGCGTCCCCGTTCGTGGGCTCGGAGTACGTGACCTTCCCGTCGCGCGACCTGCCGCGGACGGCCATGGACTGGGAGGTCAACCCCGACGGCCTGCGCACCCTTCTCGTGCGCCTGGGCCGCGAGTACCCGAACCTGCCGCCGCTGTTCGTGACCGAGAACGGCGGCGCGTACGGCGGAGACGTGGTGGGCGAGGACGGCCGCGTGCGCGACCCCGAGCGCACCGCGTACATCCTCCGTCACCTCGACGCCGTCGCGGGTGCGATCGCCGACGGAGCTGACGTGCGCGGCTACTTCCTCTGGTCTCTGCTCGACAACTTCGAGTGGGCGTGGGGATTTCAGAAGCGGTTCGGGATCGTCCACGTCGACTACGACACGCAGGCGCGGACGATCAAGGACAGCGGCTTCGCCTACGCGACGTACATCCGCAACGGCGCGCACGGATAGTCGCGACTAACCAGGGTTTTGGGGCACGAGATGCACGGATAGTCGCGACTAACCAGGGTTTTGGGGCACGAGATGCACGGATAGTCGCGACTATCCGTATTGGGCGGGCATGCGGTTAGATCGTGACCGCGAGCTTGGCCCGCGCGTGCCCCTCGCCGAGGTAGGCCATGGCCTGCCCGATGTCGGCGAAGTCGTAGCGCTTCTCGATCACCGGCTTCACCTGTCCTTTCTGCAGCAGCTCGCGCAGAAACTCCAGGTCCTCGTCCCGGACGGTGGCGATGAAGACGGCGATCTTCCGCCTGTCGCCGATCGCCGCCAGGCGCATGCCCACAAGGTGACTCACCGGTCCCAGCAGGACGTTGCGCGACGGCCCACCGACCACGACCAGCCTCGCCTCCGGCTTCAACACCCTCTTGCACTCGCCCCATGACCTGCTGCCGGCGATGTCGATCAGGAGGTCGTACCGCTCGCCGGAGCGCGTGAAGTCCTCCTTCGCGTAGTCGAACACCCTCTCGGCGCCGAGCGAGCGCGCCATCTCCACGTTGCGCGCGCTGCACACGGCGGCGACCTCGGCGCCCATCGCCCTCGCGACCTGGACCGCAAAGGTACCGACGCCTCCGGAGGCGCCGTTGATGAGCACCTTCTCGCCTGCCCGGAGGCGGCCGTGAGTGCGGAGCGCCTGCACGGCCGTGATGCCGGCGACGCCCACGGTCCCCGCCTCCTCGAAGCTCACGTTGTCGGGCTTGGCGACGGCGCCGCGGTCCTCGGGCACGGACACGTACTCGGCGAACGCCCCGGAGCGGGTCAGGCCGAACACCGCGTCGCCGGACTTGAACCGGCTGACGGCCGAGCCGACGGCCTCGACCGTGCCGGCGAAGTCGCCGCCGAGCATCTCGTCTTTGGGCCCGCGAAGCCCGAAGGCGATGCGCGCGACCAGCGGGGTGCCGGTCATGGTGTGCCAGTCCGCCTGGTTGATGGAGGTGGCGCGGACCCGGACGAGCACGTCGGAGTCGCCGACCTCGGGCTTGTCGACCTCTTCGATCCTCAGCACCTCGGCCGTGCCGTATCTCCGGTAGACAGCCGCCTTCATCTTGCCGACTCGTTGAACCTCCGTCATGTCAGTACGCCCCGGTGCGCACCCCAAGCTGGCGCAGCCAGCGGCGGTAGGCGATCGCGGTCCGGTCGCTCCGGACGTGCAGCTCGGCCTGCAGGTCGAGGGGCAGCAGCTCGGGCCGCTGCGACTCGAGGATGGGCCGGTCCTGGGCGAAGATCCGGTCCTGGAACTCGATCATCCCCGTCGCCGGCTCGTAGTTCATGGCCATCCACATCCAGGCGGTGCTGTCGATCGCGTCGTGGGGCGTGACTGACAGCAGCATGCCGAACGAGTGCTCGCCGTGCTTGACGAAGGAGGCGGAGAGAGGCCGGTGGACGCGGTACGTGTAGGTGACGGTGGCGCCTTCGCCGGTGGCGTAAGGGTCGGGCTGGTAGACCTTGACGCCAGTGGCCAGCACCCCGTCGTCGGTGACGGTGGCTTCGTAGTCGGCGATCTCCGGCCGCGCCCGGTCGCCCAGGATGCCCTCGTGCACGAACGGGAAATGGCCGACGTCGAGGAAGTTTTCGACCACACGAGGGCCGCTGGCATGGACGCGATAAGGGCCCGACATCAGCACGTTGTGCGCGGGGTCATCGAGGAGCTCAAAGCGCGGTAGGTCGTTGGCGCCGGAGCCCAGCGTCACCCAGATCACGCCGTACTCGGCCCGTGCTTGGTAGACGGTCACGCACGCCTTCGCCGGCGGCTTCTGATCGGGGTGCGCCGGCATGAGCACGCACCGCCCATCTTCACCGTACGTCCAGCCGTGGTACGGGCACTCGAGCCGGTCGCCACCGACCACGTGGCCCAGCGACAGTCGCGTCCCGCGGTGCACGCACAGGTCACGCCACGCGTGGACCACGTCCCCGGACCGCCAGACGACGATGTCCTCGCCCAGCAGCCGCGCGCCGACCGGTCCGCCGGACGCCAGGTCTTCGATCCGCGCGACCGGATGCCAGTCCTCGACCAGGACTGGATCGTCGATCATCCGGACCCGGGCACGGAGGCCGCGTAGGCCGGGTAGCGGGCTCGCAGGCCACGCATCCTCCCAATTCTCGCCAGCGCGGGAAACACCACGTCCTGCACCCACAGAGGGGGGCTTGTGATCCGGACGAAGTCGGACACCTGCGTGAGCAGGACCGCGGCCTGGAGAATCCGCATGTCCCCGGACGGCAAGAGCTTGCGGTCGCGGCTCAAGCCGAAGTAGGTCTCGAAGAACAGCTCCGCCGACTCCAGCGCGGGCCTGTGCTCGTAGTAGATCCGCATGACTCCCGATCCTGCGTTCCACTGGCTGTGCGCAACGCCGACCGGGCAGACGACAGTCTCCCCGGTGTGCGCGACACCGGAACGGGCGCCGACCCGGTATCCGTACTCGCCCTCGAGGACGACGAAACGCTCCTCCTGGCTGGGATGCAGGTGCGAGCGGACGACGTAAGAGCCAGGCTGCGCGATCAGCTCCGCCTGGAAGAGCTTTCCCCCCGAGGAGCGGGCGGTTGAGCGGATGATCAGCCGCTCGCCAGTTTGCGGGCTTTCGAGCTCCGTGCCGATGGGCAGCATCGCGGCCTCGCTAGCGCCGAAGAAGGGAGCGGACGAACGCGCGGCCGACGACCACCGGATGGTTCATCGCCGTCGCGATCTTGCCTCCGGTCGAGTTCGGATCGCGCGCGACCCCCAGCTGCCGCAGAGCCGTGCCGATGTCGAAGTACGTCCGCTCGCAGACCATCTCGTCACCGTCGAACTGGAACACGATGATGAGCGGAAAATCGACCTTGCGCCCGGTCGGTGGCAGGCCCCGCCACACGCCTTCGTGGGTGCCCGCGAAGCGTCCCTCGACGATCACTGCGTCGGCCGCGTGATGAAACGTCGACGGGTGAAATTGAAAGTCGGGGAAGCCCCGCATGTTCTCCTCCAGCAGGGCATTGACTCCCGAGTGGCCGTCCCAGACCTCGCCCGTGGCCATGATCTCGTAGCGCGGGTGTCCGAACGCGGCGATGCAGCGCTCGAAATCGTGGGCGTTCTCGGCCTCCATGTGCTCACGGACAGTCGCCTGGCGGCGCTCGTCGATCACTCGACGTGGAACTTGGTGGGCACCATGCGCTGGGAGCTCTTCGGCGGGCGCACGTAGCTGCGCTTCTGGCGCGGAGGCAGCTTGATGTCGTCGTGGGGCACCACTTCGTACGGGATGAGGGATAGGAAGTGGCTGATCAGGTTCAGGTGCGCCGAGCGCTTGTTGTCGCTCTCGACCACGTACCACGGCGCCTCGGGGATGTCCGTGTACGAGAACATCTGGTCCTTGGCCTCGGAGTAGTCGACCCAGCGCGCCCGCGCCTGAAGATCCATCGGGCTGAGCTTCCAGCGCTTGCTCGGGTCGTTGATGCGGCCGAGGAAGCGCCGCTCCTGCTCCTCATCGCTCACCGACAGCCAGTACTTGACCAGGATGATTCCCGAGCGCACGAGCATGCGCTCGAACTGCGGGCATGTGCGCATGTACTCGTCGTACTCCTCGTCGGTGCAGAAGCCCATCACGCGCTCGACGCCTGCGCGGTTGTACCAGCTGCGGTCGAAGAACACGATCTCGCCCGCCGAAGGCAGGTGGGCGACGTAGCGCTGGAAGTACCACTGCGTCTTCTCTCGGTCGGTGGGCGCGGGCAGGGCGACGACGCGGGCGAAGCGAGGGTTCAGCATGGCCGTGATGCGCTTGATGACGCCGCCCTTGCCGGCGGTGTCGCGGCCTTCGAAGATCGCCACCACCCTCAGGCCGCGATAGCGGACCCAGTCCTCGAGCTGGACGAGCTTCACCTGCAGCTCCCGAAGCTGCTTCTCGTACTCCTTCTTGGTCAGGGCGGTGGCCTTGCGCGGCTTCTCAGCCGTCCACTCGCCGTCCTTTTTCTTCCTCTTCTTGTCCTTCTTGGTGGCGACGGCCATCGCGGCGCTCAAGTTATCACCAGCCGAGCGCGGCGTCTGGCACGTGAGCGAGGTCGGCCGCGAACCAGTCCGCACCGGCCAGCTCGGCGGCGCTGAACGAGCTCGTGATCGCCAGGCAGCGCATGCCCGCGGCGCGGGCCGCGGCCACCCCGCTGACCGCGTCCTCGATCACCAGGCAGGCGTCCGGCGGGAGCCCCAGTCGGCGCGCCGCCTCCCGGAAGATATCCGGCGCCGGCTTTTTGAGCTCGACCGCGTTGCCGTCCACCACCGTTCCGAACAGGGCTTCCGGCAGGCCGATCTCGTGCAGGTTCGCCACGACCTTGACGCGGTCGGCGCCGGAGGCGACCGCGATCGCCAATCGCCGCCGCCGGCACTCGTGGACCAGCTCGACCGCGCCCGGCAGAGGCCTCAACCGCCCCCGGATCACCCCCTCGTAGATCTCATACAGCCGCGTCTTGTCAGGCCCGAGGTCGAGCGGGACGCCTTTGCGCTCTGCCGCCCCGCCCAGGTAGCGGTCCTCGCCCATGCCGATGAAGGGCTTGAAGTCGTCGGCCGTCATCGCCACGCCTTTCTCAGCGAACAGCGCGATCGCGGCCTCGGCGAGAAGCGGCTCCGAGAACACCAGGACCCCGTCGAGGTCGAAAATCACTCCCCGCAGATGGGTGCCTTTCATGCGGCCGCGATCGTCTTCGACCTCGACGGCGTGCTCGTCGACACGATGCCGTCGATCCGCGCGACCTGGACGCGCTGGGCCACCGAGCGCGGGCTGCTGCCGGCCGAAGTGCTCGCGTCGATCCACATGACGGGCCTCGAGCTCGTGAGGCGCTTCGCGCCTGACGTCGACCCGCACGCCGAGGTGCGTCGGATCTCGGCTGGCCAGGCCCGCACCGAGACCGCGCTGGCGCGCTTCGACGGCGCGCTCGAGCTGCTGGAAAAGCTGCCGGCCGAACGCTGGGCGATCGTCACCTCAGCCCGCCTCGAGCCCGCCATTCGCCACCTTGCGATGGCGGGCCTTCCGGTCCCGCACGTGCTTGTCACCGCCGAGCTCACCCCGCGTGGCAAACCCGATCCGGCCGGCTACCGCCTGGCCGCGGAGCGTCTGGGCGTGTCGCCGGACAGGTGCCTGGCGATCGAGGACAGCCCGGCCGGCCTGCGCGCCGCCATCGTCGCGGGCATGTTCGCGGTCGGCGTCACCAACACCCACGACCCGGCGGAGCTGACCGACGCCCGGCTTGTCATCCCCTCGCTGCTCGCGCTGAGCGTGGATCCACAGCCCGCCGGACTCAGTGTCCTCTGGGAGGATGCGATCACCGGTTCATCAGCGCCTTCAGCTGCGCCGGGCTGATGTTGCCACCGCTGCAGATCAAAGCCACGCGGCGGCCCTTCAGCCGGTGGCGCAGCCTCAGCGCCGCCGCCAGCGCGGCCGCACCCGCCGCTTCGACCAGCGTCCGCGTCTTCTCGATCATCACCGCCGTGGCGGCGTCGATCTCGTCGTCGGACACGAGGACGAAGTCGTCGAGCAGCCGGCGCAGGACCCGCTGCGGCAGCTCGAACGGCGTCGCCGTCGACAACCCTTCGACGCGCGTCCGGTTCGGCGACTCCTGGAGCTTGCCGCTCTTCCAGCTCACGTAGGCGGACTGCGCCGCGTCCGACTGCGCGCCGATGACCTCGATCGAGGGGTTGATCGCCTTCGCCGCGATGCACGCTCCCGCCGCGCCCGAACCGCCGCCGATGGGGACGACGACGGTGTCGATGCGCGGCTGCTCCTGCAAAGCCTCCAGCGTGTGCGTGCCCACGCCCGCGATGAGTAGCGGCTCGTCGCCCGAATGGATGTAGCGGTAACCGTGCTCGCGCGCCAGGCGCTCGGCGTTGTGCTTCGAGTCGTCGTAGCGCTCGCCTTCGAGGATCACCTCCGCGCCGAGGTCCTGCATCGCCTCGACCTTGACGGGGTTGGCGGCCGCGGGCGCGCAGATGATCGCGCTGACGCCGAACAGCCGCGCTGCGTACGCGACCGACTGGCCGTGGTTGCCGGTCGAGGCGGCGATCACCCCGCGCCGGCGCTCGTCCTCGCTCAGCCTGCTGACCAGGTTGACTCCGCCCCGCACCTTGAACGCGCCGGTCGGGTTGTGGTTTTCGTGCTTGACGTGGACCTCGGCGCCGACCAGGCGGTCGAGCGCCGGATAGCGGCGCAGTGGCGTGGGCGAGAGGTAGGGGCGGATCTGCCTCGCCGCGTCGAGAACGTCGGCGAATGCCGGCTCTGGAAGCTCCCCCATCGCCGTCAAGCCTAGCTGCGTAACAAGGCTAGAAATCGCTGCCGTTCCCGCAACATATCGGCCGTGCTGAAAACAGCCGCCCGCGCGCTCGTCGCCGTCGCCATCGTCCTGTCGACTGCCGCCTGCGGCTACGACGCGAGCGCGACGTTCAACCCCGACGGCTCGGTGGCCGTCGGCCTCAAGTTCCTGTTCCCCAGGTCGCTGATGAACGGGTCGAACGGGACGTCCGTCAGCGGGTTCACGCCGTCGGACATCGCCTCCGCCAACGCCCAGCTGCAGAAGCAGTACCCCGGGAGCAAGGTCACGGCGGTCAGCGAGGGCGACGAGTCCGGGGCGCTGATCACGATCCCCTTCAAGAACGAGAAGGACGCGTTCGCGTTTCTCACCAAGCCCTCCGCGCTCAAGCCGCCCGCGGCGCAGTCGCCCGGCTCCAGCCTCGGCCTGAACCTGGGCAACACCGGCGGGATGTTCACGTCCGCGACCCACACGTCTTCGGGCGGTGGCGACACCTACACATTCAAGACGGCGGCCGCCACGACGCAGCCGAGCTCGGCCGGCTCGCAGCAGGGCCTGACCGACGACGAGGTGCAGGCGATCTTCACCATCACCTTCGCGGTCACGCTGCCGCACGTGATCACCTCTGCGCCCGGCGCTCTGTTCACGTTGGACCGCAAGACCGCGATCTGGAAGCTGCGCTGGACGAAAGCCGAGACACTGACCGCGACCACCGGCGCCGACGCCGCGCTCGCGGGCAACGTCTCGCCGCTGCAGGACGCGCGTCTCTTGATCGCCGTCGGGTTCATCGCCGTCGCGGTCGGGTTCCTGCTCGGGATGTTCCTGACCTGGCGCGGCCGGCTGCTTCATCGACAACCCGCCGGCGCCGTGGCAGCGCAGACGGTTCCGGTCGACCAGCCGTCCGCTGCGCCGCAGGCGACGGAAACACACACGGCCTGGCCGGGGCCCCCGCCGCAAGCGCCGCCGCCGACCGAGGTCTGAGCCCGCCGCTTCTCGATCGGCTGCGCGTGTCGTCGCTACATTTACGCCCATGGCCGCGACATGAAGTTCGGCGTGTTCGTGCCCCAGGGCTGGCGCATGGACCTCGCCGACATCCCCGACCCCGTCGAGAAATACGAGACCATGAGCCGCTGCGCCCTCGAGGCGGAGGCCGCCGGCTTCGACGCGGTCTTCGTCTACGACCACTTCCACACCGTGCCCGACCCTCACCTCGAGTCCGTGTTCGAGGCCTGGACGTCGATGGCCGCGCTCGCGCGCGACACCAGCACGATCCGCCTCGGCCAGATGGTCACGTGCAACGGCTACCGGCCGCCATCGCTGCTCGCCAAGATGGCGAGCTGCATCGACGTCATGAGCCACGGCCGGCTCATCCTGGGCATCGGCGCCGGCTGGTACGAGCACGAGTACCGCGCCTACGGCTACGAGTACCCCGAGACGCCCGAACGCTTGCGGATGTTGCGCGAGTCGCTGCAGGTCATCAAAGCGATGTGGACGCAGGATGAGGCGACCTTCGAGGGCCGGTTCTACTCCGTCCGCGGAGCGATCAACGAGCCCAAGCCGGTGCAGCGTCCCCACCCGCCCATCTGGATCGGAGGCGGCGGAGAGAAAGTCACCTTGAAGCTGGTCGCCCAGCACGGCGACGGCTGCAACCTGCGCGCGGACCTCGACACCGTCCGGCACAAGCTCGACGTGCTGCGCGAGCACTGCCGGAACGTGGGTCGCGATTACGACTCGATCCTGAAGACGTTTGAGTTCTACGCCGTCGTGGGCGACGAGCGCGAGGTCAAGCGCGTCGTCAGGGAAACCGCGCGCCGAACGGGCAAGGACGAGGATTTCGTCCGCACCTGGAACGAGTTCCAGGGCGACCCGGACGGCATCGCCGCCAGCATCCAGGACTACGCCGCCGCCGGCATCGACTACTTCATCGTCAACCTCCCGAACGCCGCCGAAGAGGGCGCGATCAAGAGCTTCGCCGAGGAGGTGTTCCCCAGGGTGGGGTTGCGGGTCGCCTCCTAGGCGCCCACAATCCCGCTAGCGTGACCCCCCGCCGCGCCCGCGCCATAGCATGGATCTGCTTCGGCCTGACCGTGCTCTCGATCCCGGTCAGCGTCTTCATCCTGCTCCGGCTGGCGCACACCCAGCTGACGACGCAGGACTTCTGGAACGTGGTGGGCTCTTTCACCGGGGCGGTGGCGTTCTCCGCCATGGGCGCGCTCATCCTGGGGCGGCACCCGCGCCACGCCATCGGCTGGACGTTCAGCCTTTCCGGCCTGGCCACCTCGATGGCGGTGCTCTTGCTGGCGTATGGCGAGCTCGCCAGGACGCCCGGGTTTTACCTGCCCGCTGGAGATTTCGTCTCCCGCCTTTCGTCCGTTCTCATCCAGAGCGGGATATTCGTTCCCCTGACGCTCGGCCTGCTTCTGTTTCCTGACGGCCGGCTCCTGTCGCGCCGCTGGTGGCCGGCTGTCGCGACCTCTCTGCTCGGACTCGTGCTTCGTCTGCTCAGCGAGAATATCGACCCCAGCGGCAAGGACCCGCTCTGGGACGGCGTCAACACAGCCGGGGTCCTGCTCACCATCGGGTCTACGATCGCCGGTCTTGCCGCCTTGACGCTGCGCTGGCGAAACGCCGGCAGCATCCTCCGCCAGCAGCTGAAATGGATGACCGCGGCCGCCACGGTCGTCGTCGTCGCCTTCGTCGCCGACATCGTGGGCAATGTGTGGAACCAGCAGGCCATAAGGCCGTTCGAGTTCCTGGTCTTCATCGTCTCGTACACGTCCATCCCCCTGGCCGCCGCGATGTCGATCCTCCGATACGGGCTGTACGAGATCGACTTCATCATCAACCGCGCGATCGTCTACGTCTCCCTGACGGCGATCCTGGCCGGCGTGTACGCGGGCTTCACGGCGAGCCTGCAAAAGCTGTTCATCGCCCTGACCGGCCAGTCGTCAGACGCCGCGATCATCATCACCGTCGCCCTGATAGCGACGCTGTTCACGCCGGTCCGCAACTCCCTGCAGCGGCTGGTCGACAGCCGGTTCAAGGACAGAAAGGACCTCGAGCGACTCCTCACCTCGCTGGAAGCAGACGTCGGCGCGGTGGTCGACGTGATCTACGGACCGAGGCTCGCCGAGCGCCTGGTCAAGACCGCCCAGGAGGGCGCGGGGGCGACCGGCGCGGCCATGTTCCTGGACGGGGCGACGGACGGCTCGCCGAGCTTCACCGCCGGCGACTGGACCGGTGAAGCGGAGCTGGTGGTGCCGCTCCGCGCCGGCGACCAGGAGCTGGGCCGGATCGCGCTCACTGCGCGCCGCCACGGCGCGCCGTACACACAGCGTGAGCGGGAACGTCTACAGCGTGCGGCGGACTTGGTCGCGATCGGTCTCTCGCTGGCTCGCGAGCGCCGTCCTCTCGAACCGGCCGTCACGTGACGAGCCGGCGGTTCGCGGGATGGTGGGGGATCGCTTTCGTCGTCCTGCTGTTCGTCAGCGCCGCGATGGCGTCCCTGCCTACCTCGGCCGACTCCGACGCCGCGATCAGCGCGTTCTACCGCGACCATGCGGCGGTCGTGGTCCTCCAGCAGGTCGTCGGCGCGCTCGCGCTCGCGCCGTTCGTGCTCTTCGCCCTCTCATTGCAGCCGAACCGATGGCTGCGGCCGGCCGTCTTCCTCTTCGTTGCCGTGGAGCTGGTTACGAACGTGATTCCGCTCTTGATCGTGGTCTTGCCCGGCGCGGCCCGTCCGCTCACGCTGGTGGAGGACGTCGCCGACGCCGCGCTCTTCCTCGCCGTCGCGCTGTTCGTCGCCGTAGCCACGCTGCGGCAGCCTCTGTGGCTGCGGCTGGCGGCCTACCTGGTCGCCGCGCTCTGCGTGATCCGCGCGCTCGCCAGCCCGCTCCACGCCGACTTCCTCGACCTGGTGGCCCCGCTGGTCTTCATCGCCTTCGTGCTGCTTATGAGCATCCGGGCGATCGCCACGCCGTCGGGCGTTATAGGGGCGAGTGCTGGTTCCGATTCTGGCCCTGGTGGCCTGTGAGGTCGATCTCACCCTGACCGCCGGGGCGATCGGCATCGGCATGCGCCGCTCGAGCCTGGCGGCCACCGTCGCGGCGACCGGTTTGATCTCGTCCGTGTTCGCGGCGGCGATCTTCCTGGTCTGGATCCTGTGGTTCGTCGCGCCGGCATGCGTCGCCGGGGGCACCTGCCCAGGGCAGTCCGAGCTCAGCCGCCCGTACGCCTACCTCGCCGCCGGGGCGGTGGCGCAGTGGGGATGGATGCTCGCCGTCGCGCTGGCGACCCGGCGGCAGACCCGCGAGCGCCGGCGCATGCGAGTCTCCACCGAGGTCTAGGCCCGCGAGGGTTAGCGCTTCGGCAATCCTCGCCCCTCGGCGCGAAAGCGCCAATTGCCGGCGAAGGCATCAATCAGGCGTTGCGGATTGCACCCATCGCCGGCAAATGCACCAATCGCGGCAGGACGCGCGAAACCGCAAAAACCTGCGCATGGTTGCCGCTGAAACTGGGTAAGTAATTCTCTAATCGCCCCGTCTGGGCGCACCCTCGCATGAAGGGCAAGGATCGAGCCCTTTGGAGGCAGGACAGATGAGTGTTCTGCTCGAGTCCCTCCTGGCGTTTGCGGCCGTCTTCGCGCTGTACGCGCTGCTGCGCTCGATCGTCCAGATCGGCCCCGCCGAGGTCGGCCTGGTGATCAAGCGCGTTTCGACCAAGCACAACACCACCGACGGGCCCATCGCCTTCCACGGCGAGGCCGGCTACCAGGCCGAGCTGCTGATGCCCGGCGTCCGCTTCAAGCTCTGGCCCACGTACGCGGTCATGCGCTACCCGTGGGTCCAGGTCCCGGCGGGGGAGATCGGCGTCGTGATCTCGCAGATCGGCGAGCCGCTGCCCACGGGCGCCAAGTCGGCGGTGTACAAGCCGTCGTTCGGCAACTTCACCGACCTGGCCGCCTTCATCGGCGGCATGGGCCAGAAGGGCGTGCAGCGCCAGGTCCTGGCGCCCGGCACGCTGGCGCCGATTCATCCGGTCGCGTTTCTCGTCGTCACCGCGACCAAGGCCTACGGCCTGCCGGTCGACCGCCAGATCGTGGCCAAGGGCCCGCTCTCGCCGACCTCCTTCGGGCTCCACCCCGACCAGTTCCGCGTGACCGTCATCGCCCCCAAGGGCGACCAGGACATGGTCGGCATCGTGACCACACTCGAGGGCGATCCCCTCGCGCCGGCGGACATCGCCTGCCGGATCGGCGGCTTCAGCGACATCGAGGCGCTCGAGCACCAGCCCGACGTGAGCGACTCGGAGCTCATCGAGGCTCTGCTGGGCAAGAAGAACGAGCTGCACAACAACTATCAGGACTTCCAGGCGTTCCTGGACAACGGCGGCCGGATCGGACTGCAGCACGACCCGCTGCTCTACGGCGCCTACCTGCTGAACCCCTTCCTCGTCCGGGTCGAGCCGGCCCCGATGCTGGTCGTCAACCAGGGCGAGGTCGCGGTCATCAAGGGTTACGTCGGGCTGCCGACACTCGACACGTCCGGCCCCGAGTTCAAGTTCGGCTCTATCGTCCAGCCGGGCCACCGCGGCATCTGGCGCGAGGCGCTGCGTACCGGCAAGTACCCACTGAACCCGCGGATCTACGCGGCCGAGAAGGTGCCGACGTTCATCCTTACCCTCAACTGGGCGGAGGCGAGCTCGATCGCCCACAACCTGGACGCGCAGCTCAGCCCGATCGAGGGCAAGAGTCGCGAGGGCTTCGTGTTCAAAATCGACCTGCAGGTCCAGATCCACGTGCCCGACACCAAGGCGCCCAAGGTGATCTCGATGGTCGGGTCGATGCAGAACCTGGTCAACGAGGTGCTGCAGGCGGCGGTGGGCAACCACTTCCGCAACACCCTGCAGGGCCTGGAGGCGGTGCGCTTCATCGAGACCCGCGACCAGGTGCAGTCGGCGGCGCTGGAGGCGATCTCCCGCTACCTCGCCGCCTACGAGGTGGAGACGCGCGGCGTCTACATCCAGGACGTCGCGTTCCCGCAGGAGCTGGTCGCCGTGCTCACGCGCCGGGAGATCGCCAACCAGGAGAAGGCCACCTTCCAGGAGCAGCGCGATGCGCAGACGGTGCGCATCGACCTGGAGAAGGCGCGCGGGACCGCCGACATGCAGGCCGAGCTGGCCAAGGCGCAGGTGTCCGTCGACATCAACCGCGCCCGCGCCAACGCGCGCAAGGCGGAGGCGGACGGCGAGGCTGCTTACGTCCGGGTGACCGGCGAGGCCGAAGGCTCGCGCCGTCGGGCGATCGGACTCGGCGACGCAGCGGCCGTCGAGGCGCTCGGCCTGGCCAAGGCCAAGGGCTACGAGGCCCAGGTCGCGAGCCTGGGCTCGACGCCCACGGCGGCGGTCGCCATCGCGAACGCGCTCTCGGAGGGCAAGCTCGACGTCGTTCCCGAGGTGCTTGTCACGGGCGGAGGCGGCGCGCTCGAAGGCCTGGCCGCCACCTTTATGCGGTCGCTCAACGGCCACGGTGAGCCGAAAACCGAGAAGTAAACAGACGAGGAGGGCCGGTTCACCGGCCCTTCTTTTTTTGAGGACATGCCCGGGGCCGCGCAAGTAAGCTGCGCACGCCCAGTTGGCCACAACACCACGATGAAGAGATCTCCGTGGGCCTCCCTCGCGCCGGCGGGGATTCTCCTTTTCTCGCTTTCGTTCACCGCCCTGCAGGTCTTCGCCGCCCCCTCGGGCTGGCTCAACGTCGACGGCAACATCCAGTTCGCGGGCGGCGGCGGCACCGTCGACTGGGCCAACTCCGGCCCTGCCGGCGCCGCCTGCGCGAACGGCGGCGTCAACATCACCGGCTCCGGCGGCCTCTTCAACTGCGGCGTCGCCGGGGTGGGCGGCAATCCGCCCACGGCGCCCACCCTGACGCCGGCCGCCGCGGCCGACCCCACCATCATCTCCGCCACATTCATCGTCGACCCGATCTCCGGCGACACCGCTGGGTGTGGCGGCGACGACCCCACGACGCTGTCCGGCGGCGGGCCGAAGAACGGCGACGCCATCAACTCCTACACGGTCAGCGCGGGCACGGTGCCGGCGAAAACGGAGCTCAGCAACATCTACGCCGTGGCTCACACCAAGGCCGACGGCCATCCCGAGCTCTACTTCGGCGCGGAGCGCTTGGTGAACAACGGCGACAGCCATATGGACTTCGAGTTCCTGCAGAGCACGACGACGCGCACCGCCGCGTGCGGCGGCGGTTTCATCGGCAACCGCAGCGAGGGCGACCTGCTCGTCGCCGTCGACTTCACGAACGGTGGGGCGCTCGCGGGCTTCTCCGTGTGGCAGTGGCACTGCGCCGCCGAGCCGGGGCCGCAGCCGGCCGATGGCACGGTGTGCAACCCGACCGGGGTGCCGCACTACGAGCAGAACCTCACGCCCGCCTTCGCCGCGCTCACCGTCAACGCCGCCACCATCGCGTGTGGCGGTTGGGTGTGTCGCGACGAGGTCACAGGCAACGCCACCCAGGTCGCGGCCAACGACTTCCTCGAGGGAGGCGTCGACCTCGAGGGCATCCCCTTCACTGGCTGCTTCCGCTCCTTCCTTCCGCACACGCGCACCGCGCAGTCCTTCACCTCGGTGCTGAAGGACTTCGCGGGCCCCGTCGACTTTCACTCCTGCAAGGACCCGGCGACCACCAGCACCAGCTCGCCCACGGGCGGCGGCGTGCCGGCGGGCTCGACCGCGACCGACACCGTGACAGTCACCAACGGAGGCGCGGGCCTCAACCCGACGGGGACCATGACGTTCTTCATCTGCAACCCCGGCCAGGTCGCCGCCGGCGGCTGCGTCTCCGGCGGGACGCAGGTCGGGGCGGTCAAGGCGGTCGTCGCCGGCTCCGCGACCTCCGACGCCACCGCGCCGCTGCAGTTCAACGGCAAGTACTGCTGGCGCACTCTCTATACGCCCGATCCATCGCTGGCCGGCGTGTACGAGCCGGCCACGCACACGAACGCGACGACGGAGTGCCTCACCGTCTCCGGCGGGGTCGACCTCCCGAACACCGGGGTCCCCGACCTGCCTCTGGTCCGCGCCGCGGTACCGCTGGCGGGTGTGCTGGTGGTGCCGCTCTTGCTGCTCGCGCTCTACTGGAGCCGAGGCCGGGCCGTGACGGCGCTGGTGATCGCGGGCCTGGTCGCGGGCGCGAGCCCGGCTCCTGCCCGCGAGGCGCCGCCGGCGCATCCCGCGACGGCCGGCCAAGCGACGGCAGCGCCCTCGGCAAGCTCGCCCGCGCCGTCAAGCGTGCGGCTCGACACCGTAAGGGCGAGGGTGGGCGGATGGCGGCTTGTCATCCCGCGCCTTGGCGTCGATGCGGTGATCGAGCCGGTCGGCGTCGACTCGGCAGGGGCCATGGCATCGCCCGCGGGGCTCGACACAGTCGGCTGGTTCAACCGTGCCGCTTCGCCGGGCGACCCCGGTGACGCGGTGATCGCCGGGCACTACGGCGCCGGCGAGCCCGGCGTATTCCGCAAGCTGCGCTTCCTGCGCCCGGGCGACCAGATCGACGTCGTCTGGCCAAGCGGCCGCACCGTCTCGTTCGAGGTTGCCTCCTCGCAGACCGTTTCCGCGAGCGCCCACCCGGCCGGACTGTTCTCGCGCGCCGGCCCGGCACGCCTAAGCCTCATCACGTGCTCGGGCGCCTGGCTCCAGGGACCGGCCACCTACAGCGACCGCCTGATCGTCACTGCCATGCTTGCCTAGCCCCATGGACCTCGGTCTGACCGGTCGCGTCGTCATCGTCACGGGCGGCGCGTCCAACCTCGGCCGCGCGATCACGCTCGGCTTTGCGGCCGAGGGCGCGCGCGTGGTGATCGCGGACGTCGACGACGCCCAATCGAAGAAGGTGGCAGGCGAGGCGCCCTCGGGCACCATCGTCGCCCGCCACACCGACGTGACCGATTGGGAGTCCGTGAAGTCGACCGTGGAGTTCGTCAAAAGCTCGATGGGCGCCGTCGACGTGCTCGTCAACTGCGCCGGCTGGACCATCGACCGCCTGTTCCTGGAGAAGCCGCGCGACGAGTGGGAGCGCGAGATCGCGATCGACATGTGGGGCTTCATCAACTGCACCCGCGCCGTGCTCGACGTGATGGTCGAGCGCCGCTACGGCCGCATCGTCTCCATCGGCAGCGACGCCGGCCGCATGGGCGAGTGGCGCGAGGCCGTGTACAGCGGCACCAAGGCCGGCGTGATCGCGATGTCGAAGGCGATCGCGCGCGAGGTGGGGAAGTATGGAATCACGCTCAACGTCGTCTGTCCCGGCCTCACGCCCGGGAAGCCCGAGACCTCTGGCCGCGAGTCGGTGTGGTCCGGCGACCAGGCCGCGAACTTCACGGGGGAGGTCCTGGAGAAAGCCGCCAAGGCCTATCCGCTGCGCCGCGTCGGCACGCCGGAGGACGTCGTCCCCGCGGTGCTGCTGCTCGCCTCCGACCGCGCGTCCTACATCACCGGGCAGACGCTGTCGGTCAGCGGCGGCTACACGATGATCTGACTCAGGATCCCGTCGCGAATCCTTTTCCATCGCTCGACTCGGTCCCGCCCGGCGAGGGGAAAGATGAACGTGTCGACGCCGGCCTCGCGCAGCGCCCGCAAGCGCGCCGCGCACTCCTCGGCGTTGCCCACCACCGCCAGCGCGCGCACCAGCTCGTCCGACACCGCGGTGCTGTGGTCCGCGCGCCGTGAGAGGTGCTCCGCGTAGTCGTACGTCTCCGCGCTGCGCTCGATCTCGGCGGCGAATCGCGAAAGGCTGGGTGACAGCTCTTTGTGGTGGGAGAGGAGGCGCGCCTGCGTCGAGGCCCACGAGCGCACGTCCTCGAGGTCGGTCGACGTTGGGGCGATCAACGCGATCTCGAAGCTCTCTGGGGGACCACCGGATCTGATCCACTCGACCTGACGGACGACCATGTCCGGCTGCGCAGGACCCATTACGATCGCGCCGTCCGCGACGCGCCCCGCGAGCTGGCACATCCGCCGCTGGCTGACGGCCAGGTAGATCGGAATCCCGGCCGCCTTCTCACGAAAGAACGCGATCGCCTCCTCGACCTCGGCGACCTTCTGCGGCTTGAGACCGATTCCGTACAGAGCCGAGTCGCCCGCGCCCAGACCGAGCACAGCGCGGCCGTGCGAGATCTCCTGCACCGCCGCGATCGCGTTGGCGGTCACGGTCGGGTGCCGCGTCACCGCGTTGGTGACGCCGGTGCCGAGACCGATTCGCGTCGTGTTGAGCGCCGCCACCATCAGCCCCGCGTACAGGTCCTTCATCGCGAGCTGGGAGTCGATGACCCACAGCCGGCGAACCCCCTCCGCCTCCAGGCCGGCAGCGAACTTCGCCCAGCTGTCGAACGACTGCCGCGGGCTGACGCCGGCGCTGACGTCGAAATTCATCGCTTCCGGCGTCGACTCAACGCCTGCTGACGCTCGGGGCTCGACGCCGCGGTCGCGCGGAGCAGGTGCGCCCGCTGCAGGTCGCCCGCATCGACCGCGCGCGTCACGAGCAGGTTGAGGCTCGCCTTGGTGCCGCCGACCGCCGAACGCGGCGAGGTCGCGAGCTTCTCCGCGAGGGCCCGAACACGCGCGTCGAGCTGCGAGGCCTCGCATCGCTCGCTCAACAATCCCCACGCGTCAGCCTCGCCGGAGTCGAGCTCGCGCCTCCCCAGCAGCAGGGACGACGCCCGCGCCAGCCCGCACATGAGCACGAGTCGGGCCACGAACTCATACCGATAGACGACCCCCAACCCGACGGCCGGCACCGACATGCGCAGCGTCGGCGCGGCGACCCTGAGGTCGCAGGTGAGCGCAAGCTCGACGCCCGCGCCGTGGCAGTGGCCGGCCAGGCGCGCGATCACCGGGGCGGGACTGTCGCGGATCGCCGCCACCGCCTCGCCGATGAAGCGATCGGCCTCGAGGTCGTCGGCGGTCCCCGTCAGTCGCGACAGGTCGTAGCCCGCGCAGAACGCCTCGTCCCCGGCGCCGCGCAGGATGACCGCGCCCGCACGCCCAGCGTCGGCGCGCAGGGCCTCCGCCAGAGCGGACAGAAGCTCCGGGTCGACGGCGTTGCGGCGGTCGGGCCGGTTGATGGTCAGCGTGAGGACGTCGTGCTCGCCCCACTCGCGAAGCAGTGTCTCCATTTAGCTGAAGAACTTGTTGATCGCAGCTGCCAGCTCGCGCGGACGCTCTACCGGGATCGCGTGCCCGGCGCCCTTGAGGATCTCGATCCTGCTGCCCGGGATGCCGGACTGGATGATCTCCGCCGCCTTCGGCGGGCAGTGCCGGTCGAGGTCGGAGGCGACGATCAGCGCCGGCGCCTTGATCTGCCCGAGCTCGGGGTCGAGCGGCGCCTCGGAAAGCGCCGCCATGGCGGCGCAGGCGTTGCCGTAACCGCGCGGGTCGGCGGTCGACTGGCGGCGGATGAGCAGCCCCTCCTCAAGCTCGTTCGGCGCCTGGGCGTAGACCTCGGCGGTGTCTCGGTCCAGCGTCTCCCGCAGCCAGGAGTCCTCGTGCTCGACCATCGCCCGGCGCTCCCGGTACCAGCCCGCCGCCGAGCGGCCGACCCGGCTGGAGGTCGCCACCAGGACGAGCCGCTCGACACGCTCGGGATGGTCGATGCCCACCCGCATCGCGATCGTGCCGCCCAGCGAGAACCCCGCGATGCGCGCACGCTCGACGTCGAGCGCGTCCAGCAGCGCCACCAGATCTTGCCCGAGCTGCCGCAAAGACCCGTCGGGCTTGCCGAGCGTGGTCTGTCCGTGCCCGCGCAGGTCATAGAGAAGGACGCGATGCCGCAGCATCAGGTCCGGGACCGCGCGCCGCCAGGCGCGGTGGTCGTCGCCCAGCCCGTGGACCAGCACCAGGGGGTCGCCGCGCCCGGCCTCGAACCACGCCACGTCGACGTCGTCACACCGCGCGTGCATCGGCCATCTCCCGCAGCGCGCTGCGGTTCACCTTGCCCGGTCCGGAGAGTGGAAGCTCGTCGACGGCGTGCACCGCCACTGGCCACTTGTAGTGCGCCAGGCCGCGCCGCCCGAGAAACGCGTCCAGCTCGTCCTTGCCGGCGTCGCCGACGATGAATGCGACCGGCACCTCGCCCAGCTCGGGGTGCGCCCGCCCGACGACGCACGCGTCGCGCACCGACGGGTGAAGCCGCAGGACCGACTCGACCTCGTATGGATTGATGTTGGCGCCGCCGCGGATGATGATGTCCTTCACCCGGCCCACGACGTGCAGATAGCCGTCGCCGTCGACGAACCCCAGGTCGCCCATGTGCGCCCACCCATCGGCGGCGCACGGGCCGAAGTCCTCGCCCCAGTAGCGCTGCTGTACGAGGTCGCCGCGCATGCAGACCTCGCCGACCTGCCCGGTGGCGACCGGCCCCCCGGCCGGGTCGAGGATCTTCCACTCGGCGATGTCGTGAGGCCGCCCGACGGTCGTCCACCTCTTGTCCTGGGGGTCTGCAGGCGTCGCCACCGCGAGCTGACCCGCGTCCATCGAGCCGTAGAAGCTCGAGATCGGGATCCCGGTCGTCGTCTCCCAGCGCTCCGCGATCTCGGGCGGGAGCGGCGCGCCTGCCACGGCGACGGCGCGCGCATCGGGCAGAGAGATGGAGTGGTGAAGCATCCGGATCACGTTCGTCGGCACGCCGACCAGAACGGTAGCCCTGGAGCGGCGCGCCACGTCGAGGCAGTGCTCGGGCGTCCAGTGCGGCTCGCGGAGCATCACGAGCGCCGCGCCGCGGCGCAGGCAGTAGAGGCACATGCCGCCGATGCCCTGCGTCAGCGGCGTCATCGGCAGCACGCGGTCGTCCTCGTTGATGCTGAGCCTGCCCGTGAACGCTTCGAAGGTGACCTGCTTCAGCCGCGCGGACAGCGACGCAAGCTTGGGCAGGCCGGTCGTGCCGGACGTCATCGCGATCTCGACTATGCGATCCGGGTCGGCGCCGGCGCGAGGCGGCTCGTCCCCGGTCGAATCGAGCACCAGCTCCTCGTCGATCACGAGTCGGGCCCGCGTCTTCTCGATCGCCTGCCGCATCTCGTGCTCGCCGAGGCCAAGCGGGAGCGGAAGGATCACGGCGCCGATGTCGGGAAGCGCAAGCTCCAGCGCCACGTAGTGCCACACGTTCGGCAGCCGCACTCCGACCACGTCCCCCGGCCTGACCCCTCGCGCCGCCAGCCCACGCCGATATGCCCGCACCCCCGTGAGCAGCTCGTCGAAGGAGATGTCGCGCCTGTCCCACACCGCGGAAGCTTGTGGCCGCCGGCCGGCGTTCGCCTCGAGGTAGCTGACGGGGCGGTACGGCTCAGGCACGGTGCAGCCGCTCGGGGGTGAGGGGGAGGGCCAGGTCGGAAAGGGAAAGCGCGTCGGCGACGGCGTTGGCGATCGCGGCGGTGGAGCCGATGGTGCCGCCTTCGCCGGCGCCCTTGGTGCCGAGCTCGTGCACGGTCGACGGCGTGCTCAGATGCACGATCTCGACCGAGGGCGCCTCGCCTGCGCTCGGCACGAGGTAGTCGATGAACGTCGAGGTGAGCAGCTGCCCGTCGGCGCCGTACACGACCTCCTCCAGCAGCGCGGCCGCCGCGCCCTGGGCCACTCCACCTACGACCTGGCCCGCGACGACCATCGGGTTGATGAGCACGCCGCAGTCCTCGGCGACCACGTAGCGCAGGACCTGGGCGGCGCCGGTCTCGCGGTCGACCTCGACCAGGCACGCGTGCGTGGCGTACGGGTGCGCCGCCTGGGCGGCGTCGTAGGTCACCGTGACGTCCAGCTCTCCGTTCTCGGCCTGGAGCTCCTTCAACAACGTGGCGGCACGGAAGACGCCGGTGGCCGCCGTCACGGAGCCGCGACTCATGAACGAACCGGTTCCGGGGCCCACGGCCGCGGTGTCGGTCTGCTCCACGACGATGGCGTCCGGCTCCACGCCCAGGGCCTGGGCCGCGACCTGCGCCAGCGTCGTGTGTGTGCCCTGGCCCATGGCCGGACAGCTGGTCTGCACGTGCACCTGACCGTCGCCCGCCACCCAGACGCGGGCCGTGTCGACGCCGGGGATGTCGTCCATGCCCCGGCCCTGGAATGTCGAAGAGCCGGCGCCCGTGTACTCGACGTAAGAAGCCACGCCGACGCCAGCGAGCCTGCCCTCGGCTCGCGCGCGGTCTCGCTGAGCGCGAAGCTCCGCATGGTCGATGGCGGATAGCGCGGCGGCGTAGTCCCCGTTCTCGTATGGATGACCGGTGACCGAGCGGTAGGGCATCTGCTCGCGCCGGATGAAGTTGATGCGCCTGACCTCCAGCGGGTCGAGCCCCAGCCGTGCGGCGACGAGGTCCATCAGGCGCTCGTGCGCGAGCACCGCGGTCACCATGCCGACACCCCGGTACGGGCCCTCGGGCGACTTGTTCGTCGCCACGGCGTAGGTCGTGTACTCGTAGTCGCGGATGTCATACGGCCCGGTCATGAGTCCTGCCGTGCCCAGGGGATCCAGCAGCGGTCCGAAAGGCCTGATGCCGTACGCGCCGATGCTCGACCACACCGTGGCACGCAGCCCGAGCACTCGGCCGTCCTTGCGCACCGCGGCGGAGAACCGCACACGCTGGTCGCGGGCGTGGCTCGCGGCCTGCATGTGCTCGGAGCGCGTCTCCGTCCACTTGACCGCCTTGCCCAGTCGCCGCGCGATCCACGCGAGCAGGACCTCCTCGGGGTAGACCTGGGCTTTGACGCCGAAGGCGCCGCCGACGTCGGTCGCGATGACGCGCACCAACCGGCGATCGAGGTCGAGGCACTCGGCGACCGCGTCGGCGACGAGGTGGGGGACCTGGGTCGACGTCCACACGGTCACGCCGTGGCCGTCAGGCTGAGCGAGCACGCCGCGCGGCTCGATGGGCGCCGCGGCGACGCGGGGATGCGTCACCTCGCCCTCGACGACAAGGTCGGCGCCGTGAAACGCCGCGTCCAGGTCGCCGTATGAGCGATGGCCGGCGAAGTACAGGTTCCCGTGCACGTCGCCGTGCACCAGCGGCGCGCCTTCCGCCAGCGCGTCTTCGAACGTGATGACCGCCGGCAGCGGCTCGATGTCCGGCGAGACACCCTGCGCCGCGTCGGCCGCCTCATACCTGGTCGGGGCGACGACGGCGGCCATCATCTCGCCCACGAAGCGGACGCGGTCGCGGGCGAGGATGGGCCGCGGCGGCGAGACGGCGCCGGGCGTGGTCAGGTGGACCGCCAGCGGCCGGCACGAGCCCTCGAGGTCCGCGGCCACGATGCCGCCCTCGACTGCCCGGATTCGCCCACTCGCCACCGGGCTGCGCACGAAGGCGACGTGCATGCAGCCCTCGGGCCGCAGGTCGTCGACGAACTGTCCCTCACCCCTCAACAGCCGAGGGTCCTCGAGCCGCCTGAGGCTCCGGCCAATCGCCCCTGACATGTCGCTAAAGTCTCCGTCATCGACGCACACTGGATGGCGGTCGCGCGAGGTGACGAGCCGGCCGACCTCGTGCTGTCCGGCGGCCACGTTCTCTCGGTCTTCACCAAGGAGTGGCTGGACGTGGACGTCGCCGTCAAGGACGGCCACGTCGTCGGACTCGGCCGCTACGAGGGACGCGAGAAGCTCGACGTCAATGGCACGTACCTGGTTCCGGGCTTCATCGACGCCCACATGCACATCGAGTCCTCCAAGCTGATGGTCGACGAGTTCGCGCGCGCCGTCCTCGCCCACGGCACGACCGCCGTCGTCGCCGACCCGCACGAGATCGCCAACGTGCTCGGCACCGACGGCATCCACTGGCTGCTCGACTGCTGCGAAGACCTGCCGCTCGACGTCTTCGTCATGGCTTCGTCGTGCGTGCCGGCTTCACGCTTTGAGTCGCCGCGCCGCCCCTTCACCACCGGCGACATCGAGAGTCTTCTTCGCCGCAGCCGCACGATCGGGATCGCCGAGATGATGAACTTCCCCGGCGTCATCGCCGGCTCGCCCTCCGAGCTGGCCAAGCTCGAGACCGGCCTGACCGACCACGTCGACGGCCACGCCCCGGGTGTGCGCGGCCCGGCCCTCAATGCGTACATCTCGGCCGGCATCAGCACCGACCACGAGGCTTTCACTCTCGAGGAGGCGTTGGAGAAGCGCCGCCTGGGGATGTGGGTGCTGCTGCGCGAGGCCTCGATCGCGCGCAACCTTCGCGACCTGCTGCCGCTCGTCAAGAAGCACGGCACCGAGCGCTGCGCCTTCTGCACCGACGACCGCGAGCCGGACTTCATCGTCGAGCACGGCCACATCAACCAGATGGTCCGCGTCGCGGTGGAGGAGGGCATCAGCCCCGAGGACGCGGTCGTCATGGCGACGATCAACGCGGCGACCTGCCACCGCCTGTGGCGGCTGGGCGCCATCGCGCCCGGCTACCAGGCGGACATCCTGGTCCTCGAGGACCTGAAGACTTTCCGGCCTCGCTCGGTGTTGAAGCGGGGCGCGGCGCCGAAGTTCGTGAAGCTCGAGGCGCCCGAGTGGGTGCGGCAGACGGTCAGCCTCGCACCCGTCGACGCGAGCTCGTTCCACGTCCCCAGCGGCCCGAAGAACATCCGCGTGATGCGGGTCATCCCCGCCCAGCTCATCACCGGCGTCGAGACCGTGGAGCCGAAGATCGAAGGGAGCTGCGTCGTGGCCGACCCCGCCCGCGACCTGGTCAAGATCGCGGTCGTCGAGCGCCACCACGCCAGCGGCCGCATCGGCCTCGGCTTCGCCACCAACGTCGGCCTGAAGCGAGGCGCGTTCGCGTCGACGGTGGCGCACGACGCGCACAACATCGTCGTCCTCGGCGTCGACGACGCCGATATGGCCGCCTGCGTCACGCGCCTCGCGGAGATAGGCGGCGGCATCGTCATCGCCGAAGGCGGGCGGGCCGTCGAGGAGCTCCCGCTGCCCATCGCCGGCCTGATGAGCGACCGCCCGCTGGCCGAGGTCGACCAGCGCCTGCGCTCGATGGAGAGGCGCCTGAACGCCATGGGCGTGACCATGGCCGCCCCCTTCATGACCCTGAGCTTCCTCGCCCTCTCGGTGATCCCCGAGCTGAAGATCACAGATCGAGGGCTCGTCGATGTGGGCCGTTTCGAGCTGGTGCCGCTGGGGATTGAGTGACGACCTCGAGGCGCGGCTATACAAGTGTCTTGCGAACCGGCGGTGGGCCCGCGAGGTCGCAGCACGCGGGTTCGAGGCGGCCGACCACGCCATGGACGCCCTGACCGACGAGGAATGGCTCGAGGCGATGAAGGCCCACCCGCGCATCGGCGACCGGGGTGGCGACGCCCCCGCGAGCTCGGACCGGGAGCAGGAGCGCGCCATGCAGGCTTCGGCCCCGACGCTGTCCGAGCTGGCCGCCGAAAATCGACGGTATGAGCAGAAGTTCGGCCACGTCTTTCTCATCTATGCGAGCGGCCGGAGCGCCGAGGAGATCCTGGGCGAGCTGCGACGGCGAATGAGCAACGACCCCGTGGCCGAGCTCCAGGAGGCCAAGCGCGAGCTGCGGAAGATCGCCCTGCTCCGCCTCGCGAAACTGAAGTCGTGAGCATCTCCACCCATGTGCTCGACACCATGCGCGGCACGCCCGCCGCCGGCCTGGCGGTGAGGCTGCACCGCCGCGAGCCCGACGGCGACTGGAAGGAAGTGGCCGAGGCGACGACCGACGCGGACGGGCGCGTGCGCTCGCTGTCCGACGGGGACCTGGATCCCTCCGAGTACCGCCTCGAGTTCGACACGAGGCCCTACTTCGAGCGCTCGGGCCTCGGCGTCTTCTATCCCGCCGTGACCGTCGTCTTCACGTTCGAGGGCGGCCACCTCCACGTCCCCCTGCTGCTCAGCCCATTCGGATACACCACGTACAGAGGCACTTGAGCAAGATCGTCCTCGGCGACAACCAGTACGGGAAGTCGGAGACGCACGTCGTCCGCGTCACCAGGCAAGGCGCGCGGCATGAGATCAAGGACCTCAACGTGAGCGTGGCCCTCGCCGGCGACTTCTCCGACACACACCTCACCGGCGATAACAGCAAGGTCCTGCCGACCGATACGCAGAAGAACACCGTCTTCGCCTTCGCCCACGACGGGGTCGGCGAGATCGAGGATTTCGCCATCCGCCTGGCGAGGCATTTCGTGAGCGAGTTCGCGCCCGTCTATCGCGCGCGCGTCCACGTAGAGGAGTTCGGCTGGCAGCGGATCCACGACCACGCTTTCGTCCGCGCGGGCACCGAGAAGCGCCTCGCCATGGTCACGTGCTCCGACGACGGCACCTGGGTGGTCGCCGGCGTCTCCGACCTCGTGGTCCTCAAGTCGACAGGCTCCGAGTTCCACGGCTACATCAAGGACCGGTACACGACCCTGCCCGAGACACACGACCGGATCATGGCCACCTCGCTCACCGCCCGGTGGCGCTTCCACGACGCGCAGGCAGACTGGGCGAGGTCGTACGCGGAGGTCCGCCGCCTGCTCCTCGACACGTTCGCGGCAAAGCACAGCCTGTCCCTGCAGCAGACGCTCTACGCGATGGGCGCGGCGGTCCTCGAGGCGCGGCCCGAGGTGGTGGAGGTCAGGATCTCGATGCCGAACAAGCACCACTTCGTGGTCGACCTCTCGCCGTTCGGCTTGGAGAACCCCAACGAGGTCTTCTACGCGTCGGACCGCCCGTACGGCCAGATCGAGGGTGCGGTGTCGCGCGAAGACGCTCCCGACGCCGGCCTGGCCTGGTAGCGATGGAGTTCCTTCAGCCCTCGACCTGGGCCGAGGCGCTGGACATGAAGGCCGCCCACCCCGAGACCACGCCGATCGCGGGCGGCACCGACGTCATGGTCGAGCTCAACCTCGACCACGGCCGGCCGGCGTCGATCATGGACCTCACCCGGATCAAGGACCTGACGGAGTGGGGAACGGACGACGGCCTGCTGCGCATCGGCGCGGGAGTCACCTATACACGTCTGATCGAGGAACTGGGCGATCGGCTGCCTGGCCTGGCGATGGCCTCGCGCACCGTCGGGTCGCCGCAGATCCGCAACCGCGGCACGGTCGGCGGCAACCTCGGCACCTCCTCGCCGGCGGGTGACGCGCATCCGCCGCTGCTCGCGGCGGACGCGCAGGTCGAGGTGCACTCGAAGGCCGGCGTTCGACGCATCCCGGTGCGCGAGTTCTTCACCGGGCCGAAGAAGAACGCGATGCTCAAGGACGAGCTCATCGCCGCCTTCCTCGTCGCGCCCGCGCCCGGTCCGCAGCAGTTCTCCAAGGTGGGCACGCGCAACGCCATGGTCATCGCCGTGTGCTCGTTCGCGCTCGAGCTCGACCCCGCCCACCGGCGGGTGGGCACCGGCATCGGCTCCGCGGGGCCCACCCCGCTGCGGGCGGTCCAGGCCGAGGAGTTCATCCAGGGCGAGCTCGAGTGGGAGAACCGACGCCCGCCCAGCGACGCCGCGATGGGGAGGTTCGGCGAGCTCGTCGCCGCGGCGGCGAAGCCAATCGATGATGTGCGCGGCTCCGCCGCCTATCGCCGGCACGCCCTGGCGGTGATGGCGCGACGATGTCTGCAGTGGTGCTGGACGTGAGGATCGAAACCACGATCAACGGCGAGCCGCGCGTGGCCGAGGACGTCTGGCCGGGTGAGAGCCTCCTCTACGTGCTGCGCGAACGCTTCGGCCTGTACGGCTCCAAGAACGCCTGCGAGCAGGGCGAGTGCGGCTCGTGCTCCGTCTACCTCGACGGCGCGCTCGTGTGCGCGTGCCTCGTCCTCGGCGGCCAGGCCGGCGGCCGCTCCGTCACCACGGTCGAAGGCGTGGACGCCGATGCGGTGCAGAAAGCCTTCGTCGAGGCCGGAGCCGTGCAGTGCGGCTTCTGCACGCCGGGCCTGGTCGTCGCCGCCCACGAGCTCCTTCAACGCGTCCCGCATCCCACCGACGGGGAGATCCGCGAGGCCCTCGCGGGCAACGTCTGCCGCTGCACGGGCTACGGCACGATCATCGCGGCGGTGCACATGGCGGCCGGAAGATGAAGGTGGGGGAGAGCGTCAGGCGCCCGGACGCCCCGCCGAAGGTCCGCGGCACGTTCGTTTACTCGTCCGACCTGCGCGCGGAGGGGATGCTGTGGGGCGCGACGGTGCGCAGCCCTCACCCGCATGCGCGGATCCGCTCGATCGACGCGTCCGAGGCTCGCGCCATGCCTGGCGTGCATGCCGTGCTCACGCACGAGGACGTGCCAGGCAAAAAGGTCTACGGCCTTGAGATCGCCGACCAGCCCGTGCTGGCCTTCGAATTCGTCCGCTACTGGGGCGAGGCGGTGGCCGTCGTCGCCGCCGACCACCCCGAGCAGGCCCGCCGGGCCGCCGGGAAGGTCCGCGTCGACTACGAGGTGCTTCCGCCGGTGACGCGGGCCGAGGACGGCAAGGTGCTGCGCCACGTGAAGATCCGCCACGGCGACCAGTCGGCGCGCGCCGACGTCGTGGTGAAGGGCGAGTACGAGATCGGCATGCAGGACCAGGCGCCTCTCGGCCCCGAGTCCGGGCTTGCCATCCCCGACGGCGAGGGCGGCGTCGACCTGCACATCGCGACCCAATGGCTGCACGTCGACCAGCAGCAGCTGGCCGGCATCCTGGGCCTGCCGAAAGAGAAGGTACGGCTGACGATGGCCGGCATCGGCGGCGCGTTCGGCGCGCGGGAGGACCTCTCGATGCAGGCGCACGCTTGCCTCCTCGCGCTGAAGACGGGCCGGCCGGTGAAGATCTCCTACTCGCGCCCGGAGTCGTTCGTCGGCCACGTGCACCGTCACCCGGGGACGCTGAGCTACGAGCATGGCGCCAACCGAGACGGAACGCTGGTCTACGTCCGAGCGCGCATCCTGCTCGACGGCGGCGCGTACGCCTCGAGCTCGACCGCGGTGATCGCGAACGCGACCTGCTTCGCGTGCGGGCCGTATCGCGTGCCCAACGCGACGATCGACGGCATCGTCGTGTACAGCAACAACCCGCCGTGTGGAGCGATGCGCGGGTTCGGCTCGGTCCAGAACTGCTACGCGCACGAGGCGCAGATGGACAAGCTGGCCACCGCCCTGGGGATGGATCCAGTCGAGCTCCGGATCAAGAACGCGCTCGAGACGGGAGACCGCGCGATCACCGGGCAGGCGATCGACGGCCCCGTCCCCGTCGCCGAGCTTTTGCGCCGGGTACGCAGCTTCCCTCTCCCCCTCGGGGAAGAGGGTGAGGGTGAGGGGCGAGAGCTGTTTCTTCCCGGAGGGGTGTCGAACACCACCCATGGCGAAGGCGTCAAGCGTGGCGTCGGCTACGCCGCGGGCTTCAAAAACATCGGCTACTCCGAAGGCTTCGACGACTACTCCACGGCCCGCGTCCGCCTGTTCGTGCACCACGGCAAGCCACGAGTCGAGGTCCACACCGCCGCCGCCGAGGTGGGGCAGGGTGTCGCCCTCGTCCAGGCCCAGGTCGCGGGCAGCGAGCTCGGCGTAACCGACGTCGTCGTGCTGAACGCCGACACCCGCGTCGGCTCCGCCGGCTCGTCGTCCGCCTCGCGCCAGACCTACATCACCGGCGGCGCGGTCAAGGCCGCGTCAGAAGCCGTTTGCCGGCGCGTGCTGGACCTCGCGGAGTCGGAGCTGCACCCAGGGAGCGAGCTGCGGATCGAGAACGACTCCATCGTCGATGCCGGCGGCAAGCCGATGGTCTCCCTCGCGACGCTGCTCGGCGACGCGGTGATCGAGGAGACACGCGAGTTCCGGCCGCGCAAGACCCATCACCTCGACCCGGACACCGGCCAGTCCGACGCCCACATGCAGTTTGCCTTCGCCGCCCACCGCGCCGTGGTCGACGTCGACACCGAGCTCGGCCTCGTCAAGGTCGTCGAGCTCGCGACCGCCCAGGACGTGGGCAAGGCGATCAACCCGCTCGCGGTGCAGGGTCAGCTCGAGGGCGGCGCCGCGCAGGGCCTCGGCCTGGCGGTGATGGAGGAGATCCAGGTCAAAGACGGCGTGATCAAGAACGCGTCCTTCACCGACTACCTGCTGCCGACGATCCTCGACATGCCGCCGGTGAAGATGGACATCCTCGAGCTCGGCGACCCGAACTCGCCCTACGGGCTCAAGGGCGTCGGAGAGCCGCCGACCATCTCCTCGGGTCCGGCCATCGTCGCGGCCATCCGCGCCGCCACCGGCCGCGCGATCGACCGCGTGCCCGTCCGTCCGCAAGACCTGACCTTGTGACGCTGCTCCTCAAGGCGGGGCTGCTCTGGACCGGCGTCCGCGAGATCGAGGACGGCTGGTTGCTGGTCCGGGACGGGTTCGTCGACCAGATCGGTTCGGGGGCGGCGCCACACGCCGACGAGGTCGTCGACGAGCCCAGCTGCGTCGCCATGCCGGGCCTCGTCAACGCCCACGACCACATGTACCAGTGGGCGACGCGCGGCTACGTGCCCGACGGGACGCTGTTCGAGTGGCTGCGGGCCCTTTACCCGGTATGGGCGCGCATGGACGCCGAGGTGGTGCGGGCCGCCGCCCGCGCGGCGATGGCGAAGCTGCTGCTGTCCGGCTGCACGCTGTCGACCGACCACCACTACGTCTTTCCGCGCGGCAAGCCCGGCCTGTTCGAAGCCCTGGTCGAAACAGCGCGCGGGCTCGGCCTGCGCTTCCATCCCTGCCGCGGCTCGATGTCGCTGGGTGAGTCGAAGGGCGGGCTGCCGCCAGACACCGTGGTCGAGGAGCACGACGCGATCCTCGCCCACACCGAGGAGATGATCGAGCGTTTCCACGACCCGAACCCTGGATCCATGTGCCGGGTGGTGGTCGCGCCGTGCTCGCCGTTTTCCGTCACGCCCGAGCTGATGCGCGACTCGGCCGCCCTGGCCCGCAAGCACAGGCTGCGTCTCCACACCCACCTCGCCGAGACGCTCGACGAAGAGCGGTTCTGCGTCGAGAGGCTCGGCGTCCGACCCTTCGAGCTGATGGAGGAGCTGGGCTGGACAGGCGACGACGTCTGGTACGCGCACGGCATCCACCTGAGCGACGCCGAGGTCGACCGCGTGGCGGAGGTGAAGACGGGAATCGCCCACTGTCCCTCGAGCAACATGCGCCTGGGCGCCGGAACCTGCCGCGTGGAGGAGCTTGTGCGTGCCGGGGCGCGCGTGGGTCTGGGGGTGGACGGCGCGGCGAGCAACGAGGACGCCAACCTGGCGATGGAGGCGCACCAGGCGCTGCTCCTGGCCCGGGTGCGCAACGCGTCGCCGCAGGCGCTGGACGCGCGCACCGCATGGCGCCTGGCCACGAAGGGCGGCGCGGACTGCCTCGGCCGCGACGACTGCGGCGAGCTCGCGCCGGGCAGGTGCGCCGATGTCGCGTGCTTCCGCGTCGACGACCTGGCCCACGCCGGGATCAAAGACCCGCTTGCCGGCCTGGCCCTTGCGCCGCCGGCGCGGGCTCAGACCGTGCTCGTCAACGGCCGGGTCGTGGTGAAGGATGGGAGGCTGCTCACCGCCGACGAAGGGGAGGTCGCCCGGGAGATTGGCGCCGTCAGCACCCGGCTTAGGAGGAGCGAATGAGCGAGATGGCCGTCCTGGTGATCAGGATCAGAAAAGAGCAGGCGGGAGAGTATGAGCGCCTGTTTCAGCAGGAGGAGCTGCCCCGATGGCGCGACTACCACCAACGTGGGCTCTTCAAGAGTGCGCGAATCTTTCGCTCCGCCTTCGGCAGCAGCGAAAGCGACGACATCGCCAATTACGTGATCGCGGTGGAGTCAGAGGGAGAAGGCCACCACGAGCATGACAACGACCCTGGTTTCCGGTCCTTCAACGAGCGGGCCGATGCGTTTCAACCGGAGGATCCGTTGGTCTTCGGAGGCGAGCCCCTCTTCAGCGTCGGCTGACCCCCGAGGCGCAGCCGCTACTCGAGCTGTCTCGGCTTCCAGCTCCGCGACAAGCGGTCCCAGTGCGCGTGCAGATTTGCGGATTGATCTCCGAGCGCGAACCGTCGCGAGGCGCTTGCGAACACAAACCTTGCCAACGACATCATCCAGCGCATCTCGACCTCAACCAACCGCTGGGCGACGCGGCTTATTCTGCGGGTCGGGGACGATCCTGTCTGGTCATCACCAGGCGGGGCGTATGTGCTCGCCCCTGGAGGGCTCGAGGCCGCGCATGAGCGTCTTCACGGTCCGGCCTCGGATGCGCTGTCCCTCGTGGGCGCTGAACTGATTCTTGTAAAGCAGGTCCTCGCG
>VBEK01000039.1 GCA_005889135.1 Chloroflexota bacterium
CTCGAGGCCGTCGAGGACGTCGCTGTCGGTGTGGCGGAAGTCCACCGTGAAGGTCGCCTCCCCGGGCACCTGGTTGAAGCCCCCGGGCTTGGCCGCGATGCTGCCCACCGTCGCCACCGCGGGCGGGCCCATGCGCCGCGCGATCGTCTCCGCGCCGCTCATGATCTCCGCCGCCCCGGCCAGCGGGTCGTGGCGATTGGCCATCGGCACCGTCCCCGCGTGGCCCGAAACACCGTGCAGCGTGACCCGGATCACGCGCACACCGACCACCCTGTCGACGACCCCGATCACGTCGCGAGACTCGACCAGGACCGGACCCTGCTCGATGTGCGGCTCCACGTAAGCACCCAGATCCTTGCGGTGAGCGCTCGGAATGGCCGCGGGGTCGAGGCCGCACGCGCGCATCGCGCTGCCGATCGTCACGCCGTTCTCGTCGGTCAGCCGGTCCGTCTCGCCCGGCGCGATGCGGCCGGTGAGCGCGCGGCTTCCCCAGAAGTTGGACGCGAAGCGGCTCGACTCCTCCTCGCAGTTGGCAAACACCTCCAGCGTGCGGGCGGGTTTGCCCATGTTGCGGGCGAGCCAGCCGATGGCGCAGCCCGCGATCACCACGCCAAGCGTGCCGTCGTAGGCGCCGCCCTGCTTGACCGAGTCTGTGTGCGAGCCGCTGAGCACGACGCTCGAGCTTTCGCCCTGGAGCCGGCCGAACCTGCTGCCCACCGCGTCGTGGCGGACGGCAAGCCCCGACTCCAGCAGCCACTCCTCGATGTCGGCCATCGCCGCCTGCCACTCCGGCGAGTAGACGAGGCGCGTCACCCCGCCGTTCGGCCCTCCGCCGTGCTTGCGCAACCTCTCGATCAGCCGGCCGGCGTCCGCGGCCAGCTGAGCGCGGTCGCTCGCGCCAAAGCGGCTCAGGACGGCAGTGGTCGCCATGCTCCTAGGCCTTGCCCGCCACGGCCTGCTTCGACATGGCCGCCCTCAGCTCCTGCGTCCCCCGGTGGTCGATGGTCTTCGACTCGATGTCGACAACCACGCCGTACAGGGTCCGCGCCGACTCGGGACTGATCATCTCGTCGAGGACGTCGTCGAGCACCCTCTTCGGGTCACGCTCGAGCGGGTCGCCGTACCCGCCGCCGCACGGGCTGACGGTACGGATGATGTCGCCGGCCTCCGCCCACCTGGACTGGAACTTGGACGGGAGGTGCTGCTCCTTGCCCGCGCTGATGAGGACCACGTCGCCTGGCGTTCCGTCGTAGCCGCCGAAGCCGCCCTTGGGAGCGTGCCGGTGACCGTCGCCCTCGAGGCTCATGTGGGCGCGACCGAGGAACTGCATGTCGCGAATCGAGCCGTTGCCACCGCGCCACTTGCCGGCGCCGCTCTTGTCGGTGCGCAGCTCGTACCGGCTGATGCGCAGGGGGTAGTGCGCCTCGATGTCCTCGATCGGGTTGTTGCGCGTGTTGGCGTAGAGGACGTCGACCGCGTCGACGCCATCCTTGCCGAGCCGCCCGCCGTAGGCGCCCTCGGTGATGTCCATGTAGACCCAGTAGTTCTGGTTCACCACGCCGCTGTAGGCGATGACCTTCATGTTCGCCATGCCCGCCGCCACGCGGTCGGGGCAGATGGGCGCCAGGGCGCGCATCAACGTGTCGGCGACGATGTTGCCGGCGCAGAAGCGCGCGATCGTCGCGGAGGGAAACGTCGGGTTGGCGAGCGAGCCCCGCTCCGCGACGATCCGGATCGGGCGCACGATGCCCGAGTTCTGGGGCACGTACTCATGCGTCGCCTGGTCGAGGAGGATGCTGCGCAGGGTGACGTAGATCGCGATGTCGACCGTGCCGACGAACGGCATGTTGATCGCGCGGTCGGCGACCTGCGGCGCGGTGCCGGTGAGGTCGACGGTCATGGTTCCGCCGTCGACGGTCACGGTGACCTTGATCACCTGGTCGCGTTTGGAAGGGTCGGGGTCGTCGGCGAACCCGTCGATGTGGCCCTCGGCGCTGTAGGTACCGTCCGGCAGAGCCTCGATCTGCTGGCGCATCATCCGCTCGGAGTAGTTCATCAGCTCCTCGGTCGCAGCCTCCACCGTGTCGCGACCGTACTGGTCGAGGAGCTCCGCGTAGCGCTGGGCGCCGATCTGGCACGCGGCGACCTGCGCCTCCATGTCGCCGACGACCATGTCCGAGGCACGGATGTTGTCGCGCAGCATCCGCCAGACCGCCTCGTTCTTCTTGCCTCGCTCGTAGCACTTGATCGCCTTGAGCTGGATGCCCTCGGCGTACGCGTCGACGGCGTCAACGATGCCGCAGGAGCCGGGCGACATCGAGCCGACGTCGAGGTGGTGCGCGGTGGTGAAGCTGAACCCGACGACCTCTCCCTTGTAGAAGATGGGCACGCAGAAGCCCACGTCAGGTCCGTGCGACGCGCCGTGGTACGGCGAGTTGTGGATGATCACGTCGCCCTCTTCGAAGCTGTCACCGCGCTCCTTGAACAGGCGGAAGATGCCCTGCATGTAGCCGGGGATCGGCCCGAGCTGCAGCGGGGTCGAAAGCGAGCACTCGCAGATCTGGCGGCCCTTGGCGTCGAGCAGCGCGACGCCGAAGTCTTCGGATTCGCGGATGATCGACGAGTACGACATCCGGGTCAGCTTGTGCCCCACCTCGAGCGCGATGCTGTCGAGGGCGCCCGCGATCACGCGGGCCGTGATGGGATCGATCGGTTTGGCCGGAGGCTTTCCCCGCTCGAACTCGATTACGTCTACTTCAGGCGCTGCGATCGCCATGGCTTTGGCCTCCTAGACCTTGATGAGCAGATCGCCCGTCTTCAGCACCTCGGCGGTCGCGCCGGGTGGGACGAGCGTCGTCGAATCGACCTGCAGCAGGACCGCCGGTCCCTCGATCTTGGCTCCGACCGGGAGCCTGGTCCTCTCATAGAACTGTGATCTGTGCGCCTTCTGCTTCCCGTCCTCGCCTGCGAAGTACACGTCGGCTGTGTCGAGCTGCGCGTCCTTGAGGCTGCCCCCCGACGGCGGCGGGACCTCGGGCATCTTGGGCAGCCGGCCGGTCGCCACGACGCGGATGTTCACGAGCTCGATCGGGTTGCCGGGGAAAGCGTGGCCGTACTCATCTTCATGCAGGCGGTTGAAGTCGTCCCAGAACTTCTTGATGCCGCCCGCGGTCAGCTCTGTGGTCGGCATCGGCACCCGCAGCTCGTAGCCCTGGCCCACGTAGCGGCAGTCGGCCGCGTGCAGGATCTGGACGCTGGTCTCAGGCACGCCGTCACGCTGCAGCTGGGCGCGCGCCTCGGCGTCGAGTCGCTTGAAGTCGCGGTTGAGACGGTCGAGGTCCGCGTCGCCGTCGAGCATGAACTCGTTCTGGATCAGGTCGTACTTCAGGTCGGTGGTCAGCAGGCCCATCGCGGAGGTGATGCCCGGGTAGTTGGGGACGATCACCTCGGGCACCCCGAGCGAGCGCGCGAGGTCGGCCGCGTGCAGCGGGCCCGCGCCGCCGAAGGCGACCAGCGTGAACTGGCGCGGGTCGTGCCCCTTCTGGATCGTGCGCGAGCGGACGGCGTTGGCCATGTTGTGGTTGACGAGCGTGATGATCCCGGCCGCCGCGTCGAGCGTCGACAGGCCGAGACGTGACCCGAGCTGCGCGACGGCGTTCTCGGCGAGGTCGCGCTTGACCTGCATCGCGCCGCCCAGGAAATGGTCTGCTCGCAGCCGGCCCAGGACCAGGTTGGCGTCGGTGACCGTCGGCTCGGTGCCGCCCAGCCCGTAAGACGCGGGCCCCGGCCGCGCGCCGGCGCTGCGCGGACCGACCCTGAAAGCGCCTCCCGGGTCGGTGTAGGCGACGCTGCCGCCTCCGGCGCCGACGGTGTGGACGTCGATCATCGGGATCAGCACCGGGTAGCCGGCGATCCAGGTGTCGCGGGCGGTCGCCTCGCTGATGCCGCGCGGGGTGACGATGCCGATGTCAGCGCTCGTCCCTCCCATGTCGAACGTGATGAGCCGGTCGCGCCCGCACGCGTTGCCGATGTGCGCGCCCGCGAGCACACCGGCGGCGGGGCCGCTGAGCAGCAGGGTGGCCGGGTAGCGTGCCGCGAACTCCTCGGTGGCGACCCCGCCGTTGGAACGCATGAGGCGAAGCTCGGCCTTCACGCCCTGGTCCTGCATTCGCTCGCGCAGGTGGACGAGGTAGTTGCGCACCTTCAGGCCGACGAACCCGTTGATCGCGGCGGAGGTGAAGCGCTCGTATTCGCGGAACTGCGGGAAGAGGCTTGACGACGTGGTCACGAACGCCCCGGGGTAGACCTCCTCCACGATCGAGCGGGCGCGTTCCTCGTGCTCAGGGTTGCGATAGCTGTTGAGGAACCCGATCACGATCGACGAGACACCCGCCTCCTTCAACTCCCTGGCCGCGGTCGCGACCTCTTCCTCCTCGAGCGGCGTCACGACCTCGCCCTTGGGACCGAGGCGCTCGGTCACGACCTTGCGGTGCCGGCGCTTGATCAGGGCGCGGTCCTGCCACGGCACCTCCATCTGGATCGAGTAGTGGAGCGGCCGTTGGTGGCGCGCGATGTGGAGCACGTCGCGGTAGCCCCTGGTCGTGATCATGCCGACCTGGGCGCCGTCGTACTGGAGCAGCGAGTTGGTGGCGATCGTCGTCCCGTGGGCCAGGAACTCGACACCCATCGAGTCGTCGCCGGCCGAACGCAGGCCGTCGATCAGCCCTTCCGAGGCATCGTCCGGCGTGCTCGGGACCTTGTGGATCTTGACCGCCTTGGAGTCCGTGTCGACGACGATCACATCGGTGAACGTTCCTCCTACGTCAACCCCGGCGAGCTTCATCTCTGACCTCCGTTTCCCATCCTCTTAGACGCGGGCGGCTTCCTTCTGGTAGATGGCGGCGAACGAGACCGGGCAGGCCACGAGCTCCTTGCGCTCGGGGTCTTTGTAAGCGGCCACCTTGGAGGAGGTGATGCCGTAGCTGTGCAGGTCTTCGGCCAGCTTCACGCCGCACGCGACCCCGTCGAGGACCGGCACGCCGAGCTGCTGCTGCATCCATTTGTCCAGCGGCCCAAGGCCGGCGCAGCCGAGCAGGATCGCCTCCGCCCCGTCCTCCTCGATCGCCTTGCGGCCTTCGTCGACCATCATCCGCTTGGTGCGGTCGATGTCCTCCTCGATCTCGAGCACCGTCAGAGGCGTACACCGGATCGAGGCGCACTTGGACTCCATGCCGTTGCGGTGGACCAGCTCCTCGAGCAGCGGCTTCACGCGCGGAAGCACGGACACGATCGACCACTTGTAGGCGACGAGGCCCGCCATGTGGAACGAGGCCTCGGCGATGCCGATCACAGGCACCGACGAGACCTCGCGGCATGCGGCCAGCGCCGGGTCGCCGTAGCAGGCGATGACGTACGCGTCGTACTTGCCCTTCGTGCCCGCGACGACGTCGAGCGTGTGGTAGGCGGCCAGGACCTCATCCGCGCTGCCTTCGATCGAGCGAGGTCCCGCCTTGGGCTGCACCGTCTCGATCTCGGTCCCCTTCGACGCGGCGGCCTGCGCCACCTTGTCGATCTCGTGGGTCATCGCCTCTGTGGTGTTCGGGTTGATGACGAGGATGCGCATCTCAGACCTCCTAAGGATTTCCACTTATCTCGGGAACCAGCCAGTGAACTGCCGGGCGCTGAAGAGCGCGACGAGGACCGCCACGGAGGCGCACATCAGCGCGATGTCGATCGGTCGAAGCCGGACATCGCGGAACAGCACGCGCGGCTTGCCCAGCTCGTCCGGAAGGTTCAACCCGCGCAGCTCCATCGCCATCGCGATGTCCTGGCT
The DNA here is from genome assembly GCA_005889135.1 of Chloroflexota bacterium. Classification (GTDB taxonomy): domain Bacteria; phylum Chloroflexota; class Dormibacteria; order Dormibacterales; family Dormibacteraceae; genus 40CM-4-65-16. The sequence goes on from VBEK01000039.1 coordinate 5,834, forward strand.
GCGCCGGATCGCACCCAGCCCGAGCGGCACCGCGGACGTGACGACGCCGGGGAAGAACACGAACGGGTTGAAGGAGCTGAGCGCGTTGGAGCCGCGCGCCTGCAGCGCCCGCTGGATGACCAGGAACTCCTCCTGGATCAGGGGATACAACCGGATCGCGAAGGCGAACATGAACGCGACCTTGTAGGGCAGGCCCCAGCGGTACATCGACATGCCCCACTGGAACGGCTCCGTCGTCATCGCGAAGAGCGTGAACGCGAGGCCCATCGTGCCCAGGCGGAAGCCGAGGTCGAGCCCGACCTGCAGGCCGGGCGCCGAGGCGCTGATGTGCACCGGTCCAACGGCTGCCGTCCACAAGTACGGCGGACCCTCGATCAGGAAGAGGTGGACGAGGGTGATCGCGGTCATGATCGGCAGCATCAAAAGCAGGAAGGGGTAGTACTCCGTCGGCGGGATGCCGGCCAGGAACCAGATCGCCGCGATCAGCAGGAAGAAGAGCACCCACGGCTGCGGGACCAGGAAGCTGATCAGCAGGTAGCAGAGGACGAAGATCAGCTTCGTCCGCGGGTCGAGCCGGTGGAGGAACGAGTCCTGTCCGCTGAACTGGTAAAGGGGCCTCACCCGGGGTCCCCGCAATGTCGCAGATTCTGTGGGTTGGTCATGCCTCGGCCACCTTCAGCGAGGGACCCGCGAGGCGCTCCAGGGCATCCTCCAGCGTGAGCGGTCGCGGCTCCATGCCGAGGCGGTTGCCCAGCGCGGTCACCGCCGGCGGCTTGACGTATGTGCGCCGGAGCAGCTCCTCGTCGCGAAAGACCTGGTCCGGCGGCCCGAACGCGATGAGACGGCCTTCGCAGAGCGCGGCCATCAGGTCGCAGTGCTCGGCGACGAGGTGCATCGCGTGCGTGATCACGATCACGGTCTGGCCGACCTCGCGGGCGAGGTCGACGAGCAGGGACATGATCGCGTGGGACTCCTGGAGGTCCTGACCCGTGGTCGGCTCGTCGATGATCATCACCGGCGGCTGCATGACGGCGATCGCGGCGATGGCCAGCCGCTGGCGCCCGCCCTTCGACAGCCGGAACGGATGCACGTCGCGCACGTCCCACAGGTCGAGGGCTCGCAGCACGCGCTCGGCTGTCCTGGTCGCCTCGGGTCGTGTCGCTCCGAGGTTCATCGGACCGTAGATGACGTCCTCGACCACCGGGTCCTTGAAGATCTGGTGGTCCGGGTTCTGGAACACGTAGCCGACGGTCGCGGCGCGGTTGCGCACCGACATTCGCCGCACGTCCTTGCCGTCGATGCGCACCGCGCCCGAGGTCGGCTTCAGATGTCCGCTGAGGCAGCGGGCGAGCGTCGTCTTGCCGCTCCCGTTCTGGCCGACGACGCCGAGCACTGCACCCGCAGGCACCTCGAGCCGGATCTCCTTGAGCGCCTCCGTGCGCCGCGGCGGCGGGTACGTGTAGCTGATGTTGTCGACCACCACCCGCGGCGGCTTCCCGGACGGCACGGCCGGTTCGTGGGCCGGCGCCGCCGTGACGCGCACGCCGTCGAGCAGCGCCGCCGCCCCGTCGGGGTCTGGCGGCAGCGCGGGAACCGAGACCCCGCGCTCGCGCAGCCGCGCCCCGAGCTCGACCAGCTGCGGCAGCGGCACGTTGGCCTCGATGAAGGCGTCGAGGTGACGGTCGAGCTCCGCGCGCGGTGCGTCGAGCTCGATGGTTCCGTTGTGGAGGAGGAGCACGCGGTCGACCAGCGACCAGATCTCCTCCAGCTTCGACTCCACGACCAGGATCGTGTGACCGCTCTCGGCGAGCGCCTGGATCCCGGTCAGCACCTGCTGGGCGCCGATCGGGTCCAGCTGCGAGGTCGGGTCGTCGAGGATGAAGAGCCTGGGGGCCGGCGCGTAGTTGGCCGACAGCACGACCCTCTGCTTCTCGCCGCCGCTGAGGTCGTAGGTGATCCGGTCACGCAGATGCGGGATGCGAAAGAACTCGAGTGCACCGTCGAGACCGCGGCGGATCTCGGCGCGCTCAAAGCCGCGGTTCTCCATCCCCCACGCGATCTCGTCGGCAACGATGAGGTTGAAGAGCTGGTTCTCAGGGTCCTGGGTCACCGTGCCGATGTCGGCCGCGATCCTGGCCAGCGAGGTCTCCTTCGTGTTGGTGCCGAAGATGTGGACCTCGCCGGTCAACTCGCCTGTGATGAAGTGCGGGATCACGCCGGCGCAGATGTGCAGCAGCGTCGACTTCCCGCAACCTGTCGGTCCAACGAGGGCGACCACCTCGCCCTCGCCGACCTTCAGGTTCACGTCACGCAGCAGCGGCTGTAGGCCGGGGAAGGCGAAGCCGACCCCGTCCAGGGTTATGGGATCCATGGCGGATGCTGGCGTCTTGCTTAGCTTCTCGGCTTGCCCGCAACGCTGCGGTAGGCGAAGAACAGCCCGACCGCGGCGGCGATCAGGATGATGGTCACGACCGCGCGGACTCCGAGGTTGTTCATGTCGAAGAGGCCGAAGGCCGTCGGCATCGCGCCCGTGGAGCCGAGGTACAGGAACAGGACGCCGATGATGGCGACGATCACGCCGCCGACGATCGCCCAGACGATGTTCTGGTTCATCTCACAACCTCACTGGAAAACGCCGGCGCGCCGGACCGCGCGATAGAAGGCATAGCCCATCGGTCCGCCGATGATCGAGGCCATCAACCACTGCCAGAAGAAGAGGACCACGATCTGGCCGAAGCCGAGCTTCAGCACCACGACGTAGAGACCTATCGCCTGCACGATGTTGACGAACAGGTCGGCCGCCGAGACGTAGATGAGGAATGGGACCAGGCCGATGTCAGGGTTGCGCTGCAGGTGGGCTCGGAACAGGAACGCGAGGGGGATGAGCTCAGCCATGTTGAGGAAGAAGAACGACCATGCCAGCGGGTGGGTCGCGCTCAACACGGCGATGATCGGGTTGAAGTTGGCGACGATCAACGCGCCAGTCAGCCCGAAGTAGATCGCCGCGGTGGGCCACCACAGCTGGGCAAACGTGTGGCCTAGCGGAACACCAAGGCCGCCCGTCCAGATCTGGTCCAGGCGCTCGGTGATCTGCATGTTGGCCGAGAACGCAACCGCGAGCAAGAGAGAGCCGACGAGGGTGCGAGTGTCTCCCCGTAAGATCGGGCCCCGGGCAAGCCGCTCCTCGACGGTCAGGCTGGCCGTGGCTGTAGCCATAGACGTCCACCTCCCCTAAGAGTTATCCCCATCTGACCACGCGGCCGGCGGGC
>VBEK01000040.1 GCA_005889135.1 Chloroflexota bacterium
CCAGCTGGGGCGCGTACCCGAGCAGGTCCAGGGCCGTCATCAAGAACCACGCCGACGCCCGGCGCGGGTCCGACTCGCGCGAGAGCTCGCCCAGGGCCATCACCGCCAGCTCGTAGACCCCGTCGAGCGGGTGCCGGTCCTCGCATACTCGCTCGGCCAGCTCGGCGATCAAGGCCGCGTGCGCCATCCGCACCACGTCGCCCTCGATCCGGTAGCCCGGGATGCGCGACACCTGCGCCACCACGTCGAGCTCCCCCCGACCCTTCGCCAGCAGCACGTCGACGTGCCCGAACAGCTCCAGCGACGGACCCAGCTTGGACGAGGGCTTGCGCACACCCTTGGCGATCGCGCCCACCTTGCCATGCGTCTGCGTCAGCAGCGTGAAGATGCGGTCGGCCTCGCCGTAGTCGAGCTTGCGAAGCACGACGGCGCGGTCACGATATGTGGCCAGTTCGCTCCTCCATGGTCTCGTGTGTCGAGCCTTCCAGCGACGGGTCCGGCCACGAATCTTCGCTTGTGAGGCGCACGGTCTCGATCCGCCGCCCCTTCACCTTCTCCACGATCCACTTCGCGCGCCCGGAGCGAAACGAGTCGCCCTCTTGCGCGATCTTGCCGAGCATCGCATGCACGTAGCCCCCGACCGAGTCGTAGTCGCCGGACTCTTCGAGGCCAAGGCGAAGGCGCTCGTTGAGCTCCTCGAGAGGAAAGCCCGCGTCCACGCGCGCCTCGTGCTCGTTCAGCATGGTCAACAGGTCCTGCTCACCCGTGTCGTACTCGTCGCGGATCTCGCCCACGATCTCCTCGAGCAGATCCTCGAGCGTGACCATGCCGGCGGTGCCGCCGTACTCGTCGACGACGATCATCATGTGCTGCTTCTTCGTTCGCATCTCGTTCAGCAGCTCGTCGACCTTCTTCTGCTCGGGCGTGAACTCGATCGGCCGCAGCACCTTGTCCATGTCGAACTTCTGCGAGCTGGACAGCGTGTAGAAGAGGAGCAGATCTTTGGTGTGGATGAGGCCGATGACGTGGTCGATGTCGATCTCGTAGACAGGCATGCGCGTGTGCCGGTGCTCTTTGAACAGGCGCACGACCTCGCGCAGCCCGGCGTCGTGCGGGACGGCGACGATGTCGGTGCGCGGGATCATGATCTCGCGCACGGTCTTGTCTCCGATCTCGATGATCCCGTGGATCATCTGGTGCTCCTGCTCCTCGATCACGCCCGCCTCCTCGGAGACGTGCAGCGCCGTGATCAGCTCTTCCTCGGTCAGGTACGGGGCGCGCGCGGCGCGGCCGCCGGTGAGAGCCCGGGAGATGATCGTCACCGCCCACAGGATCGGGCTCAGGAACGTCGCCAGGCGGTCCACCGGCACGGCCGCCAGGAGCGCCACCCGCTCGGCGTGCGCCAGGGCAAGCGTCTTGGGCGTGACCTCGGCGAGGATCAGGAGCAAGACCGAGAGCATCACCGAGACGAGGAGCGAGAGCCACAGCCGCAATCCCTCGGGCACGCCCCACTGCGCGAACACGTCCTCGCTCAGGAGCGCCGTCGCCGTCGAGGCCAGGATGAGCGCGAGCGTGTTGGTGAACAGGACCGTGGAGAGGAACCGGTTCGGGTCGGCGCGCAGCCGCTGCAGCGTAGCCGCGGCCCTGCTCCCCTGCTCGGCCAGGTAGCGCACGCGAAGACGCCCGACCGACGTGAGCGCGGTCTCCGTGCCGCTGGCCAGCCCGGCCAGCACGAGGCACGCCGCCAGGAGGAGGACCTCCATCCAGTTCTGCGCGCTCATCGCCGGGGACTACCTAGCGGAAGAGCTCGCTGACACTCCGGTTCTCGTGCACCCGGATGATCGCTTCAGCGAGCAACGGCGCCACCGACAGCACCTTGAGACGCGAGTCCATCTTCTCGGACGGGATGGGCACCGTGTCGGTCACGATCACCTCTTCGACATCGGCTTTGCGCAGCCTGTCCATCGCGTTGCCGCTCAGCACCGGGTGCGTCGCTGCGATGAGAACCCGATTGGCGCCCTGCTGGCGCAGGGCGGTTGCCAGCTGGGAGACCGTGCTGCCCGTGGTGATGATGTCCTCGACCACCACGCAGTCACGGCCCTTGACGTCGCCTGAGATCGCGATCACCTCCACCGACTGCTCGTCGGGCCGGCGCTTGTAGCCGAACGCGATCGGCGCGCCCAGGTCGTTGGCGACGGCCTCGGCCCGGCGTCCTCCCCCGGCGTCGGGGGCGACGATCGTGATCTGCTTCAGGCCCAGCGTCTTCAGGTGCTCGGAGAAGATGCGGTGCGGCGACAGGTGGTCCGTCGGCACGTCGAAGAACCCCTCGATGGCCTCCGCGTGGAGGTCGAACAGCAGCAGCCGGTCGGCGCCGGCAAGGGTGATGAAGTTCGCCATCAGCTTGGCCGAGATGGGCTCGCGCGGCTGCGTCTTGCGCTCCTTGCGCGCGTACCCGAAGTAAGGGATGACCGCGGTCACCCGGCCCGCCGAGGCGCGGCGCAGGGCGTCGAGGATGATGAAGAGCTCCATGTAGTGGTCGTTGACGGGCGGCGAGGTGGGCTGGATCACGAAAACGTCGTGACCGCGCATGGAGTCCTCGATCTTGACGTTGATCTCGCCGTCCGGGAAGCTGCGCAGCCGCGGGTCGGTGAGCTGGACGTCGAGGATCTCGGCGATCTTTCCGGCGAGGTCCATGTTGGCGCTGCCCGAGATGAGCTTGAGCTCGCCCCAGGGCGAGCTCTCGGCGCTCGTGTACTCCACCGCCGTCTGCAGCCTACCTATCAACCGGCTTTCTCCGTACCACCCTAGCGGGAACTCCGACCGCTGTCGCGCCGTCCGGGATGTCCTTGGTCACCACCGAGCCCGCCCCGGTGCGCGATTGCTTGCCCAGTTTGACGGGCGCCACCAGCATCGTGTCCACGCCGACGAAGGAACCGTCGCCGATCTCGGTGCGGTTCTTGTTCACCCCGTCGAAGTTGGCCGTAATCGTACCGGCGCCGATGTTGGCGTCGGCGCCCAGGTCAGTGTCGCCGAGGTAAGAGACGTGCGGCACGCGGCTGCGCGGTCCGACCTTCGTGCGCACGAGCTCGGCAAAGCTGCCGATGTGCACGTCCTCGGCGACCTCGGTGCCGGGCCGGAGCTTGGCGAACGGGCCGCAGTCGGAGCGGTCGCCGATCCTCGCGTCCTCTATGTATACGTGCGGGCCGATGTGGCACTCGGCGCCGATGTGGGTGTCGCCCTTGAGCACGGTGAACGGCTCGATGACAGTGTCCTGGCCGATGGTCACCGTGGAGTCGATGAACGTCGACTCCGGATCGACGACCGTGACGCCCTCGCGCATGTGCTGCTCGAGCAGGCGGCGGCGCAGCACCTCGGTGGCCTTCGCCAGGTCGACGCGATCGTTGATCCCCATCGCCTCCGCGGCATCGTCGAGCTTGACCACCGACACCGGCCGAAGGTGGCGGAAGATGTCGGTCAGGTAGAACTCGCCGGAGCTGTTGTCGTCGGTGACCTTCTCCAGCTCGTCCGCGAGCCGGCTGCCGTCGAAGCAGTAGAGGCCGACGTTGATCTCGTGCACCTTGGCGCGCTGCTCGGGCGTGGCCTCCTTGCGCTCGACGATCTTCTCCAGGGAGCCGTCCTTGCCGCGGACGATGCGGCCATCGTCGCGCGACGGATCCTCGACGCTGGCGATCGTTGCCGGGGCGTCAGACTCCTGGTGCGCCTGGAGGACCTTGAGCACGCTCGCGGCCGTCAGGACCGGGGAGTCGGCGTTGACGACCAGGACGTCGCGGCCGCGCAGGTTGCCCGCGGGGACCTGGCGCAGGGCGTGGGCAGTGCCTTTCGGGTCGCGCTGGTAAACGACCTCGACACGCCCGTCGAGATGGGCGGCGACGTCGGCGTGGTGGGGGTTGGCGATCACCGTGACGTGCTTCACGCCGGCCTCGTTGACCGCCTCGAGGACCCAGTCGATCATGGGCCGGCCGCAGATGGGATGGAGGACTTTGGGAGTCCGCGACCGCATGCGCGTGCCTAGGCCGGCGGCGAGGATGACGGCGGTCAGGATCTGGCTCAGCTCAGGCCGATTATGCCAGCAGTTCCGGCCGAGCTCGCCAGCGGCAGGGCGTAGCATCACCTTCTTGTGAGCGAGGTCCCGGCCACCAACCTCGAAGGCGCGGTGCCGTCGCACCTTCCGGTCCTGCCGCTGAAGTCGACGGTGGTGTTCCCGCGCATCTTCATCCCGCTCTCGGTCGGGCGCAAGAAGTCGCTCCAGCTGCTCGAGGACCTCTCGGGAGTGGAGCGCCACATCGCGGTCGCGACGCAGCTCGACGAGGCGCAGGAGGAGGTCGACTTCAAAGACATCCACCACGTCGGGACGATGGTGCGCGTCCAGCACCTGCTCAAGCTCCCCGACGGCACGGTGCAGCTCGCCGTCCTCGGCCTGCGCCGCATCCGGCTGGTCGAGGCCGAGTCGGAGGACCCGTTCCTCACCTGCGCGGTGGAGATGCTGCCCGAGCAGTCCGAGGACATCCTGACCATCGAGCGCGAGGCGCTGATGCGCCGCGCGATCGCGTCGTTCCAGCAGCTCGTCTCGCTCGCGCCGCACCTCCCCGCTGAGCTCGCCGGCGCCGCGGGCGCGATCGACGACCCCCTGCACCTGGCGTACTACATCGCCAATCACATCCGGCTCACGACCGAGCAGCGCCAGGAGATCCTCGAGCTCGACTCTTCCAAGGCGAAGCTCGAGCGGCTGCTCGGCCACATGTCGCACGAGCTGGAGGTGCTGGAGCTCGGCCGCAAGATCCAGACCCAGGCCGAGGAGCAGATGGGCAAGGCGCAGCGCGAGTACTTCCTGCGCGAGCAGCTCAAGGCCATCCAGCGCGAGCTGGGCGAGCTCGACTCCGAGCACGCCGAGCTCAGCGAGCTCCGCGAACGGATCGAGAAGGCGGGGCTGCCGGCCGAGGCCAGGCGCGAGGCCGACCGGGAGATCGGGCGCCTGGAGCGCATCCCCTCGGCGTCGCCCGAATCGTCGGTGATCCGCACCTACCTCGAGCTGATGGTCTCGCTGCCCTGGAACGTGTCCACCGGCGCCGAGGTCGACGTCAAGAAGTCGCGCCAGATCCTGGACGCCGACCACCACGACCTCGACAAGGTCAAGCAGCGCATCGTCGAGCACCTGGCGGTGCGGCGCCTCAAGCAGCAGCGCGGCTCGACGGACCGCGGCCGCGAGCCCATCCTGTGCTTCGTCGGCCCGCCGGGTGTGGGCAAGACTTCGCTCGGCCAGTCGATCGCGCGCGCCATGGGACGCAAGTTCGCCCGCGCCTCCCTCGGCGGCGTGCACGACGAGGCGGAGATTCGCGGCCACCGGCGCACCTACATCGGGGCCATGCCCGGGCGCATCCTGCAGGCCATCCGCCGCGCCGAGTCGAACGACCCGGTCTTCATGCTCGACGAGGTCGACAAGATCGGCGCGGACTGGCGCGGCGACCCGTCCTCAGCGCTGCTCGAGGTCCTGGACCCGGAGCAGAACAAGGACTTCCGCGACAACTACCTCGACGTGCCCTTCGACCTGTCGAAGGTCATGTTCATCACCACCGCCAACTCCCTGGAGACCATCCCGCCCGCGCTGCGGGACCGCATGGAGGTGCTGCACCTCTCCGGCTACACCGAGGAGGAGAAGGTGCAGATCGCCAGGCGCTTTTTGATCCCCAAGCAGCTCGTCGCCCACGGGCTGAACGAGGGCGAGGTCGAGATCTCGGAGGAGGCGATCCGGCTGATCATCCGCGAGTACACGCGCGAGGCAGGCGTGCGCAACCTGGAGCGCGAGATCGCCTCGCTCATTCGCCGCGACGTGGCCGAGATCGCCTCGGGCAAGCGCCTGAAGAAGGTCGACGACACGAAGAAGGTGCGCGCGGCGCTGGGCAAGCGACGCTTCTTCGACGACGTGGCCGAGCGCATCGACCGGCCTGGCATCGCCACCGGCCTGGTCTGGACGCCGACCGGCGGCGAGATCATCTTCGTCGAGGCCACGCTCACCCCGGGCAAGGGCGAGCTGAAGCTGACGGGGCAGCTCGGCGAGGTGATGAAGGAGTCGGCGGCGGCCGCCCTCTCCTACCTCAAGTCGCGCGCCGACGACGTCGGCATCGACCGCGCGCTGTTCGACAAGAACGACATCCACGTCCACGTGCCCGCGGGGGCGCAGCCGAAGGAAGGGCCGTCGGCCGGCGTGACAGTGCTGACGGCGATGGCGTCGATCCTCACCGGCCGGCCGGTGCGTGACGACGTGGCGATGACGGGCGAGATCACGCTGCGCGGCCGCGTGCTGCCGATCGGCGGCATCAAGGAGAAGGTGCTGGGCGCGCATCGCGCCGGCCTGCGCCGGGTGCTGATGCCGGCGCACAACGAGGCCGATCTCGACGATATCCCCGCCGACCTGCGCAAGCAGATGCAGTTCGTGATGCTGGAGTCGATCGACCAGGTGCTGCGCGAGGCGCTGGCGCCGAAGCGCCCGGCGGTGGTCGGAGCGAATGGAGGAAACGGGTTGCGGACTACCGTCGTTGCGCGCGCTGCAGGATCCAGCCGTGCGCGGCCAGCTCCTCCGAGTCGTCGAGCTTCGAAAGGGCGCCGTCGCCCCGTCGCCTGAGCGCTTCGCCGATCAGGTGATCGGCCAGGTGCGGGTTCTTCGGCAGCAGCGACCCGTGCAGGTAGGTGCCGATGATGCCGCCGCCCATTGATTGGACGGCGCCCTCGGTCTTGTCACTGCCGTTGTTGCCCTTGCCGGTCAGCACCTTGCCCAGCGGCCTGGCGTTGGGGCCGAGGAAGGTGCGCCCGCTGTGGTTCTCGAAGCCGACGAGGGTGCTCGGCGTGAGCCCCTCGATGCTCGTCTGCACGACGACGTCGCCGATGAAGCGCTTCTTGCCCGCCTGCGTCGTGACGTCGATAAGGCCGATGCCGTCGTAGCGCTCGCCTTCGGCGGTCTGGTAGTAGTGCCCGAGCAGCTGGTAGCCGCCGCAGACGGCGAGGATCTGCGCCCCGTTCTTCACCGCCTGCTGCAGCTGGTCTTGCTTGTGCTCGCGCAGGTCCTCGTAGATGAGCGCCTGCTCGCGGTCCTGGCCGCCGCCGAAGAAAAAGACGTCGACGTCGTCCATGTTCTTCGCGCGACCGCGCTGCAGCTCGACGACGCTCGCGTCGAGCTCGCGCCACTGCGCGCGCCGGAGCAGCGTGAGGATGTTGCCGCGGTCGCCGTAGATGTTCATCAGGTCGGGGTACAGCCACCCGATGGTGAACTTCATGTTTCCCAGTATGGCTGCGCCCACCCGCGCCTCACGAGCTCGGCGCGGAGGTCGAGCATCGCTGTGTAGGTGCACAGCAGGTAGGTGGTGTCGCCCTCATTGGTCTGCTTGACGAGCGCGTCGAGCGCCTTGCCGGGGTCGGTCTCCGGCGGCTGCGCCTCAACGCCCGCGTACTTGAGCCTGACCGCGAGGTCGTGCGCGCGCACTCCCGCGGGGATGACGAGCTTGGCTCTGCCTTTCAGCTGCTCGAAGTCGACGTCCCAGATCCACGAGACGTCCGTTCCGTCCGCCTTGCGATCGTTGAGGCCGATGAGGAAGTTCTCGCCGCGCGCGAGCTCGACCGCCGTGCGCACGGTCTCGTTGAAGCCCGCGGGGTTCTTGCTCAGGACCAGGACGAGGCGGCGGCCGCGGAACTCGATTCGCTCCTGGCGGCCGAACGCCGCCCGGAAGGTCTTCAGGCGCTCGGCGATGTACCGGCCGTCGAGGCCGAGGCTGCACGCGGTCGCGTAGGCGGCGAGGACGTTGTAGCAGTTGTAGAGCCCGCCGAGCGGCATCGCGATGCGCGTGCCCTCGATCGTCAGCATCAGGCTGTCGAAGCCGTCGAGGACGATGTCGGTCGCGGTGAGGTCGGGCTGGGGCCGCGCAAAGTCTCCGGTGGGGCAGCGATAGACGCCGTCGTGGCCGACGTACACGGCGTCGAACAAGAGACTCGCCCCGCAGCGCGGACAGGTGCGCGCGTCGGCGGCGTGCGGGAGCTGCTCGCCGGCGACGGCCAGGTCGTCGAGGCCGAACCACGTGGGTTTGTGCGGCAGGCTGAGACCGATCTCGGCCACGCGCGGATCGTCGGCGTTGAGGATCACGTGCGCGTCGTCGGGCAGCGCGCTCAGCGCCTTCTCGATCTTCTTCGCGATCGTCTCCAGCTCGCCGTAGCGGTCGAGCTGGTCGCGGAAGAGGTTGAGGACGAGCGTGGCCTTCG